>NZ_JAHXKI010000003.1:0-307932 GCF_019392195.1 Marinobacter sp. F4206
TGCCCATGTGAGAGTAGGTCATCGTCAGACTCTTAATACCTAAACCCCAGCTTCCTCGAAGCTGGGGTTTTTTATTGGCCCCTAAAAAATCCCCGTCAGTGGTATACTCCGACGTATCAAACCAAACTATTTGATGGAGCCTGCGAATGCCCGCCCACGACCATCTGGTTATCTTTGACACCACGCTTCGCGACGGCGAACAAAGCCCCGGCGCAACTATGAACAAGGCCGAAAAGCTTCGGATTGCAAAAGCGCTGGAGAAGCTTCGTGTCGATGTAATTGAGGCCGGCTTTGCCATCGCCAGTCAGGGTGACTTTGAGGCGGTAAAGGGCATCGCGGAATCGATCAAGGAATCTATGGTCTGCAGTCTGGCCCGGGCGCTGGACAAGGATATTGACCGGGCGGCCGAAGCCATTCAGCCCGCCGAACGTGGGCGGATCCACACCTTCATTGCAACCTCGCCCATTCATATGAAGCACAAGCTTCAGATGCAGCCCGACGAAGTCGTTGAGCAGGCTGTGCGTGCCGTCAAGCGTGCCCGCAGTCATGTTGATGACGTCGAATTCTCCTGTGAGGATGCCGGCCGCTCAGACCTGGATTTCCTGTGCCGGATCATTGAGGCGGCAATCGATGCAGGGGCTCGCACCATCAACATTCCGGATACCGTGGGCTACGCTATTCCTGAACAGTTTGGCGACACCATCGAGAAGTTGCTGACCCGGATTCCCAACGCGGATAAGGCCATATTCTCGGTTCATTGTCACAATGACCTGGGGCTGGCTGTTGCCAACTCTCTGGCGGCGGTGACCAAGGGTGCGCGACAGGTAGAGTGCACCATCAATGGGTTGGGGGAGCGTGCGGGTAACGCGTCGCTGGAAGAGCTGGTGATGGCCGTAAGGACGCGTCAGGACCTCTTCCAGATTGATACCCGAATCGATACCCGGCACATCGTCCCGGCATCCCGTCTCGTATCGACCATAACCGGTTTCCCGGTCCAGCCCAACAAGGCAATAGTCGGCGCCAATGCGTTCGCCCACGAATCAGGCATTCACCAGGATGGTGTTCTGAAGCATCGTGAAACCTACGAAATCATGCGCGCTGAAGATGTCGGCTGGCATACCAACAGCCTGGTTCTTGGCAAGCATTCCGGTCGCAATGCGTTCCGCACCCGGTTGCTGGAACTGGGTATCCAGTTCGAGACAGAAACCGAGCTGAACGAGGCCTTTACGCGGTTTAAGGCTTTGGCCGATCTCAAGCACGAGATTTTCGACGAAGACCTTCAGGCCATTGCCAGTGATACCCGCCAGAAGGAAGAAGTTGGGCGTTATGGACTTGTTTGTATGCAGGTATGTTCTGAGACCGGTGTGGTGCCAAGGGCCAATCTGACCCTTACCCTCGACGGTAAGGAGCATAAGGTAGAGGCTGAAGGTAGTGGGCCGGTCGATGCCACGTTCAAGGCAATCGAGTCGCTGGTGGATTCCGGCTGTAATCTGCAGCTCTACTCGGTGAACAATATTACCAGTGGTACCGACGCCCAGGGTGAGGTGACGGTTCGGCTTGAGCGTGGTGGTCGCATCGTCAACGGTGTGGGCGCGGATACCGATATCATCATTGCGTCAGCCAAGGCCTATATCGAGGCGCTGAATCTCATCAGCCGTGGAGGTGTGCGGCAGCATCCCCAGGTCGCGGACGTTTAAACCTATAGGATTGGAAGCTCCAGGCAGCCAAAATGATGCAATCGGAAACCGAACGACAGTTCTATCTCGGCATGGCCGGTGTTCAGCTCTGGTACGCCCGGAACCCTTTGCCGGGAGCGGCGCCCAGCCCGGACTATGTCTTTGATGATGAGCAGGAGGCAGAGGCCGCGCCCTCAGAGGCTGCTTTACCTTCTGTTTCAGGTCGTCAGGCACCCGGTGCATCGTCTCCGGGCGATGCCGGTCGGGAAGTCGGTGCGACCAGAGTCGCCAACCTGCAAGCCTTGATGGCAGACGCACAGCCTTCTTCGAGTCGGCCGGATAATGCCAGCGTCCCCTTGGCCGAGACCGAAGCGGCAGTAGGGGGCAAACTGGAAGTTCCAGAGCATGGCGTTCCCACCGCCGTTTCAGGAGTCCTAAAGCTCGATCTGAATTTGCAGATATGGATTGGCCGCGGCATAGCGCTGATCGCCAGCCTCTCGGGTGAAGCGAGTCTGCGGTTGCAGGAAACCCTGGCTGAAAACATCCTCAAGAGTCTTGGTGAAACCACGGTGCGCAACGTCGGGCCCGTTCGTTGGCCCGTGTTCAACAACCTGAGGGCGCCAGGGAATTCGCTGGCTGATCTTCGCGCCGTTCTTAGCCATACCTTGTCAACGCTGCAGGGGCAGAAATTAGTGGTACTCGGGCTGGAAGGGCCGGACGGATATCAGGGCGATGATAGTTGGCTTCAACACATCTCCGGTATCCGGCCGGAGTTGATCTTTCCGGGAACACTGGCTGAGTTGGCGTCCAATCCCTCCCGGAAGCGGGCCTTGTGGCAGGAACTGAAACCGCTGGCAGGGCAATGATGCGGAATCGGGAGGCCTTTCGTGAGGTCATGCAGAGTGACCTTCAGATCCGGTCCCTTGCCCGGGAGGATCTCCCCCAGGTCCTTGAAATTGAACGGCAGAGTTATTCCCACCCTTGGGCCGAAACTGTTTTCCAGGATTGTTTTCGGGATAATTACCGTTTGTGGGCTGCTTACCAGGGGGACGGCCTGGTGGGGTACGCCGTGGTTGCCTATATGTTTGATGAAGCGCACCTGTTGAACCTCTGCATACATCCCGGGCGGCAGGGGCAGGGGATCGGCCGACAGTTGCTGCGTCACCTGCTGGGTGAGGCCGTACGCGAGCAGATCTGGCAAACCATCCTTGAGGTTCGCCTGAGTAATGAGGCCGCCCATCAGCTTTATGTGGCCGAGGGATTTGACGAAATAGGCAGGAGACCTGGCTATTACCCCGCCCCTGACGGGCGGGAGGATGCCCGCGTGATGGCTTTGCGCTTCAGCTCTTAGATCCCGGGGTGGAACGGTTCGCGTAGGAGTCGCTTAGCCCCTATAATAGCCGCTTTCTCGGAACATCTTATTCAGGTTGCCTCTCTACTATGTCAAACCTTTCCCAGGAAGTGGCCAAGCGCCGCACCTTCGCGATTATCTCGCACCCGGACGCCGGTAAGACCACCATCACTGAAAAGGTCCTGCTGTTCGGGCAGGCGATTCAGAAAGCCGGTACCGTGAAAGGGAAAAAATCCGGCCAGCACGCCAAGTCTGACTGGATGGAAATGGAAAAGGAGCGGGGGATTTCCGTAACGACCTCCGTGATGCAGTTTCCCTATGGCGGCAAGCTGGTGAACCTGCTGGATACCCCGGGGCACGAGGACTTCTCGGAAGATACTTACCGGACCCTGACGGCCGTTGACTCTTGCTTGATGGTCATTGATAGCGCCAAGGGTGTTGAGGAGCGAACCATCAAACTGATGGAGGTGACTCGCCTTCGTGATACCCCGATTCTGACATTCATGAACAAGCTGGACCGGGACACCCGCGATCCCGTTGAGCTGATGGATGAGGTCGAGGACGTTCTCAAGATCGCCTGCGCCCCGATTACCTGGCCGATTGGGATGGGTAAGAGTTTCAAGGGGGTGTATCACCTGCTCCGCGACGAGGTGATTCTGTACCAGTCGGGTCAGGGGCATACCATTCAGGATGCGCGAATCATCTCAGGTCTGGATAACCCGGAGCTTGATGAGGCGATCGGGGCGTACGCGGAAGATTTACGGGATGAAATCGAGCTGGTAAAAGGGGCGTCCCATGAATTCGACCAGGAAGCGTTTCTGGCCGGAGAGCTGACCCCGGTTTTCTTTGGTACCGCTCTGGGTAACTTCGGGGTCGACCACATGCTGGATGGCCTGGTTGAGTGGGCGCCACAGCCGCAACCGCGGGAAACGGACCAGCGTCTTGTCGAGCCCGCCGAAGACGGGTTCTCCGGCTTTGTTTTCAAGATCCAGGCAAATATGGACCCTCAACACCGTGACCGCGTTGCGTTCCTCCGGATTGTCTCCGGAAAGTACGCTCAGGGCATGAAGGCCCGCCACGTCCGGATTGGCAAGGAGGTTCGCTTCTCAGACGCGCTGACCTTTATGGCGGGTGATCGAGAGCACGCCAATGAGGCTTTCGCCGGCGATATCATTGGCCTGCATAACCACGGCACGATTCAGCTGGGTGACACGTTTACCGCCGGTGATGACATGAAGTTCACCGGGATCCCCAACTTTGCTCCGGAACTGTTCCGTCGCATTCGCCTGAAAGACCCGCTCAAGGCGAAGCAGCTTCAGAAGGGATTGATCCAGTTGTCGGAAGAGGGTGCGGTCCAGGTGTTTCGTCCGCTCCGGAACAATGACCTCATTGTCGGAGCGGTCGGTGTGCTTCAGTTCGACGTGGTAGTCAGCCGCCTTAAAAGCGAATACAAGGTTGAGGCGATCTACGAGCCGATCAACGTGGCAACGGCGCGTTGGGTGACGTGCAAGGACGAGCGCAAATTCGACGAATTCCAGCGCAAGAATAATGACAACCTGGCCCTTGATGGCAGCGATCGACTCGCCTACATTGCGCCCACGATGGTGAACCTGAATCTGGCTCAGGAGCGGTTTCCGGACGTCGAGTTCCACAAGACCCGGGAGCATTGAGGTCCCGGCTGGAGGTGTGAGTGCAACTGGTCGATGCTCATTGTCACTTCGATTTTCCGCGATTCGACGGTTGTCGGGGCAGCGAGCTTGATCGCGCGCGGGCATCGGGGCTGGCCGGGCTGGTTATACCCGGGGTGCGTCGCGCCGATTGGGGGCGAGTTCGTGAAACGGCCCTCGCCTTTCCCGAGGCGTATTACTGTCTCGGTATTCACCCGTGGTATGTGGCCGAGCATGATGATGGCGACCTACAGCTGCTCGAGGAGCTCGTAAGTCGGCGCCCGGAACGGTGCGTCGCCATCGGGGAATGCGGTCTTGATCGCGTCCATGGTGACCTGGATACGCAGAGGCCCTGGTTCGAGGCTCAGGTCGCTCTGGCCGCACGGCAACAATTCCCGCTGGTCATTCACTCGGTCAGAACCCACGATGAGGTGCATGGCGTCCTGAATCGGGTCAGCTGGGATGGGCTGGCACTCGTACACGGGTTCTCCGGGAGTTATCAGCAGGCCGCCAAGCTCGTGGATCTGGGCTGTTTCATCGGAATCGGTGGCGTTATTACCCATGCCAGCGCCCGCAAAACCCGCGAGGCGGTGGCTAAGCTGCCGCTCAGCGCGCTGGTGCTCGAGACCGATGCCCCCGACATGGCACCGAACGGTGTGGAAAAGGGGCGCAATTCTCCAGCCAATATCGGGCTCGTTCTGGAGGCCCTGGCGGAACTTCGTGGCAGCAGCCCCGAGACATTGGCGCCAGTCCTGCTGGATAATGTCTACCGGCTGTATTGCCGGGAGCGGGGCATATAGGGGAATAACGAAACACCGGGCGTCGGGGTTGGCTTTCTTTGGTGGTTCGAGTATACTTCGCGCCCTGGCTTTTCAAGGCGATGTCACTGTCTCAGCCCCGAACAGTGTCACTGCCGCATTAATTACAGGTACAGAACCTCCTCCGGATGCCAAGCATTTACCGGTGGTGGTTTTTAACGTTTCTTATATAGCGTTCAAGGCGGAATCAATGAAGACTCTGAGTGCGAAACCAGAAACAGTAAAACGTGACTGGTACGTTGTAGACGCAGCCGGCAAGACGCTGGGTCGTCTGTCAACCGAAATCGCCCGTCGTCTGCGGGGCAAGCATAAGCCTGAGTACACCCCTCATGTAGACACCGGCGATTATATTGTTGTTATCAATGCCGGCCAGGTGCGGGTTACCGGCAACAAGTCATCTGACAAGATGTACTACAGTCACACCGGCTTTCCGGGTGGAATCAAGTCCATCAACTTCGAGAAGCTGGTGGACAAGGCGCCTGAGCAAATCATCCAGAAGTCTGTCAAAGGCATGCTTCCGAAGGGTCCGCTCGGCCGCGCCATGTTCAAGAAGCTGAAAATCTATGCCGGCGCTGAGCATCCTCACGCAGCCCAGCAGCCCAAAGAACTCGACATTTAACGGAAGGCGGATATGTCTGTAGCACAAAATTACGGTACTGGTCGCCGCAAGACATCCACGGCTCGGGTTTTTATCAAGCCGGGAAGCGGTAACATTTCCATCAACGGTCGCACCATCGAAGACTTCTTCGGTCGTGAGACTCTGCGCATGATCGTTCGTCAGCCGCTGGTTGTTGCTGAATCTGCCGATCGTTTTGATATCAACATTACCGTTAAGGGTGGTGGTATCAGTGGTCAGGCCGGCGCGATTCGCCACGGTCTTACCCGCGCTCTGATGGATTACGATGAAACTCTGCGTCCGGCGCTGCGCAAAGCGGGTTACGTTACCCGTGATGCTCGTGAAGTCGAGCGTAAGAAAGTGGGTCTGCGCAAGGCGCGTAAGCGTCCTCAGTTCTCCAAGCGTTAATATCGCTGGAGCAGGATCCAGAAAACCCGGCCTTTTTGGTCGGGTTTTTTTATGCCCGGGTGATTTCGAACGAATTGATCTGGAGCAGGGATGGGGCCGCCTGAGGCGGCTATCCGACTTGTAAGCCCCTGTTAATTTCATTACCATTTGGGCGCTTATATTTTTGGGTTGTGAAGTCCTTTTAGATGCACATTGCCGGCTATTTGGCGGGCTGTGACATCGCCTGATGGGAGAAAACCATAATGAGTAATGGCGACGTGAGCCAAGGCCGGCGCCGGTTTCTGATCGGTGCTACGTCCGTGGTAGGTGGAGTCGGCGTCGTCGGTGCGGCAGTTCCGTTCGTGGCATCCTGGAATCCCAGTGCCAAGGCGGAAGCAGCTGGTGCGCCGGTAACCGTCAATGTCAGCAAAATAGAGCCGGGTCAACAGATCACTGTTGAGTGGCGGGGTAAGCCGGTCTGGATTATCCGCCGCAACGAAGAGATGCTGCAAAACATCGAGAAGCTGAACGATGCCGTCAAGGACCCTCAGTCCGAAGCGCCGCAGCAGCCTCCATATATCGATGGCATCTATCGCGCCCTGAAGCCCGAAATTGCCGTGATTGTGGGTCTGTGCACCCACCTTGGTTGTGTGCCGTCCTACCGCCCGGAGGTGGCGCCGGCAGACTTGGGTGATGACTGGCTCGGTGGCCTCTTCTGTCCGTGTCATGGTTCGAAATACGACCTTGCCGGTCGCGTTTACGAGGCGCAGCCTGCTCCACTGAACCTCGAGGTTCCGCCTTATCGTTACGACGACGACGCGACCCTCACGATTGGTCTTGACCCGGAGGCAGCGTAATGCAGAAGTTCATTCAGTGGGTAGACGAGCGTCTGCCCGTCGTTGAAGCCTGGAACAAGCACCTTGGCAAGTATTACGCGCCAAAGAACTTCAATATCTGGTACTTCTTTGGCTCACTCGCCATGCTGGTACTTGTTAACCAGCTGGTTACGGGTATCTGGTTGACCATGAGCTACAACCCGTCAGCGGAAGGCGCCTTCGCCTCCGTTGAATACATCATGCGTGATGTTGAGTGGGGCTGGCTGCTCCGATACCTGCACTCCACGGGTGCGTCTGCGTTCTTTGTGGTGGTTTACCTCCACATGTTCCGTGGCCTTATGTATGGCTCGTACCAAAAGCCCCGTGAGCTGATCTGGATTTTCGGCATGCTGATTTATCTGGTGCTCATGGCCGAGGCTTTCATGGGCTATCTGCTGCCCTGGGGCCAGATGTCATATTGGGGTGCCCAGGTCATTGTTAACCTGTTCGGCGCTATCCCCGTGATCGGGGAAGACCTGTCACTGTGGATTCGTGGTGACTACCTGATTTCGGGCATTACCCTGAACCGCTTCTTTGCTTTGCATGTTGTGGCGCTGCCGATTGTGCTGCTCGGCTTGGTCGTGCTGCATATTCTGGCGTTGCACGAAGTTGGCTCGAACAACCCTGACGGGATCGACATCAAGAAGAACAAGGATGAGAACGGTATTCCCAAAGACGGTATCCCGTTCCACCCGTACTACACGGTCCACGATCTCCTTGGGGTGGGCGTGTTCTTCTTCATCTTTTTCGTGGTGGTTTTCTTCTTCCCGGAAATGGGTGGTCTGTTCCTGGAGAAGCCGAACTTTGAGCCGGCCAACGCGCTGAAGACTCCTGAGCACATTGCGCCGGTCTGGTACTTCACGCCCTTCTACGCGATGCTTCGGGCGGTAACGGTTGACCTGTTCGGTCTGCCTGCCAAGTTCTGGGGTGTGGTCGTCATGGGTGGTGCCATTGCCATCCTGTTCGTGCTGCCCTGGCTCGATAAGAGTCCGGTGCGGTCCATGCGCTACAAAGGCTGGCTCAGCAAGATCGCCCTGGCGATCTTCGCCGTCAGCTTTGTGATTCTGGGCTATCTGGGGCTGGTTCCGGCGACTGCAGGCCGTACCACTGTCGCTCAGATTCTGACAGTGCTGTACTTCCTCTACTTCATTCTCATGCCGTTCTACACGCGGATGGAAAAAACCAAGCCAGTGCCAGAGAGGGTGACAGGATAATGAGAAAGCTGATTTTTGGTCTTTTCATAGCATTCCTTCCGGCTCTCGGGCTGGCAGCCGGTGGTGGGGTCGCTCTTGATCACATTGAGACTGATCACACCAACAAGGAGTCCCTGCAGCGCGGCGTGGCCCTCTTCAGCAACTATTGCATGGGGTGTCACTCCATGGAATATGCTCGCTACAAGCGGGTCGCCGACGATCTGGAAATTCCAGCGGAGCTGTATGAGGAAAACCTCATCTTCACCGGCGCCAAGATCGGTGAGCTGATGAAAAATTCCATGAGCAAGGATATGGCTGCCGACTGGTTTGGGGCGCCGCCACCGGATCTGACGCTCGAAACGCGCCTGCGTGGAGAGTCCTGGGTTTACTCCTATCTGCGTGGCTTCTACCAGGACGATTCCCGACCGCTGGGCGTTAATAATGTGGTGTTTGCCAATGTCGGTATGCCGCACGTTCTGGTTGAGATGCAGGGCCTCTGCGCAGTTCCCCCCCGTATTGGTGTTGAGGCAAGCGTTGAGCCGCTAAGCGGCAACATCAACAACGCGGATGCGTGCCCGGAGTACGCGGTTGAGGGCAGCATGTCGGCCGCGGAGTTTGACCAGGCGATGTACGATCTGACCAACTTCATGTCCTATATGGCGGACCCGGTCAGAGTGGAGCGTGAGCGTCTGGGCATCTTTGTCCTGATCTTCGTTGCCATTTTCTTCGTCTTTGCCTACCTGCTCAATCGTGAGTACTGGAAGGACGTGCACTGAGAAATAGGGTATAATCCCGTTTCCTGATTTCCAGCGGGCAATAACCGGCCCGCTGGAATTTTGCGTTTTTTCGGGATCATTTCGGTTTGTTTACTCGTGAGGTAGTTCTATGGGCGTTGTGACCAAGCGGTCATCAATGACGTTTTTCTCGGATCCGGCCAGTCATTACAGCCACAGGGTGCGTATTGTATTGGCAGAGAAGGGTGTTACCGTCGACATTGTGGACGTGGATCCGGATAACCCGCCGGCCGAACTGGCCGACCTGAATCCGTACAACGCCCTGCCAACTCTGGTGGATCGTGATCTGGTGCTGTACGAGCCCAATATCATGATGGAGTACCTGGACGAGCGTTTTCCGCATCCGCCCCTGTTGCCGGTGTACCCGGTGGCCCGGGCCAACAGCCGCCTGATGATTCACCGGATCCAGCGAGATTGGTGTGGTCTGGTCGATCAGATCCTGTCTCAGCCGAATGCAAAGGCGTCGGAAGCGGCTCGCAAAGAGCTGCGTGAGAGCCTGCTGGCAACGGCGCCGCTGTTTGGCGAGATGCCGTTTTTCCTGTCAGAAGAATTCACGATCGTTGACTGTTGCATCGCCCCGATCCTGTGGCGTCTCCCGGCCCTTGGTATCGAGCTGAACGACAAGCAGGCCAAGCCGTTGCAGAAGTACATGGAGACCATCTTCAGTCGGGAGGGTTTCAAGGCCAGCCTCTCGGATCTTGAAGAAGACATGCGCAGCTGAATTGGCGATTCCCGTAATACCGGGCCAGGAGAGTGGCAGTGCCTGATAGTAAAATCACCATGACGTCCAGTCGGCCGTACCTCGTTCGGGCTTTTAACGAATGGATTCTGGACAACGACTGTACCCCCTACATCGTGGTGGATGCAGGTGTGCAGGGTGTTCAGGTTCCAACCGAGCACGTTGCCAATGGTCAGATCGTGCTCAATATCAGCCCGGGCGCTGTTCGGGGTCTGGTTATAGGGAACGGGGCGCTGGAATTCAGTGCCCGGTTCGGTGGCGTGCCCATGCAGGTCTTTATTCCTCTGCAGGCGGTCATGGCGATCTATGCCAAGGAGAACGGTGAGGGCATGGTGTTTGGCAGTGAGCCGGGATCACCTGATCCAGACGGTACCAATGACAGGGAGGACTCCCGTCACGGTGGCGACGAGCGTCCATCCGGGCGGCCGACCCTGAAAGTCGTCAAATAGCGACTTACCAGGAAGCAAGTAGCGCCAAAAAGCCAGCAATCGCTGGCTTTTTCTTTATCCCCCGAACAGTTTGCTGTCGATCAGCCCGCACAGTGCATTGATGATGACCAGCAGCAGAGGTGTAGCTTCGGTCGGAGTAAGGTCGTTGAGCGCGATTTCGTGGTCTTCCGGGTGCATGAGTGAGGTGATATCCGATTTCTCGCGTGCACTCAGTACCACAACGTTCATTTCCCGATCGTGGGCAGCCTGAATCGCTTGAATCAGGTTGGCCTTGTGGCCATCGTCGACGATAACGAAAAGCAGGTCCCCGGGTTTTCCTATCGCTCTGACCTGGCGTGAAAAGGTATCGTTGAAACGATTGTCGCGACAAATGGCCGAATAAGTGGTCGCGTCTGCACCCAGATTAATGGCGGGCAAGGCGGGGCGATCCTGATCAAAGCGGTTCAGTAACGCGGTGCAGAAATACTGGGCCAGAATATTGGCGTTACCGTTGGCACAGGTAATAATTTTGCCGTCCTGAAGCAGAGCATTCACAAAGGCGTCTGCGACTTCCTCAATGGCCGGTCCGACCGTGCTGGCCGCCTGGGCGGTCTGTTCCATGTGGCTGGCAAACCATTGATTGATCTGGTGCTCGGTGTCCGTCATTGTGTCTTTTTACCCTGCCTGAATTGCGTTTTTAATCCATTGTACCCGGTATTTTTTGACGGTTCCCGGGCTGATGGCAATGACATCGATGCGGCTCAGCGTGTCCCACAGGCGGTGTTTGTGGAGGTAAAAGGACGCTGCTTTCAGTAGCCGTTTCTGCTTGGGTGGAGTGACAGAGCTGGCCGGATCGGCGAGGCTGCCGGCGCCCCGGTAGCGGACTTCAAAGAAAACCAGTGTATCTCCGTCCCGTCCGATCAGGTCGATCTCTCCACCTCGGTTATAGACGTTGCGTTCGAATATGGTCACACCCCGGCTCGCGAGGTAGCGGGCAGCCACCCCTTCAAAGTGATTGCCCAACGCTTTTCTGCCTTCCATGGCCCGGCTGTTCCGAAGTGAGGAATTACTGGTTGAGGTCCTGTGACCCGCTGTTGTCATCTGTCGGGATCGAAGTGGGCTCGGACAGCTGTGGTTCCGGTTTTGGTAGCAGCTTGGGGCTACCGTTCTGGAATTGGGCCCACAGTTGTTCGCGATGAATACTGCCCTCGCTGGTCATAGTGAGTACCCCGGTCTGCCCGTCGATTGAGGCGGTCTCGACCTGGCGAAGCAGGGGGAGGCGCTTGCTCAGTTGCCAGGCATCGGCGCCCATGGCAAACAGACGGCCGAGCTGGCCCCGGGTGCCGGACAGGTGCTTGTCTGCCTTCGCCCGTAGTTCGTTTTCTTCCTCGAGAACCCAGGGTGTATCGGTGAAAATTACCTGATCCAGGTCGCGGTCCCTGGCTGGGTCGGGTGTGCCCTCGTAAACAATAGATGGCGAATAAACCGGAAGGTCGCCGCCAAAGTAGAAGGCGAACAATGGCTTGAACTGGCGTGCGATGGTTGGTTCAGCCACCATCACGATGGCCTGGGCATCTTGCCGGCGCCGCGGTTCGAACTCCACGTCCAGGCCAATGGTGCGCTCCACCTGGATGGCCCGGTCTCGAGACACGGTAATTCCAAGCAGGTCCGCCGTTACCGCCCGGAGGTTGTCATCACGGAAGAAGCGCTCAATGTCCAGCGCTGAACTGCCGTTGGCAGCCATACGCTGGAGGAGCGCTGTCTCGACCCTGTCACCCCACTCGCCCTGCGGGATCAGAACCAGGGCGTGGCGAATGTCTTTCGAGGCAAGCCGGTCTGCAATCTGGCGGGCTTCATCCTCTGCGGACAGGCCGAACTGGTAAAGCCCCTCCGGCACTTTCTGGTCGGCTGGCAGGTAGTTGAGGCCCAGGGCCGGCACCGGCAAAGTGTTCATGGACCCCAGTTGGGTCAGTGCTTCCTTTTCGAGGGGGCCGACGATCAGGTCCACATTCTCGCCGGACAGCTCTTTGTACAAGTCGCTGAAAGTGGCATCAGAGGTGTCGACGATTCGGATGTCGGTCTTGGTACGGTCAACGGATTCATCGAGGTAGTAGGCTGCAATGAAGCCATCACGAATGGCTTTTCCTGCAGTTGCCAGGGGGCCTTTGAGAGGCAGCGCGAGGGCAATGGTTTCCGGACGACTCTCGGCGAGGGATGCAATCAGCTGTAACTCTGACGGCAGAACCTGGGCCGCGGGATGGCCGGGCCAATTGTTTTGCCAGCCGCGAATGCTGCGACCCTGTTCATCGAGTTCGGCTCCTGGGGCGCGCACCGTCGCGGCCAGTTCCAGCCAGCCTTGCGTCTCGTAGCCGATTGCACGGCTGCCTGCGGCCTCAAGGTCCTCGTCGGGCACTGTTTTCAGCAGTTGCCAAATCTGGTCGTGCAGCAGCTGCGGATTGGCGTTACTGTCCGTCTGTGTCTGCAGGACCAGGGTCATGGCGGCGGGCAGTGGCTCGCCAGCCAGAGCATAGGTCTGAGACTGTAACTGGGCGGCGCGGCCCATCAGCGCCGGGCTGTAGTCGGTAATGCTGTCCGGGGACTGGTCGGCTACCAGAGTGCGGGCCCAATCGATGTCGTCCAGAGCGGTTGCGCTCGCCATGGCTAGCAGGCGTTTCTGGCTTTCAAGTGACGGCTCTGCTTGCGCCAACTGAGAGCTTTGCAGTAGCGTGCGAGCCGCCGCATGGTTGCCCTGGTCCTGAAAACGGCTGGCAATGCGCAGCAGATACTGTTGAGCTGTCTGGCGATTGGACTCCTGGCCAGCAAGCTCGAGGGCCTGCTCCGGGGTCTGCGCGACATGGGACTGCAAGTTGACGCTGGCGCAACCGGCGGACAACAGTGCCACGGTAAACACGGTGGCGAGGGCTCGGTGTTTGGTGGGGATTTTGATCATGGCAAGCTCGAACTACTCCGGGTTATTGGGCTTGTGGCGCCGATCTAACGGTGGCAAGTTTAACAGCTCCGGGGTCAATTCACATGACGTAAGTGTCATGGTGTGGGGGTTATCAAAGATGGGGCAGGCAATTTGAAATCCGAGGGTGAGGGGCCGGTATCCGTAACCGGCAGCAGAAATGGGGGCGCCGGTGTTCTCTATATCGTGGCGACACCGATTGGCAACCTGAATGATCTGTCTCCCCGGGCTGCGGCGATACTGTCGAGGGTTGATGTGGTTGCCGCGGAAGACACTCGTCACAGCGGACGCTTGTTGCAGCACCTTGGGCTGCAGAAGCGACTTGTTGCGCTCCACGATCACAATGAGCGGGATCGGGCCAGCGGTATTCTGGACGAACTGGAGCGTGGGCATAGTGTTGCGTTGATTTCGGATGCCGGTACGCCCCTGATCTCGGATCCGGGCTACGTGCTTGTTCGTGAGGCCCGGGGTCGCGGGCTGACAGTCACGCCGATTCCGGGGCCGTGTGCGCTGGTTACTGCGCTCAGTGCCGCTGGGCTGCCGACAGACCGGTTCCTGTTTGTTGGTTTCCTGCCCGCGAAGCGCACCGGCCGCCGCGCAGCGCTGGAGTCATTGAGAGAGGAGGCGGCAACACTGGTGTTCTATGAATCTCCCCACCGGATACTGGATGCCGTAGGCGATATTGCGACGGTCCTCGGCGAAACCCGGGAAATTGTGCTCGGTCGCGAACTGACAAAAACGTTTGAAACTTTCTACTCAGGGACAGTCGCGGAGGTGCGCTCTGCGCTGGAAGCGGACCCCCATGGTGCCAAGGGGGAGTTCGTAGTCATGATCCGGGGCGCGGAGCCGCTCGATCATGACGAGGCGGCGGGGGCATTGGACCTCGATCGCCTCATCAGGTTGCTGCTACCGGAACTGCCGGTGAAAAAAGTGGCCAAAGTGGCCGCTGAGCTCAGCGGCCGATCAAAAAATGATCTGTATCAGCGGGCGCTGGAGCTGAAGCAGGGCTGAGGTTCCGCTGCGAGTTTTCCTTGCAAGGCCAATACCGCAGGAGTATTGTCTCGCCCGAGCTCGCCAGACAGTCGCCGCCGGTTTAACCGGGGGAGGAAAGTCCGGGCTCCGCAGGGCAAGGTGCCAGGTAACGCCTGGGCGGCGTGAGCCGACGGAAAGTGCAACAGAAAGTATACCGCCTAAGCACCTACGGGTGCCGGTAAGGGTGAAACGGTGCGGTAAGAGCGCACCGCGTGGCTGGCAACAGTCCACGGCGATGGTAAACCCCACCTGGAGCAAGACCAAATAGGAATCCAATGGCGTGGCCCGCGCTGGATTCGGGTAGGTTGCTTGAGGCCTGTGGTGACGCAGGCCCTAGATGAATGACTGTCCACGACAGAACCCGGCTTATCGGCGAGCTCATTTTCCCTCTTCTTTGTGTGATGCACATCATTCTCAGTAGATTTCCGTTATAGCTAAAAAATCTTAAACCTAACTTGCCTTCTTCAGACATTTTTGCAGGTGTTTGATTTTTCTTCTTTTCTTTTTCGTAATCTCGCCGTTTGCTCAAATCCTTGGCTGTAACCTCTTGTCATAAAAGGAACTTTTGCCAGTGCGACGCCATCCGCGGCGCTTGCATTGTGTATTGCGTGTTTCTATAGTGTGCAGAAGTGGGAAAAAGTGGTTTCTAGTGGTTTTTTGTGGGTATCTAGCTCCCAGAGACGGTGTAAATGAGCAAATTTCTCGGCAGCAATGCCATCAATATGGATGCGAAGGGTCGCCTGGCGATCCCCGCCAAGGTGCGCGAAGAACTCGCGCAGACCTGTGGTGGGCGCATTGTATTGACGGCCAATGCTGATGAGGAGCGTTGCTTGCTGGTATATCCCGAGCCTGAGTGGGAAGAGTTGCGGCCCAAAATTGAAGCGCTTCCCAATATGAACAAGGCCGCGCGCCGGTTGCAGCGGTTACTGCTTGGTAATGCCGCACCCATGGAGCTGGACTCTGCGGGGCGTATCCTGATTCCGCCGACACTGAGAAGTTATGCCCACCTTGAGAAGAAACTGATGTTGATTGGCCAGGGTAAAAAGCTGGAACTCTGGAGCGAAGAGCGCTGGTTCGCCTGGCTGGACGAGTCCTCCGATGACGACGAAATGCCGCCTGAAATGGAGGCGCTTTCCTTATGACCTCCGATCGCAAGCAGGGGCACGGGGCTGCGCTTCCGCATCGCTCGGTGCTTCTGGACTCGGCGGTCGACTTCCTGGTCAATGACCCCGACGGTTACTACGTGGATGCCACCTTTGGCCGGGGTGGTCACAGCCGGTTGATTCTGGACCGTTTGGCTGAGCACGGGCACCTTCTGGGCATCGATAAGGATCCGGAGGCGATCGGCGTGGCAGAGCAACTCGCCGTCAAGGATTCGCGGTTCTCCTGGTTCCACGGCTCTTTTGCGGAGCTTGAGCTCGCGCTTGCCCGGCGGGAGCAGGATGAGGTCAACGGGGTCTTGATGGACCTGGGCGTGTCGTCGCCGCAACTGGATGATGCGTCCCGAGGGTTCAGCTTCATGCGCGACGGGCCCCTGGATATGCGGATGAATCCGCAACAGTCGCCCAGCGCGGCCGAATGGCTCGCCGAGGCCGATGAGAAGGATATTGCCAATGTAATCTGGCGATACGGGGAGGAGCGGTTCTCTCGTCGTATCGCCCGTTTGGTTGTGGCGCGTCGCCAGGAAGAGGCGATTGAAACAACTCGTCAGCTCGCTGAACTGGTCAGCGAAGCTGTGCCCAAAAAAGAAAAACACAAGCACCCGGCGACCCGGACCTTCCAGGCTATCCGGATATTCATCAATCGGGAGCTTGAAGACCTGGAAATTGGCTTGCAGGCAGCAGTCGATCGACTGGGGCCCGGTGGTCGGTTGGTGGTGATCAGTTTTCATTCCCTTGAGGATCGTGTCGTCAAGCGCTTCATGCGGGATCTGGCACGGGGGCCGCAGCTGCCCAAGGGAATACCCGTGACCGCGGATCAGGAGGCTTCGGCCTTTCGTCTGATTGGCAAGGCCGCCAAGGCGGGTGCGGACGAAGTGAGTGACAACGTCAGGGCTCGAAGCGCAGTGATGCGGGTGCTGGAGCGTATTGATTCAGAAGCGAACTCTAAAGGGAGCGCATAACCATGGGTGCCGTCGCCATAGAACAGCCGGTAAAAACGGCCAAGCTTAACAAGCAGCGGGTGCGAGATGGTGTTGCGACTGCTGTGCGGATTTCACGACGGGTCTTCGATGCTACTCGCCAGCGCAATGTTCTGATTTCTCTGGCGCTGGTGACTTTGCTGGTCGCTTCCTCCATTGGTGTGGTGGTCAGCGCTCACGAAAACCGCGAGCTGTTCAACACCCTGTCCCACCTGCAGGGTGAGCGTGATCGCTACCAGCAGGAATGGAGTCAGCTGCTCCTGGAACAGAGTGCGCTGAGTGCTCATGGGCGTGTTGAAAACCTTGCTGCAGAGCGTTTCGGAATGGTGGTTCCGGGACGCCAGGATATTGTTCTGGTACCGCTGATGTCGCCGGCGTTAACGCCTTAATACACGATAACAACAACCGTCAGGGTGATCGATTTGTCCGGTCAGGAAGCGCAGACAACATGGAGCCAGCGATTGGTGTCCGGCCTGAAGGCCTGGCGCTATTGCTCTGTGCTGGGCGTTTTCCTGATGGTGGTGGCCGGTCTTGGGTGGCGTCTCGTTGATCTCCACATTGTTGATAACGAGTTTCTCCGCAAGCAGGGAGATGTTCGTACCATCCGGGTTGAATCCATTGACGCCCATCGTGGTGTCATTTCGGACCGCTATGGTGAGCCCCTCGCGGTAAGTACCCCGGTTCAGACTGTCTGGGCCAACCCGTCCGAGGCCGATTCCGGTGAAGCACGCTTGGCCAATCTTGCCCGGTTGCTCGACATCAGCGAAGCGGGGCTACGTGAGCGCCTGAACAACTATGCAGGCCGTGAATTCATGTACCTGCGCAGAAAGGTTCAGCCCGGGTTAGCGCACAAGGCAATGGCTCTGGATATTGATGGCATCTACACCCGCCAGGAGTATCGCCGCTATTACCCGGCCGGCGAAGTGACCGCTCACATTGTCGGCTTTACCAACATCGACGAGCGTGGCCAGGAAGGTATGGAGCTGGCCTACAATCAATGGCTCTCCGGTGAATCTGGTCGCAAGCGGGTTCTTAAGGACAATCGCGGTCGCGTAATCAAGGACCTGACTCTGATTCGGGATGCCCGGCCCGGACACAGCCTCCAGCTGAGCATTGATCTGCGCCTGCAATACCTGGCTTATCGTGAGCTCAAAGCCGTGGTTAATGCCCACAGCGCACGGGGCGGAACCCTCGTCATGCTCGATGTGGACACCGGTGAGGTGCTGGCCATGGTCAACCAGGGTTCCTACAACCCCAATGATCGTAGTCAGTTAGCGCCCGAGAATCTCAGAAACAAGGCGATCACCGATCTTTTCGAGCCGGGCTCAACCATGAAGCCGGTCACCATGGCCGCCGCCCTTGAAACCGGCAAGTATTCGGTCAAAACCACCATTGATACGTCTCCCGGCTACCGGCGTTTCGGTCGTTTTACCATACGCGACCATCGAAACTACGGCGTGATGAATCTGACCGATATCATCGCCAAGTCCAGCAATGTGGGGATCAGCAAGATTGCTACCGACATTGGTGGCGACACCATTCGAGACCTTTACAGTCGGCTGGGACTGGGTCAGCCAACCGGCATCGGATTCCCCGGGGAAGCGGTTGGCGTGCTTCCATCACCGCCAAAGTGGCGCCCGGTTGAGGAGGCGACCCTGTCCTATGGGTATGGCATGAGCGTAAACGCGCTTCAGCTGGCCCAGGCCTATATGGTTATTGCCAACGGAGGTGTACGTTATCCGTTGAGCCTGATCAAGCTTGACAGGGAACCTGAGGGTCAGCGGGTACTCTCAGAAAAGGTGACCTACGAAGTTCGGAACATGCTCCGGGAAGTCGTTTCCCGCGGCACCGGTAAACGGGCCCAGCCGGGCTTTTATTCGGCTGGCGGGAAAACCGGGACCGTCCATCTCGTTGGCGAACAGGGTTATGAAGACAGCCAGTACAAAGCGATATTCGCTGGCATGGCGCCTATTGATAACCCCAGAATTGTTACGGTTGTGGCCGTTGATGCGCCGCAGTCCGGCGAATACTACGGTGGCGAAGTAGCCGCTCCGGTATTTGCCCGGGTCATGAGTGACGCACTGCGACTGCTGAATGTGAAGCCTGAACTGGAAGTCGGTGGCATGAAGGTGCCTGAAAAGACAGCCGGGGAGCGAGGGTAAGCGTATGTGCATCACATCTCTCAGCACGTTGTTGCAAGGTATTGTGGCGGTGCCGTCGGTATTCGACGTAACCATACATGGACTCAAGACGGACAGTCGGGATGTCGGGTCGGGCGACGCCTTTGTTGCCCTGGCCGGCACCCAGACGGCTGCGGATCACTACCTGGAAGACGCCATTGCTGCGGGCGCCTCGGTAGTGTTGCTGGAATCCGGGGAGGCGGGGGAATGCTCTGAATATCGCGGAGCATTGGTGGTGCCCGTGGTCGGCCTGCGTAGCCTGCTGGGCAAGATTGCAGACCGCTTCTTTGAGCACCCATCCCAACGATTGCGATTGATCGGGGTCACCGGAACCAACGGCAAAACGTCGGTCACCCAATATGTGGCACAACTTCTTAAGGAAACCGGCACCCCCTGCGGCGTGCTGGGAACCCTCGGGTATGGCATGCCTGGCGCGCTGCAGCCGGCGACGCATACCACCCCGGACGTCGTTCAGGTGAATCGGGTACTGTCGCGGATTCTGGCCCAGGGAGGGCGGGTCGCGGTTATGGAGGTGTCTTCCCATGCCCTTGATCAGGGGCGGGTCGATGGCCTGATGATCGCGGGAGGCATATTCACCAACCTGACCCGCGATCACCTTGATTACCATGGTTCCATGGAAGCCTACGGCGAGGCCAAGGCCCGGCTGTTTGACCGGGAAGAGCTGCATTTTTCCGTGATCAATTTCGACGATCCATTTGGTCGCCAGCTGTTCGATCAGTTGGAAGGACGGTGTGATCGGGTGCGCTTCAGCTTGCACGAAGCCCAGACCGAGCTTTGGTTGAAATCGTTCAGTCCAACCGACGATGGCTTTGAGGCGAGTGTGGACGGCCAGTGGGGCGCGTTCGACATTGCCGTGCCGCTGATGGGGAGTTTCAATGCCAGTAACGTTCTGGCGTCGATGGCCATGGTCCTGACCCTCGGCGTTCCGGTTGAGCGTGTGCAGCAGGCGGTCAGCAGGTTGACGCCGCCTCCGGGCCGGCTCGAAAAATTCAGTAGCGCCGAAGGGGTTCGAGTGGTTGTGGATTACGCCCACACTCCGGATGCCTTGTCCAACGCGCTGGCGGCCCTGCGGCCACATGTTGAGGGTCGACTGATCTGCGTTTTTGGTTGCGGCGGCGACCGGGACAGCGGCAAGCGCCCGGAAATGGCAAAGGAGGCCGAAAAAGGGGCCGATGTCATCGTCGTCACCGATGACAACCCGCGCGGTGAGGATCCCGCTGAAATCGCATCGGACATAGTGGCGGGCTTCTCGGAGCCGGAACGAGCTTCAGTGATCCATGATCGGGCGGAAGCGATTCGTTCCGCCATCCAGATGGCATCGGCTGATGATCTTGTTCTGGTAGCCGGCAAAGGCCACGAAGCTTTCCAGGAAGTGGCTGGCCAGAAGATTCCTTTCAGTGATGCGGAGCAGGTGCGTCATGGCCTCAACCTGAATGGGGGTGTGGCATGATGCGCGCATTCTCCCTCGCCGACGCGCAGCGCTGGACTGGCGCGACCAGTGGAACTCCGAGTCTGGAGAAACTGCTTTTTACCGGTGTCTCCACCGATACCCGGTCACTTGCACAAGGTCAGCTGTTTGTTGCCTTGCGAGGTGAGAATTTTGATGGCCACCGTTTCTTGCAGAAGGCAAAGGACTGCGGTGCGGTGGCCGCCGTTGTCGACACCGCAGATGCGGCTGTTGACTTGCCGCAACTGGTGGTCAGTGACACCGTTGTCGCCCTGGCGCAGCTGGCGGCCGGCAACCGGAACGAAAGTGACGCCCGGTTCGTTGCCGTTACAGGCAGCAGCGGCAAGACCACCGTAAGGGAAATGACGGCGGCCATCCTGGCGAGGATGGGACCGACCCTGGCTACCCGGGGCAACCTGAACAATCACATTGGTGTGCCCCTGACCCTGTTTGGCCTCACGCCGGACCACCGGTACGGTGCGATTGAGCTCGGAGCCAGCGGGCTGGGCGAGATTGCACATACCGTCGCGATTACCCGCCCCGAGGTGGTGATCCTGACCAATGCGGGTTCGGCCCACCTGGAAGGATTTGGCAGTTACGAGAATATCGTTCAGGCCAAGGGCGAAATCATTGACGGTGTCGCCGAGAACGGTCTGGTGGTGCTGAATCGGGACGATCCCGCGTTTGACCAATGGCAGGCCCGTGCAGGTCAGCGCCCTGTTGTCAGTGTCAGTCGTCTTGGGCACCCGGGTGCTGACTACCGCTCTGAGCCGCTCGAGTCGGATGCGCCGGGTCAGAGTTTCCGGGTGAGCGGTCCCGATAATTGGGCCTGCATTGTGCGCCTTGCCCTTGAGGGTGAGCATAACCAGACCAATGCCATGCTTGCGATCGCCGCCGCCCGACGCATGGGGGCCGGGAATGAGGCAATTACCGACGGGCTGGCCCAGCTGGAGCCGGTGAAAGGGCGTTTGCAGAGCCTTCAGATGGCACCCGGTCTGACGGTAATCGATGACAGTTACAATGCCAATCCGGCCTCAATGAAGGCCGCGCTGAGCGTATTGGCCAGGCGTGAGGGCCAGAGGATCGCCGTGTTTGGCGCCATGGCAGAGCTTGGTTCGGACGCCAGGACCCTTCACCGGGAAGTTGGCGAGTTCGCCCGGGCCGCAGAGATTGAGCGATTGCTTACCGTCGGCCCAGGGTGCGAAGGCTATGCCGATGGCTTCGGCGTTGGAGCAGAAATGTACCACACCCATGACGAAGCGGTTGACGCCATCGTCAGTGCCGTTTCATCGCCGATGACGGTGCTGGTGAAAGGTTCTCGCAGTTCCGCCATGGATCACGTGGTGGAGGGAATAAAAGAAAAGGTGAATAACTCATGCTGCTCTGGCTGACAGAGGTTCTATCCCAATATTTCACGGCACTGACGGTGTTCCAGTACCTGACCCTGAGGGCGATACTGGGCACGCTTACTGCCTTGCTGATTTCATTGATCATTGGCCCGGTCATGATCCGGAAGCTGAGCCAGTACCAGATTGGTCAGGCGGTTCGGGATGACGGTCCCCAGACTCACCTGAGCAAGGCCGGCACGCCGACTATGGGAGGCGCCCTGATCCTGGTCGCTATCGGAATCAGCACGCTGCTTTGGGCTGATCTCACCAACCGCTATGTCTGGGTAACCCTGCTGGTTACCTTGCTGTTCGGTGCCATTGGCTGGGTCGATGACTACCGCAAGGTGGTCGAGCGTAACCCAAGAGGATTGCCCGGACGCTGGAAATACTTTTGGCAGTCGGTGATTGGTGCGGGTGCTGCTATTGCCCTGTTTTTCACTTCGTCCCTGCCGCAGGAAACGTCGCTGTATGTGCCCTTCGTCAAGCAGGTCTCCCTGACGCTGGGCCCGGTGATCTTTATCCTGCTCAGCTACTTCGTCATTGTCGGCAGCAGCAACGCAGTCAATCTTACTGATGGCCTCGATGGTCTTGCCATCATGCCAACGGTGATGGTCGCCGGGGCCCTCGGTGTATTCGCCTACGTCTCCGGGCACGCCCAGTTCGCCGACTACCTGTTGATTCCTCCTTTGCCGGGCACCGGTGAGCTGATTGTATTTTGCGGTGCCATTGTCGGTGCCGGGCTGGGTTTCCTGTGGTTCAACACCTATCCGGCGCAGGTGTTCATGGGCGACGTTGGCGCGTTGGCGCTGGGGGCTGCCCTTGGCGTGGTGGCTGTCATCGTTCGTCAGGAAATCGTGCTGTTCATCATGGGTGGCGTGTTCGTGATGGAGACGGTGTCGGTGATTCTGCAGGTGGCCTCATTCCGATTGACGGGACGTCGCATCTTCCGGATGGCGCCCCTGCACCATCATTTTGAATTGAAGGGCTGGCCCGAGCCGCGCGTCATTGTGCGGTTCTGGGTGGTAACCGTGGTTCTGGTTCTGATTGGCCTCGCCAGTCTGAAGATACGATAAGGGTACGCATCGACTATGGGCGTCATTGTTTCGGATCGTCGCACACTGATTGTAGGGCTCGGAAAAACCGGGCTTTCCTGCGTGCGCTATCTATCCGGGCAGGGACGGGAAATTGCGGTTGCGGACAGCCGCGAAACGCCGCCGGGACTGGACGAGTTGCGGGCCGGCTGGCCGGATGTGCCCGTTCATCTGGGTGCGTTTGATGCGGATTTGTTTTCCGGTTTCAACGAGCTGGTGGTGAGCCCCGGTATCAGCATCGCTGAGCCGGCTATTGCCCAGGCGAGCAAGAACGGCGCCCTGATACGCGGCGATATCGATCTGTTTGCCGAAGCCGCCGATGCTCCCATCGTGGCCATTACCGGCTCCAACGGTAAAACCACGGTGACCACGCTGGTCGGAGAGATGGCCAGAGCCGCTGGCCGCCGGGTGGAAGTCGGCGGCAATATTGGCACGCCGGCACTGGATCTGCTCGGGCGTGATGCCGACCTTTATGTTTTGGAGCTGTCCAGTTTTCAGCTCGAAACCACCGCGGAGCTGAATGCGCTGGCGGCGACGGTTCTGAATGTCAGTGATGATCACATGGATCGTTATCCGAACAAAATGGCTTATTTTCAGGCCAAGCAACGGATTTTCCGGGGCTGCAAGAATGCTGTTGTCAATCTCGACGATGCCCTGAGTACCCCCATGGCCCGGGATAACCTCCGGTTCATCTGTTTCGGGTTTCACCGGGTGAATCCGGAAACCTTCAGTACCCGGGACGACGATCAGGGCACCTGGATTACGTTCGGTTTTGACAACCTGCTGTTGGCCAGTGAACTGCACCTGATGGGACATCACAACCTCAGCAATGTCATGGCCGCGCTGGGTCTTGGATACGCCGCCGGTCTGCCAATGGAGACCATGCTCGACGTCGCTCGTCGCTTCCGGGGATTGCCGCATCGCTGTGAGTTTATCCGGCAAGTCGGTGGCGTCGAATACATCAACGACTCCAAAGGGACTAACGTCGGGGCTTCGGTGGCCGCAATTGAGAGCCTGGTACCCGAGCGCGGCAAGGTCGTGCTCATCGCGGGGGGTGACGGCAAAGGCGCGGACTTTGCCCCGCTGCAGGCGCCCGCCCTGATGCACTGTCGGGCACTGGTGCTGATTGGCCGGGATGCCGGCCAGATAGCCGAAGCCATAGGTAGCGGTGTTGACAGCCACATCGCCCGGTCGCTAGCGGAAGCGGTTTCCATCGCATCCGGATTGGCTCAGAACGGTGACCGGGTGCTGCTGTCGCCCGCGTGCGCCAGCTTCGACATGTTCCGGGACTACGGTGACCGGGGTGACCAGTTCCGCGCGCTGGTGGAGGCCTTGTGATGCAGACGGGAATCACAATGCCAAACCGAAACCAGTGGCTGGGTGAGCTTCAGCCGCTGCCAATGCTCGTCATCAGCGCCGTCGCATTGCTGGTGATGGGCGTCGTGATGATTTCGTCCGCGTCCATGGACATGGCCGCGGAGACCATGGGCAACAGCTACCACTACGTAATTCGTCAGCTGCTCTTCGCCGTAATGGGCTGTGTGCTGGCCCTTGTCGCTGTTAATGTGCCGATTTCATGGTGGGAGCGCAGCGGCTGGCTTCTTCTGGGCATTGGCCTCGTCGTTCTGGTGCTGGTCCTGACGCCGCTGGGGCGCACGGTCAATGGCTCCACCCGCTGGATTCCTTTCGGACTGTTCAACGTCCAGGTATCCGAAGTGGCCAAGCTTTGCCTGATCGCCTATCTCGCCGGGTACGTGGTTCGCCGCCGGGAAGAACTGCTGAATACCTGGGTCGGCTTCCTCAAGCCATTGGTGGTGCTCGGGGTGGCGTCGGTGCTGCTGGTGATTCAGCCGGACTTCGGGGCAACCGTGGTGCTGGTGTCGGCCGCGGCCGGCATGATTTTCCTCAGCGGGGTTCGGCTTAGCCGGTTCGTGCCGCTGATCGTCACTCTCGTTGTGCTCGGGGCGTTGCTGGTATTGACTCAGCCATACCGCCTCAAGCGGGTGGTGAGCTATCTCGACCCCTGGAAGGACCAGTTCGACAGTGGCTACCAGCTGACCCAGTCGCTGATTGCGTTTGGTCGTGGCGACTGGGGCGGGGTCGGTCTCGGCAACTCGATTCAGAAACTGTTCTATTTGCCGGAAGCCCATACGGACTTTATTTTCGCCATCATCGCTGAGGAATTCGGCTTGTTGGGGTCGCTGATTGTCCTGGCGCTGTTCACCCTGCTGGTGGTCAGCGGGTTTGTGATTGCCCGGCGGGCCGAGAAGGCGAACATGCCCTTTGGTGCGTGTTTTTCCTACGGCATCACGCTGCTGATCGGCCTGCAGGCGACAATCAACATTGCCGTCAGTACCGGTATGCTGCCAACCAAGGGCCTGACCTTGCCGCTGGTGAGCTACGGCGGCTCCAGCCTGATGATCATGTGTGTGTGCATCGGTGTCTTGGCAAGGGTCGAAATGGAGCGCCTGGACCAGGTTCGCCTCGGTCAGGAGAAGGCCGGTCCACGAACCCGGGGAGGCGCAGTTTATGACTGATCAGCGTCGCTTCCTGATGATGGCCGGTGGCACCGGTGGACACGTTTTCCCGGCGCTGGCAACTGCCCGAGCGCTTGAGGAGAAGGGACACCAGGTGTACTGGCTAGGGGCCAGTGGCGGCATGGAACAGCGCCTGATTGGCGATACCGATATCCCGCTGTCGCTGATTCACATCTCGGGTTTGCGGGGCAAGGGCAAATTGGCTTTGCTGCTGGCGCCGTTCCGGCTGATGCGAGCGCTGGGTGAGGCGTTCACCATCATGCGGCGGATCCGTCCGGACTGTGTTGTGGGCATGGGTGGTTTTGTGACCGGTCCGGGGGGCGTGGCCGCCTGGCTGACCCGTACGCCGCTGGTGATCCATGAGCAGAACGCGGTCGCGGGCCTGACTAACAGATTGTTGGTGCGGTTCGCAGAAACGGTATTGGAAGCTTTTCCGGGCAGTTTCGGCACCGAGGTCATTACCCGGTGTACTGGCAATCCGGTCAGGCAGGATCTGGCGAAATTGCCGACCCCGGACCAGCGCATGGCGGATCGAGACGGTGCCTTGCGGCTGCTTGTGGTGGGCGGAAGTCTCGGGGCCCAGGTTTTCAATCAGCAGGTACCGGAGGCGCTGGCGAAGATATCGAGTGATGAGCGGCCGGTTGTTCGGCACCAGTGCGGTGAAAAACATCTCGAGGCCGCCCGGTCAGCCTATGAGCAGCACGGGATTGATGCCAGCGTTGAACCGTTTATCAAGGATATGGCCGAGGCCTATGACTGGGCTGATGTGGTGCTGTGTCGGGCCGGTGCTCTGACCATTTCCGAGCTCTGTGCGGCCGGGGTGGGGGCTGTCCTGGTGCCATTCCCGCACGCGGTGGATGACCATCAGACGAAGAATGGTCAGCAAATGGTGAGTGCGGGTGCCGCCATCCTGATTCCCCAGGGGCGACTGACCCCCGAAGGGCTGGCAGAGACCCTGGGCGATCTGAGCAGGGATCGGGCCCGGGTAACGAACATGGCGAAGGCCGCGCGTACGCTGGCCCGCCCGGATGCAACGGAGAGAGTCGTGAATTACTGTCTGGAGGCCGCCAATGGCTGACACAAAGAATCCGCCGCTGGTCTATCAGGTGCCGGAAATGCGCCGGATCCGCCATATCCACTTCGTGGGTATCGGCGGTGCCGGCATGAGTGGCATTGCCGAAGTACTGAAGAACCAGGGCTACGATGTCTCCGGTTCTGACCTCAAAGAGGGGGCCGTCACCGCGCGGCTCAAAGCCATGGGCGTGGAAGTGCACATTGGTCATCGCCCTGAGAACAGTGCCAAGGCGGACGTTGTTGTGGTTTCTTCGGCGGTCGCTGACGACAACCCCGAGGTAGCCTCAGCCCGCGGTCGCCGGGTGCCGATCGTGCCGCGCGCGGAAATGCTGGCGGAAATCATGCGTTATCGCCACGGAATAGCGGTGGCAGGCACTCACGGCAAGACGACAACCACGAGCCTGATTGCATCGGTGCTGGGTGAGGCAGGACTCGATCCCACTTTTGTCATCGGTGGCAAGCTGAACAGCGCTGGCACGAACGCACAGCTCGGCGATTCCCGGTATCTGGTCGCAGAGG
The DNA here is from genome assembly GCF_019392195.1 of Marinobacter sp. F4206. Taxonomy (NCBI): domain Bacteria; kingdom Pseudomonadati; phylum Pseudomonadota; class Gammaproteobacteria; order Pseudomonadales; family Marinobacteraceae; genus Marinobacter; species Marinobacter liaoningensis. The sequence continues at coordinate 26,942 of NZ_JAHXKI010000003.1, forward strand.
CGGACGAGAGCGATGCGTCGTTCCTGCATCTGACTCCGGTCATTTCGGTGGTAACCAACATCGAAGCGGACCACATGGATACCTATGGTGGGGACGTCGAAAAGCTGAAACAGACGTTTGTCGACTTTCTGCACAACCTGCCGTTCTATGGCATCGCGGTCATGTGCGTCGATGACGGTTATGTTCGGGAAATTATCCCGCGAATCTCAAGGGCGATCATTACCTACGGTATCGATAATCCCGAGGCCGACTACCGCGCGGAAGAGATCGAATCCGATGGTCTGCGGACCCGTTTTGTGGTCAAACGCCCGGGCGGTCGAAGTGATCTGGCGGTAGAACTCAAGATGCCGGGCCGCCACAACGTGCTTAACGCTCTTGCGGCGATTGCGGTGGCGACCGATGAGGGCGTTGACGACGATGCGATCTGCAAGGGGCTCTCGGGTTTTGCTGGCGTCGGCCGTCGGTTTCAGGTCTATGGCGACTATCAGACCCCGAAGGGCACCATCACCCTGGTGGATGACTATGGTCACCATCCCACCGAAGTGGAGGCGGTGATCCGGGCCGCTCACGACGCCTGGCCCGGTCGCAGGCTGGTGATGCTGTATCAGCCTCATCGATACAGCCGTACGCGGGATCTATATGAGGATTTTGTCCGGGTTCTGTCGGAGGTAGACGGTCTGCTGTTGATGGAAGTGTATTCCGCGGGTGAGCCTGCCATTCCGGGTGCTGATGGCCGTGCGTTATGCCGGAGTATCAGGCAGCGGGGCAAGGTAGAACCCATTTTTGTCGAGGACAACAACGAAATCGAGAGCCTGTTGGCGAACGTGCTTCAGGACGGCGACCTGTTGATGACGCAGGGCGCCGGGGATATTGGTGGGGTAGCGGCTAGATTGGCCGCAGCAGGAGTAATTGCCAGTGAGTGACATGCAACATCCCGAACCACAGGCCTACCAGGCGCCCCCGGAACTTGTCCGGGCGCTGGGTCGTGTTGCTGTATTTATGGGGGGCGATTCCGCCGAGCGCGAGGTGTCCCTGAAAAGCGGCAAAGCGGTGTTGGCGGCACTGTTGTCCGCCGGTGTAGATGCCTTTGCGGTAGACGTTCGTGGCTGCCTGCTGAAGACCGTGGAGAGCCCGGATTTCGACCGCGTCTTTATTGCTCTGCATGGGCGCGGCGGTGAGGACGGAACCTTGCAGGCAATTTTGTCCCAGGCCGGCATTCCCTACAGCGGCAGTGAAATTCTGGCGTCGGCTCTGGCGATGGACAAGTTGCGCACCAAGTACGTGTTTGAGGGTTGCGGGCTGCCGACACCCCGGTTCCGCACCATGTCCGCCGTGGAAGAAGCGGACCAGATCGTCAGCGAACTGAGACCGCCGCTGAGCGTGAAACCGTCGCGGGAGGGGTCGAGTATCGGCATTCGCAAGGTCAATACCGCCGCGGAGCTGGTCGAGGCCTACGAAGAGGCCGAGGCGCTGGATACCCTGGTGCTCGTGGAGGAATGGATCGAGGGCCCGGAGTTTACGGTCAGCTTGCTCCAGGATCAGGCGCTTCCGGCCATTGGTCTGAGCACCGATCATGTGTTCTATGACTATGACGCCAAGTATCTGGCCGATGACACTCATTACCGGATTCCTTGCGGTCTTGCCCCAGAGGATGAGCTTCGTCTTCAGCAGTTGGCATTGGATGCTTTCCGCGTTGTTGGCTGCCGGACCTGGGGGCGGGTCGACATCATGCAGGACGATGAGGGCCAGTTCTGGCTCCTGGAAGTAAATACCGTCCCGGGAATGACCGACCACAGCCTGGTGCCGATGGCAGCGAAAGCCGCGGGCATCAGCTTCGAAGAGCTGGTGGTCCGGATTCTGCGCGACACCCTGGAGGGGGCTGATGCTTGAGACACTGCTGATCCGGAGTCGGGCGGTACCGTCCGAACCCTCGAGGCGCCGGGGGGCAACGTCCCTCGGACCCGAGCGGGACCGGTTTGGTGTGTTGAGAGCGGTGCTTGCCGCCGTGCCCTGGCTGCAGGTGGGCATGGGCGCGGTGATTGTATTGCTGGCGGCTCTGGTGCCCTGGGGGACCAGCAAGGTGCTGGGTGCCATGGATCAGCAGATCATGGCGGTGGATGTGAATGGCGAATTCATCGGTGACAGCCGGGTGGCGATTGAGCGGGCCGCCGGTAACTGGATTGGCAAAAGCTATTTCGCCACCGACCTGTCGGAGATCAAAACCGAGCTCGAACGGCGGCCCTGGGTTGAATCGGCGGCTGTGCGCCGGGTCTGGCCTGATCGGCTGGTGATCGACGTTCGGGAGAAAAAGCCATTGGCCTACTGGACCGATGGGCGCCTGGTGAGTCGGACAGGCGAGTTGTTTGCGCCGTCCAATCCGCAGGTGGCCGGCCGTCTGCCGCGACTGGCGGGCCCGGATGAACGGGTGCGGGACGTCATTCAAATGGCCCAGACCATGAGTGAGCAACTGGTCAGTCACGGGCTGAATTTTGCGGGACTGTCGCTGGAACAGCGCGGTGCCTGGACGCTGATCCTGGCCAATGGCATCGAGGTTGTGCTCGGTCGGGACCAGGTAGAACAGCGGTTCGAACGATTTATCACAGTGTATGAAACCCGACTGGCGTCACGGTCGGATGAAGTCAGTCGGGTGGATGCGCGTTACACCAATGGTGTGGCGGTGCAGTGGAAAGCGGCGGAAGCCGCCTCCGGCCCGAAATCATAGTAACGGTTAATTCAGACCACGGTTTGGTGAGATACATGTCATCGGTTGAAACGGAAAACATGATTGTCGGCCTCGATATCGGAACATCCAAGGTGGTTGCGATTGTCGGCAAGCGCAAGATGGACGGCACCATTGAGGTTGTGGGCATTGGCTCACACCCCTCTCGGGGACTGAAGCGAGGCGTCGTGGTGAATATCGAAACCACCGTCCAGGCCATCCAGCGGGCGGTCGAAGAAGCTGAGCTGATGGCAGGCTGTCGCATCCACTCGGTGTATGCGGGCATTGCCGGGAGTCACATCAAGAGTCTGAACTCCCATGGCATCGTGGCGATCCGTGACCGTGAAGTGACTCAGGCTGACATCGACCGGGTGATCGATGCTGCTCAGGCGGTGGCAATTCCGGCCGACCAGAAAATCCTGCACATACTGCCGCAGGAATTCGTGATCGATAGCCAGGAAGGAATCAAGGAACCAATGGGGATGTCCGGGGTGCGCCTGGAGGCAAAAGTGCATCTGGTGACCTGCGCGGTGAATGCGGCCCAGAACATCGAGAAATGTGTGAAGCGTTGCGGTCTGGAAGTTGACGACATCATTCTTGAACAGCTGGCATCAAGCCACGCCATCCTGACCGAGGATGAGAAAGAACTGGGTGTCTGTGTCGTGGATATTGGCGGCGGTACCACGGATATTGCTGTCTTCACCGGTGGCGCCATCCGGCACACCGCGGTGATTCCCATTGCCGGCGACCAGGTCACCAACGACATTGCCATGGCGCTGCGCACACCAACGCAGAACGCCGAAGAGATCAAGATCAAATATGCCTGCGCGCTGACCCAGCTGGCCGGTGCGGATGAAACCATCAAGGTCCCGAGTGTCGGCGACCGTGCGCCCAGGGATCTCTCCCGCCAGGCCCTCGCGGAGGTGGTGGAGCCTCGCTATGAGGAACTGTTCACCCTGGTCCAGTCGGAGCTTCGACGCTCTGGCTTCGAGGATCTGATTCCCGCAGGCATCGTGATTACGGGCGGTTCCTCCACCATGGAAGGTGTGGTGGAACTGGCTGAGGAAATCTTCCACATGCCGGTAAGGCTGGCCTGTCCGCAGGCGGTTTCCGGCATGACGGAAGTGGTCAACAACCCGATCTACGCCACGGGCGTGGGGTTGTTGATCCATGGCTTCCGCCAGATGGATCTGGGGCGGGCGCCGGTGCTCAAGGGTGAAGATGCACCCACGCTGTTTGAGCGCATGAAGGCCTGGTTCACCGGTCATTTCTGACGGCGCCGGGTAAGCAGTAAACGAAGGTATCTCGAAAACACAATCTCGAAATAACAGCCTGGAAAGGCTGAATAAAACAGCACGAAGGAGTAGGGGAAATGTTCGAACTCGTCGATAATGTCCAGCAAAACGCTGTCATTAAGGTCGTCGGTGTTGGTGGTGGCGGCGGTAATGCCGTACGTCACATGCTCAACAGCGACATTGAAGGTGTGGAATTCATCTGCGCCAACACGGATGCCCAGGCCCTGACCGATATGGATGCTCGTCAGATCATCCAGCTGGGTGGCAATATCACCAAGGGGCTGGGTGCGGGCGCGAACCCGGAAGTGGGGCGTCAATCGGCTCTGGAAGACCGGGATCGTATTGCCGAGTCCCTGAAGGGCGCGGACATGGTCTTCATCACCGCCGGCATGGGTGGTGGTACCGGCACCGGGGCGGCGCCCGTGGTAGCGGATGTTGCTCGTGAACTTGGGATCCTGACCGTTGCGGTCGTCACCAAGCCGTTTATGTTTGAGGGTGGCAAGCGCATGAGCGTCGCCGACGCCGGGCTCAAGGAACTGGAAGAGAGCGTTGATTCGCTGATCACCATTCCGAACGAGAAGCTGCTGGCGGTCATGGGCAAGAAAACCAGCCTGCTGGATGCCTTCGCCTCCGCCAACGATGTACTGCTTGGCGCGGTTCAGGGCATTGCTGACCTGATTACCCGCAATGGCATGATCAACGTCGACTTTGCCGACGTGAAAACCGTGATGTCCGAGATGGGCATGGCGATGATGGGCACCGCCCGCGCCACCGGCGAGAACCGGGCCCGCGAAGCTGCCGAAGCCGCCGTACGAAGCCCGCTGTTGGAAGATATCAACCTGCAGGGCGCCAAGGGTATCCTCGTCAACATCACTGCTGGCATGGATCTCAACCTTGGTGAGTTCTCCGAGGTCGGTGACATTGTGCGCGAATTCGCGTCCGATTCCGCCACCGTCGTGGTAGGCACGGTGATTGATCCGGAGATGACTGATGAACTGAAGGTGACCGTGGTCGCGACCGGCCTGGGTGGCGACCGTGAGAAGCCGACCAAGGTGGTGGACAATACCCGCACCCTGGACGGTACCACTGATTACAACCAGCTTGATCGTCCGGCCGTTCTGCGTCGTCGAGCCGTATCCAACGGAAACGTTGCGATTGACCAGAGCAAAGACAGCGAAGAGCAGGGAGTCGACTATCTCGATATTCCCGCATTCCTGCGTCGGCAGGCTGATTGATAATCTGTCGCAATTGTGGTCCGGTTTAGGGGTTTTATCTATCGCAGGTAAAAAATAATGAACCTTTAATGCGGAAAAACGTGCACTGTTTACCGAACGTTGGCTTATTGTAAATTTGACGCAAAGCCAGGCTGGCTAAATGGTACTCAGTATTTCTTTCTGATATTCTCCGGGCAGATTTTTGCTCAGAATATCGACAATTTGTGACGGAATAATGAACCGATGATCAGACAACGGACACTAAAAAACACTATCCGTGCAACGGGTGTGGGGCTGCACTCAGGAGAGAAGGTTTACCTGACCCTGAAGCCCGCGCCGGTTGACTCGGGAATCATCTTCCGGAGGACCGATCTGGACCCAATGGTCGAGATTCGTGCCTGCGCGGAAAATGTGGGTGAGACCATGCTGTCCACGACGCTGGTAAAAGACGGTGTCCGGGTGGCAACAGTTGAACATTTGCTGTCAGCCATGGCTGGTCTCGGTATCGACAACTGTTTTGTGGAACTCAGTGCTGCTGAGGTGCCGATCATGGATGGTTCTGCTGGACCGTTTGTGTTTCTGCTCCAGTCTGCCGGTATTGCCGAGCAGGAAGCGGCCAAGCGCTTTATCCGCATCAAGCGCGAAGTGACCATTGAAGAAGACGACAAGAAGGCGACCTTCCTGCCGTTCGAAGGCTTCAAGGTCAGTTTCGGCATTGATTTTGACCACCCGGTCTTCAAGGGGCGTGCCCAGACCGCAACCGTCGACTTTTCAAGCACCTCCTTCGTCAAGGAAGTGAGTCGCGCCCGGACCTTCGGGTTCATGCGTGATATCGAGAAGCTGCGGGCGATGAATCTGGCACTGGGTGGCAGCGTGGATAACGCGATCGTGGTTGATGACTACAAGATTCTTAACGAAGACGGTCTTCGTTACGATGATGAGTTCGTCAAACACAAGGTGCTGGACGCCATCGGCGACCTGTACCTGCTTGGCAACAGCCTGATTGGTGAGTTCCGCGGTATCAAGTCCGGTCACGACCTGAACAATAAGCTGCTGCGCAAGCTCAGGGCGGAAGAGGATGCATGGGAAGTGGTCACGTTTGATGACGAAGCTACAGCGCCCATCTCCTATATGAAACCTGTGCTGGCGGCCCAGGCTTAAGGCGGGACGCCTTAATCCCGGACGTGGCTTGCGAGTTTTTCGAGAACCTCGCGCAGTTTTTTATCCTTCGTGTGCCCGGCTTCCTCTTTGAGGAGCCGGGCATTTTCGTTGCTGAGCGGCGCTTTTTTGAAGGTCGGTTTGTCCTGAAATCGGGGCGGGGCAACCTTCACTTTCAGCTTCCAGACGAAGCGGAACAGCTCATGCTCCCGAACCTTTTCCATGATCTCGTGTTGGCGAAAACGGATCTGACTGGCTTTGCCCGCGTTTTCCGCTGACAGGACCAGTTCGCCTTCCCGGCAACTGACAAACCGGGTGCCGGCGGCAAGTGCTGGCGGTACGGCAGCCAATACCTGCTCTTCCGCCTGGCGGTGAAGTTCCGCTTTGGCGACAAGGTCCTTCAGAACCGGTGTGCCACCGAGTTTGTCGAAGCTCAATTTCTGATCACTTTTTCGCTTCATTGACGTGCGCTCACTCGACGAGTTCGGTTACGATTGGTTACACTTCGGCACGGTTTGTGCGTAGTGCCTGTATTAGACTCGTTTTACATTGTGGAAACTCAGTATGTCTACCCGGGCGCTGCGACTTTCAAGTACGTAGTTGTTGTCATGGACGGCAAGCCCACTCGGAAACTTCCGGGGCGCAACACTACAGGAACCAGGTTGCGGCTCAACGATGAAACCAGATGACGATATGAACATTATCCTTGTTGGCAAGCACCATGGGAAATCCCGTGTGGTGGCCTTGAACGGCGCCGTTGCCGTCGGCCTGATTTTTCTCGTGCTTGCCTTGCTCGGTTCAGCCGGCTGGGCGGGCTACCAGGTCGCCATCAGCAAAGTCGAATCAACGAAGCCGACCCCGTCTGGTCTGGTTGCCCACTGGCAGGCGCGTCTGAATGAGCAGAAATCGGAGCTGGCCGCGGTTGAGCAGGAAGTCCAGCAGCAAATTGACGCTCTCACCCTTCGTCTCGGGGAAATGCAGGGGCGCCTGCTTCGGCTAGATGCTCTGGGGCAACGATTTGTTGAATCCGGGCTGGTCGCCAGCGAAGAGTTTAACTTTGAGGAACCCGCGGCTGTCGGTGGTCCGGAGGGTAGTACTGCGAAAGAATCGTTTACCGTGCCTGGTCTCACCGCCATGATCCGGCGCCTCGAGGTTCAGTTGGAAGACCGTGAACAGCAGCTGCGCCTGCTGGACAAGCTCGCCTCCCGGCAGAAGCTGGAGGAGGAGATGTTTGTCGAGGGGCGGCCCATTACCTGGGGCTGGCTATCCTCGAAGTACGGGTATCGGTCCGATCCTTTCAATGGTAAGCGGACCTGGCACGACGGTGTTGACCTCGCGGGCAAGGACGGCAGCGATATCATTTCGGTGGCTGGCGGTGTTGTAACTTGGGCCGGAGATCGTTATGGCTACGGCAATCTGGTGGAAATTGATCATGGTGATGGCCTGGTCACCCGTTACGGCCACTGTAAGACCGTGAAGGTCAAGGTCGGCGATGTCGTCCAGAAAGGGCAGGTGGTTGCCCTGATGGGCAGTACGGGGCGGTCTACCGGTCCCCATGTGCATTTCGAGGTTCTGGACAACGGACGCTCGAAGGATCCTGTAAAATACATTGCGCGGTCGAGCAACTGAGCGCGATTTCACTCCGGTTATCCTGCCTTTTATCTGAGTTCCGTTGCCGCTGGTGTTGTCCTGAGTCACACTGGCCGGCGGCCGGGGCATCAATAAGTTATCCCAAACTCCGCGGCTGTGAGGCCTGCCTTTTGTCCTGTCGCGAAATAAGGTTAGAATGCCGGCTTCCTCCGTTTAATCAAAGAAGCAGTGGTCTATGTTCACAAAGCTTGCAACCAAGATGTTCGGCAGTAAAAATGCCAGAGAAATCAAGCGTATGCGTAAGTCGGTGTCGCGCATAAACGAACTTGAGGAACAATTTGGCAATTTGTCCGACTCCGAGCTGCAAGGCAAGACTGCTGAGTTCCGTCGTCGCATTGATGAAGGTGAGAGCCTGGAGGCGATCCTTCCGGAGGCATTTGCCACGGTCCGTGAGGCCAGCCGCCGGGTCATGGGCATGCGCCATTACGACGTCCAGTTGATCGGTGGTATTACCCTTCACGAGGGACATATCGCAGAGATGAAGACCGGTGAGGGCAAGACCCTGGTGGCGACCGCGTCAGTGTATCTCAATGCCCTGCCAGGCAAAGGTGTGCATGTTGTTACTGTCAACGATTACCTGGCGCGCCGGGATGCGGACTGGATGGGCAAGTTGTACCGGTTCCTGGGCTTGCAGGTCGGGGTCGTGGCTTCTGGCCAGCCGCAGGAGGAAAAACGTTCCGCCTACCAGGCCGATATCACCTACGGTACCAATAACGAGTTCGGCTTTGATTATCTCCGTGACAACATGGCGTTCAGCACTGAGGACAAGGTGCAGCGTGGCCTTAATTACGCGATCGTCGATGAAGTCGACTCGATTCTGATCGATGAGGCGCGTACGCCGCTGATCATCTCCGGTGCGGCTGAAGACAGCTCCAAGCTCTACAAGGCCATCAACGAACTGATTCCGAACCTGGAAAAGGGTGAAGTGCCGGAAGAGGGCGAGCCGACCGGTGACTTCACCATTGATGAAAAGTCCCGTCAGGTCGAATTGACCGAGGCGGGTCACGAAAGGGTTGAGGAATTGCTGCTCAACCAGGGCCTGCTGGCTGAAGGCGAGAGCCTGTATTCCGCCGCCAATCTCAGTTTGCTGCACCATGTGCATTCGGCGCTGCGCGCCCACCACTTGTTCCAGAAAGACGTGGATTACATCGTCCAGGGCGGACAGGTGGTTATCGTGGATGAACACACCGGCCGGACCATGCCTGGCCGTCGCTGGAGTGAGGGCCTGCACCAGGCGGTCGAGGCCAAGGAAGGGGTTAATATTCAGGCCGAGAGCCAGACCCTGGCCTCCACCACCTTCCAGAACTATTTCCGTCTGTACGACAAGCTTGCGGGCATGACCGGTACCGCTGATACCGAGGCCTTTGAGTTCCGTCAGATCTACGGCCTCGACGTGGTGGTGATTCCGCCCAACAAGCCGATCCAGCGTATCGACTACAATGACCTCATCTACCTGACTCAGGAAGAAAAGTTTCACGCTATCATTGACGAGATCAAGGATGTAACGACCGAAGGTCGCCCCATCCTCGTTGGTACGGCTTCCATCGAAGCGTCAGAACTCCTGTCGATGCTGCTGAAGAAGGCGCGAATCGATCACAAGATCCTGAACGCCAAACAGCATGATTCCGAAGCCCTGATTATTGCCCAGGCCGGTCGCCCCGGCGCGGTGACCATCGCCACCAACATGGCTGGTCGTGGTACCGACATTGTGCTGGGCGGTAACTGGGAATTTGAAGTTGCCGACATGGAGAATCCGAGCGAGGAAGACGTCGCGAAGATTAAGGCCGAATGGACCGAGCGCCACAATCAGGTGCTGGACGCCGGCGGCCTGCACATCATCGGCACCGAAAGGCACGAATCCCGCCGTATCGATAACCAGCTGCGCGGCCGTGCCGGGCGTCAGGGCGATCCTGGTTCTTCCCGTTTCTTCCTGTCCCTGGAAGACAACCTGATGCGCATTTTCGCGCCGGATCGGGTCAAGAGCCTGATGCAGGCCATGGGCATGAAGAAGGGTGAAGCCATCGAGCATCGCATGGTCACCAATGCCATCGAAAAATCCCAGCGTAAGGTCGAGGGTCGCAACTTCGACATGCGGAAAACCCTGCTGGAATACGACGACGTGGCCAACGATCAGCGCACGGTTATCTATGACCAGCGCAACGAGGTGATGTCGTCGGCCGACATCTCCGAGATGGTGGATACCATCCGGGCTGATGTGGTCGATACCCTGATCAGCGAGTACATTCCACCCCAGAGCATGCCGGAGCAGTGGGATGTTGCCGGCCTGGAAGCGCAGCTGCAGTCTGAGATGGCTCTGGAGCTGCCGGTGCAGAAATGGCTGGAGGAGGACAGCAACCTGTACGAGGAAAATCTCCGACAGAAGATTCTCGACGAGGTTGTGACCGCCTACAAGGCGAAAGAAGAAATCGCCGGCGCCGAGCCAATGCGCAAGTTTGAGAAGCAGGTGTTCCTGCAGGTGCTGGATACCCTTTGGAAAGAGCACCTTTCCAACATGGATCATCTGCGCCGCGGTATTCATTTGCGCGGTTATGCCCAGAAGAACCCCAAGCAGGAGTACAAGCGCGAAGCCTTTAACCTGTTTGAAGACATGCTTGAGACCATGAAGCGGGATGTCACCCGCGTGCTCTGTCATGTTCGGGTCCAGAGCCGTGAGGAAATGGAGGAAGTCGAGCGCCGTCGGAAACAGGAGCTTGAGCAGGAACTGGCCAAAGCTCGGCTGCGTCATGATCAGACCAGTGCGACGGCGGAGACACAGCGTGAGCGAGAAGGCCAGGGCCAGGGCGCACAGCAGCCTGCGGCTACGCCGGAAACCTTTGTCCGGCAGGAGCGCAAGGTCGGGCGCAATGAGCCGTGTCCGTGCGGGTCCGGCAAGAAGTACAAACAGTGTCATGGCAAGGTCAGCTGACCGCCGACACTGAGCCGAAGTCCAAGACCCGCAACCTGAAACCGTCAGGCTGCGGGTTTTTACGTTTTGAATTGCCTGTTCCAGGCGTTGTCAGAGGAGATGCAGGATGGCGGTAGGTCCCGGAACCTTGCCCGAATTTTTCCCGGTTGCCGGAGTCAGGCTGGGGATAGCCAGTGCCGGGATCAAAAAGCCCGGTCGAAAAGACGTCGTGGTGTTTGAGCTGGCGCCGGAAAGCCGTGTTGCCGGTATTTTTACCCGCAACCAGTTCTGCGCGGCACCCGTGACCTTGAGTCGCCGTCACCTGGCGCAGACGGCGCCGCGCTACCTGCTGATCAATACCGGTAATGCCAATGCCGGTACCGGCGAGCGGGGAATGGCCGATGCCATTGCCTGCTGTGATGCCCTGGCTGAAAAGGCCGGCGTGAGCACGGCCGAGGTGCTGCCCTTTTCCACCGGCGTGATCGGCGAGCCATTGCCTGTGGCGAAGATCACCCGCGCGCTTCCAGAAGCGCTGGCGAGCACCCATGAAAATCTCTGGGCCGAGGCGGCCAGTGGCATCATGACCACGGATACCCGCCCAAAGGGCGCGTCTCGTCAGCTGGATCTCGATGGTCATACCGTGACCATATCCGGCATCAGCAAGGGCGCCGGCATGATTCGCCCGAACATGGCTACCATGCTTGGCTTCATCGCGACCGATGCCCGAATTGAGCCCGGCCTGTTGCAGACCCTGGCATCAGAGCTTGGTGAAAAATCCTTCAATCGAATTACCATCGACGGTGACACGTCGACCAACGACTGCTGCATGCTGATGGCCAGCGGTCAGTATGACGGGCCGGAGATCAGCGTCGACAGCCCGACGCTGCCGAAACTTCGGGTGGCGCTGGAGCAAGTATACCTGGAGCTGGCCCATGCCATTGTCCGGGACGGTGAAGGCGCCACCAAGTTTGTCACCATTGAGGTCAGCGGCGCCGCTGACCAGCAGGAGGCGCTCGACGTCGCCTACACGGTTGCACATTCTCCTTTGGTGAAGACGGCGCTGTTTGCGTCGGACCCCAATTGGGGCCGGATTCTGGCGGCGGTCGGGCGGGCCGGGGTTCCCGACCTGGACCTTGATGCCCTGGAAATTTTCCTGGGCGATGTCTGTCTGGTCCGACATGGCGGGCGAGCCGAAGACTACTCGGAAGAGCGGGGGCAGGCGGTGATGGACCGGGAGGACATCACCATCGCCATCGACCTGAAACGGGGCGACGTGGTGGAAACGGTATGGACTTGTGACTTTTCCCACGATTACGTCACCATCAACGCCGAGTACCGGACTTGAGCATGACCGAGGCAGTGGTTGCGGCCCGAGAGGTGCACGTCGCGGTGGCGGTGGTAATCCGTGATGGCAAGGTTCTGATTGCCCGGCGTCCGGATCATGTGCATCAGGGTGGGTTACTGGAGTTTCCCGGTGGCAAGGTTGAGCTGGATGAGACCGTGCAGCAGGCTCTGGTTCGAGAGATTGCGGAAGAAACGGGCCTTAGCGTACCCGAGGGATCCCTGGCGCCGGTTATCGGGATTCGTCATGACTATGGCGACAAGCGAGTGTTTCTGGACGTCTGGAGCACCCAGGATGCTCTCGGTGAGGCCGAGGGCCGTGAAGGCCAGCCGGTGGAGTGGGTGTGGCCGGATGAACTGCGCGATGAGGATTTTCCCGCTGCCAACCGTCCCATCATCCGGGCTCTGAGGTTGCCGCCGGTCCTGGCCATTACCGGTACTGTCGAGAATGTTGCTGAAGGCCTGTCGACGCTGCGAACATCACTGGCAAGGTTGTCGGGAGAAATGGTCGTTCTGCGCGCGACGAATCTGCCGGTTGCAGACTATCTGCAGCTGTCGAGGCAGGCGGTTTCGGTAGGCAGTGACGCCGGTGTTGGAGTGATTGTCCATGGTGCGCCCGCGTTATTCCGGGAAACCCCGGGTGCGGCCGGACTACACTTGCCCTGGCGACAAGCGGCCGGCCTGTCGGCCAGGCCGATTCCCGATGGCGCCTGGCTGGGAGTGTCCTGCCATGACGCGGGTCAGATTGCCCAGGCGACTGCGCTTGGGGCAGACTACGTTACCCTGGGTCCGGTCAAGCCGACGGCGACCCATCCGGAAGCCAGCGGGATCGGATGGGATGACTTCCGGTGCCTGGCCGCTGCCGCCCGGGTGCCGGTCTATGCCCTTGGCGGATTGGGGCCGGACGACATATTACGCGCCCGGGATGAGGGCGGACAGGGTGTCGCGGGTATCCGGTTCTGGTGGCCTGAAATCTGAGAGCGGGCGGCGGCATTGCCGGTTATCTCTGGTATGCTCGACATCCTGCAGTATCCATTCCCCGATTCAAGGCATTTCTGGAGACGTTGTGAGCAGACTGACGCATCTTGACGACAAGGGTGAGGCCCGCATGGTTGATGTGACCGAGAAAGCGGTCACCGAGCGAGAGGCCCGGGCCGAGGCCACCATCCGCATGGCACCGGCGACTCTGAGTATGATTGTTGATGGTGAGCATCCCAAGGGCGATGTGCTGGCAGTTGCCCGCATTGCGGGCATCATGGCCGCCAAGAAAACCCATGAGCTGATACCCTTGTGCCATTCGCTCAACCTGACCTCGGTAAAGGTGGAACTGACCCCCGGAAACGATGGCGCCTCCGTCCATATCCTGACCCGTTGCAAGCTCTCCGGTCAGACCGGTGTGGAAATGGAAGCGCTGACTGCTGCCAGCGTCGCCGCCCTGACCCTCTATGACATGTGCAAGGCGGTGGACCGCGGCATGGAAATAGGGGCAGTTCGCCTGCTCGAGAAGAAAGGCGGGCGCAGTGGTCATTGGGTGGCAGAAAGCTCCTGAGATCTAATCCGCGAGGATCGCCGGTACGTAAATCACCGATATCTCAGCATCATCGGAGGGGCTACAGTGCCGGGACTACGCCAAGCTGACGGCCGCGTGATAGAATGCGCGGCCCGATTGACTGAACCACGAGGAACGACTGTGGCTGTTCGTTACATCCAGACCTGCCGGTTGCCGACCCCGTTCGGGGTTTTTGACATGCACGGCTTTGAAGAACCGGACACTGGCAAAGAGCACGTGGCCCTGACCCTGGGTGACTTGAACAGCACCGAACCCATGCTTGCCCGCACCCACTCTGAGTGCCTGACGGGGGATGCCCTCTACAGCATGCGGTGTGACTGCGGCTATCAGCTTGAAGAGGCTCTTCGCAGCATTGCCCGAGAGGGCCGGGGCATCCTCATGTACCTGCGCCAGGAAGGGCGGGGTATCGGGCTGCTTAACAAGATTCGCGCTTACCATCTCCAGGACCAGGGGGCCGATACCGTCGAAGCCAATGAAAAGCTGGGTTTTGCGGCGGATCTTCGGGATTACAGCATGTGTAAGGACATGCTGGAGCATCTCGGCATCAAGAGCCTGAGACTGATGACCAACAATCCGCGCAAGGTGAAAGCCTTGACCTCCTACGGTATCGATATTGCCGAGCGGGTGCCGCTGCACGTGGGCCGGAACCCCCACAACGAGCATTACCTGGACACCAAACAAAGCAAGCTCGGTCACTGGCTGGAGACTCATCAGGACGACGACCCTGAAGGGTGAAGCATTGCGTTTGTCAGACATAAAAAAGCCCGCCAACTGGCGGGCTTTTTTATGTCTGGCGCTGGAGCTATTTAACCGCCTTCAGGCGCTGACGCTGCAAGCGTTCCATCCGTTCTTCAATAGCGACCCGAATGCCGTCGGCGTCGAGGCCGCAGTCGTGGAGCAGTTCACCGTGCTTACCATGATCGATGAAGGCGTCGGGCAGCCCCAGTTGCAGGACCGGCATCGTCACCTCGCAGCGACTCAGGAACTCGGTCACGGCGCTGCCCGCACCACCGGCAATGGCGTTCTCCTCGAGGGTCACCAGCAGCTCATGTTGCTCCGCCAGTGCCAGCACCATCTCTTCATCCAGCGGTTTCACGAATCGCATGTCCGCCACGGTGGCTCCTAATGCCTCGGCAGCCTCCAGTGCGGGAGCCAGCAGGGTGCCAAAGTTCAGGATGGCAATGTCGCCGCCTTCCCGAATCAGCCGCCCCTTGCCGATGGTAAGCGCCTGCAGCTCCTGTTCGATCCGGACGCCGGGGCCAGTGCCGCGAGGGTAGCGCACCGCCGCCGGGCCACTGATCATCAGGCCGGTATGCAGTAGCTGTCGGGTTTCATTCTCATCGGAGGGCGTCATCACCACCATATTCGGAATGCAGCGAAGGTAGCTGATGTCGAAGGCGCCCGCGTGAGTGGGACCATCCTCGCCCACCAGGCCGGCCCGGTCGATCGCGAAAAGCACATCCAGGTTCTGGATGGCAACGTCGTGGATCAGCTGGTCATAGCCCCGCTGCAGAAAGGTGGAATAGATCGCCACCACGGGTTTTGCACCATCACAGGCTAGGCCCGCCGCCAGGGTGACCGAATGCTGTTCGGCAATGGCGACGTCGAAGTAGCGGTCCGGGAAGCGTTCGGAGAAGGCCAGCAGGTCCGAGCCTTCACACATGGCCGGAGTGATGCCCACAACCCGTTCGTCCTGCGCTGCCGCATCACACAGCCATTGGCCAAAGATGTTGGCGTACTTTGGCTTGGTCGGCTTGGGTTTGATCGGTTCCGGTTTGCTGGGAGGTACCGGTTCAATCTTGTTAATGGCATGGTAACCAATGGGATCCGCCTCCGCGGGGGCGAAGCCTTTACCCTTGGTGGTCACCACGTGCAGAAACTGTGGGCCCTCCAGCTCCCGAATGTTTTCCAGGGTTTCCACCAGCAGCGGCAGGTCGTGGCCATCAATCGGGCCGATGTAATTGAAACCAAGCTCTTCGAACAGGGTGCCGGGCGCGATCATGCCCTTGAAGTGCTCTTCCGTCTTCTTGGCCAGTGCCATCAGGTGAGGGGTGCCCTGAAGCACCTTCTTGCTGCTGTCCCGAACCTGGTTATAGGTCCGGCTGGAGAGCAGCTTGGCAAAGTAATTGGACAGGCCTCCGACGTTGTGGGAGATCGACATGTCGTTGTCATTCAGAATCACCAGCATATCGGCATGCAGGTGGCCGGCATGGTTCAGGGCTTCGAAGGCCATGCCTGCGGTCATGGCGCCGTCGCCGATCACGGCGATGCTCTTGCGACCGGTTTTCTGAAGGCGCGCGGCGATGGCCATGCCCAGTGCGGCGCTGATGGATGTGCTGGAATGGCCCACACCAAAGGTGTCGTACTCACTTTCGGCCCGCTTCGGGAATCCGGCCAGACCGTCTTTGCGACGGATCGTGCCCATCTGTTCCCGCCGGCCGGTCAGTATCTTGTGGGGATAGGCCTGATGGCCCACATCCCAGACCAGTCGGTCTTCCGGGGTGTTGAACACGTAATGCAGAGCAACGGTCAGTTCCAGTACGCCCAGCCCTGCGCCGAAATGGCCGCCGGTCTGACCGACCGACCACAGCAGAAACGCCCTGAGCTCCCTGGCCAGCTGGGTGAGCTGGTCAGCCGGCAGCTCTCGCAACTGAGCCGGTGAATCCATCCGGTCCAGCAGAGGCGTGTTGGGCCGCTGTGACGGAATTTCCTTGAAAATATAAGTGTCCTGCATCTGCTCGGGTCTTTTCCGGAATGTTCGGCAACTGCCTGGCATTATAGGGGAACAGGGGCGCCTGTTTCACACCAATCGGGCCAGTTGTTGCGAGATTGTTAAGCTCAGTGTGCGCCCTTCAGGCGCCGGGATTCAATGGGTTCGTGCCACCACGTAATCGGCCATGGCGCGCAGTGGATCCGCCTCTGGCCCAAAGTCCCTGAGGCTTTTCAGCGCACGCGCCAGCAACGCGGCCAAATGCTCACGAGCACCGTCCACGCCAAGCAGGGCCGGATAGGTGGGTTTGGCGCGGGCGGCGTCTGATCCCTGAGGCTTGCCAATAACCGCGGTATCACCTTCGATGTCCAGCAGGTCATCCTGCACCTGGAACGCCAACCCCAATGCCTTGGCATAAGTTGCCAGATTGTCCAGGGTTGATTTGGGCACTGAGGGAGCTGTCAGTGCACCCAGCTTTACACTGGCCTCGATCAGAGCGCCAGTCTTGTGCCGGTGCATGGTTTCGAGCTGGGCGAGTGACAGGGTTTTGCCAACGGATTCCAGATCAATGGCCTGGCCACCGACCATGCCGTAATGGCCGCTTGCCCCTGCCAGCTCGTGCACCATGGCGAGACGCGCGGCAGCGTCGATGTTGTCGTTTCCGGACAGGCAGCGGAACGCCAGCGCCTGGAGTGCGTCGCCGGCAAGAATGGCGGTGGCCTCGTCGAACGCGATGTGGGCGGTCGGTCGGCCCCGGCGCAATTCGTCATCGTCCATCGCGGGCAGGTCGTCATGGATCAGGGAGTAAGCATGGATCAGCTCCACCGCACAGGCGGGTGCCAGCGCCTCGTCACCTGTCTGGCCGGCGGCCTTGGCCGCCGCCAGGCACAGGGCCGGCCGAATCCGCTTGCCTCCGCCAAGCACACTGTACCGCATGGCGTCCTGCAGTCGCTCGGAAGCGGAGCCGTGCGCGAGGCAGCGCTCCAGTTCGGCGTCCACCCGGCCCCGGCAGGCCTCGAGGAAATCCAGCGCCAGCTTGTTCTGGTCAGTCATCAGTCGGCGTCGTCCGGCGTAAACGGTTGGGTTCCCAGGGTGCCATCGCTGTTCTGAACCAGTTGCTCGACCCTCTGTTCGGCATTTTTCAGTGCCTGTTGGCATTCCCGGGTAAGCTTTACGCCGCGTTCGAACGCGGTCAGAGACTGTTCGAGCGACAGCTCGCCCTGTTCCAGATTCCGCACGAGCGTTTCCAGTTCATCAAGGGACTTTTCAAAATCGGCAATGGATGTGGCGCCTTGTTCACTGGCCATCAGGGGCCCTCCGATCGGGTGGCAGAATTTCGCGGATTATATCAGAGCTTGTGGGCTATCGCTGCCAGTGGAACCGGCGGCAATGCTGAGGTTGTGCATTCGGCCCCCAGGTTTGTTCGCTAACCCGGACTTCACCGCGCCGGGAAACACTGACGACGGTGGTGGCGCGGGTCCCGTAGGCGTCGCCGACAATAAAGGGTGACGACAGGAAGCGCTCGGTCTCGATACCGATGCCGGTATCCGGCAGCAGGTTGTCCGGCGCCGGTGTTGTGTCCTGGAGCAGGGCAATCAGCTCCTGGTGTAACGCTTCCCCGTCACCGCTGGCGGATGCCACGGCGTCGCCCACGGCCTGCCGCAGGCGCAGCAGTTTGGGCCACGGCGTCTGCAGTAGATGATTACTCAGGCCATACACGCCGCGGTGAATGTCCCGCCCGGGATGGGCGTCCCGGTTGCTGTAATACCAACCCGAGGAGTCGCTCAGATGCACAAGGTTGAAACCCGCGTACTGCCCGGGTTTCGCAGCCAGGCTGGCTGCCAGGTCCGGGATCGGTTCCTCAAGGGCTCGCAAGGGCAGTTCCCCGCGACTGTGGCGGCCGTCTTCCGGTGTACCTTCGCGGACGTTGGTCACGGCGTTGACGGTGCCATCCCGAGATACCGCAAGCCAGGTGCCACCGGATTGAAGGTCCCGGCCGGCCAGTATCTGGGTGCCCCGAGCCGTCTCCCACCAGTCCATTGGCGCTGTCGGGCGGCGGAAAAACTCGTCCCGGTTAGCAGCTACCACCAGGGGGAAATGGCGACTCTGGCCAAGGGCAAAGGCAATAAGGCACATGGTGTCTCGCGACGCTCCTGGAGTTAATGAAGTTGGCAGTTGCGGTGTGTATCATACCAGCCTTGTTTCCCGGGGCTATGGACAAGGCGATGACCCTGATCTACGTATTTGCTTCCTATCTGGCGCTTGGTGCCCTGGCAGGCACGCTGGCGGGTCTGTTTGGCATCGGTGGCGGGCTGATTATTGTCCCGGTCCTGATATTCAGTTTCGGGCTCCAGGGCATCAGTCCTGAAGTGGCGGCCCACCTGGCGGTTGGCACGTCGCTGGCGACCATCGTGTTCACCTCCCTCAGCTCCATTCGCTCGCATCACAAGCACGAGGCTGTCCGCTGGGACATTTTCCGGCCCATGGCAGTAGGCATCGTGGTTGGTGCGGTGGTTGGCGCCTGGTCCGCGTCGCTGTTGAGCGGGCCGGCACTGGAACTGGTGATCGGGGTTTTCGTCATCGCGGTTGCCATCAAGATGCTGACCGGTGCTAACCCCAAACCCGGACGGGTGGTTCCGGGGCAGTCCGGTCTTGTTGCATCCGGAGGGATAATTGGCTGGGCCTCTGCCATTTTCGGGATCGGCGGTGGCACTCTGACGGTGCCCTACATGACCTGGTGCAATGTGCGAATGCAGCACGCGGTAGGTACGTCCGCAGCGTGCGGGTTACCCATTGCCGTCGCCGGTGCGCTGGGTAACGTCTGGACCGGGTGGGACAACCCCTACCTGCCAGAGTACAGCGTTGGCTTTATATACTTGCCTGCGCTGCTGGGTATTATTCTGACCAGCGTATTATTCGCCCGGGTAGGGGCGGCGCTGGCGCACCGGCTGGATGCCGCGGTGCTGAAACGAATTTTTGCCGTGGTCCTGCTTGTCGTGGGGCTTCGTTTCCTTCTGAGCTGAGAGGTTGTCGATGCTGCAGCATCCCCAAATTGATCCGGTGGCGATAGCCATCGGCCCGCTCAAGATTCACTGGTACGGCCTGACCTATCTGGTGGGCTTTGTGGCTGGTTGGTGGCTTGGGCGGTTGCGCACCCGCAAGCCCTGGTCGCCAATCAATGAAGAGCAGATGGGCGACCTGCTGTTCTACCTCGCCCTCGGGGTGATACTGGGTGGGCGCTTCGGCTATGTCATCTTCTATAATTTCGATGTTTTTCTGGCGGACCCTCTCTGGCTGCTCCGAGTCTGGGAGGGCGGTATGTCATTCCACGGCGGCCTTCTGGGTGTGATGTTCGCGATGTGGTGGTATGGCCGCAAAGTCGGCGCCGGTTTCTGGAAAATCGCCGACTTCGTGGCGCCCCTGGTTCCAGTGGGGCTCGGCGCAGGGCGCATTGGAAACTTCATTAACGGTGAACTCTGGGGCAAGCCGACGGATGTGTCGTGGGGAATGGTCTTCCCGACAGCGCCGGATGCTCTGGCCCGGCACCCCTCCCAGCTTTATCAGTTTGCCCTTGAGGGCGTTGCACTGTTCGTTATCCTGTGGTGGTTCTCCGCCAAGCCCAGGCCGAGGATGGCAGTATCCGGAATGTTTTTGATTTTCTACGGCATATTCCGGTTTATGGTTGAGTTCGTGCGCGAGCCGGATCCGCAGCTCGGCTACCTGGCGTTTGACTGGCTGACCATGGGACAAGTGCTGTCGATGCCGATGATTGTTGCGGGCGCCGCCCTGATGTTCATTGCTTACCGGAGAAACGCAGAATGAAGGCCTATCTCGACCTGATGCAGGATGTTGTCGATAACGGATTCGACAAGGGTGACCGGACCGGCGTTGGCACCCGATCCGTGTTCGGGCGCCAGATCCGTTTCAACCTCCAGGACGGCTTCCCCCTGGTCACCACCAAGAAAGTCCACGTGCGCAGTATCATTTGCGAATTACTCTGGTTCCTGAACGGCTCCACCGACAACACCTGGCTGAAAGAGCGCAAGGTGTCGATCTGGAATGAGTGGGCGCTGGACGATGGCGATCTGGGGCCGATTTACGGCAAACAATGGCGCAGCTGGCAGTGCCCGGATGGCCGCGTGGTCGACCAGATCAGTGAGGTGATTGAGCAGATTCGCACCAAGCCCAATTCCCGACGCCTCATTGTTTCCGCCTGGAATCCGGCCGAGCTTCCGGACGAGTCTATCGGTCCCCAGGAGAATGTGCGGGAAGGGCGCATGGCGCTGGCTCCCTGCCATTGTCTGTTCCAGTTCTACGTCGTGGACGGCAAGCTTTCATGCCAGCTATACCAACGCAGTGCTGACCTGTTCCTCGGTGTGCCGTTCAACATTGCTTCCTATGCCCTGCTGACGCACATGATTGCCCAGCAGTGTGATCTCGACGTCGGGGAATTCGTGCACACATTCGGCGATTGTCACCTGTACCAGAACCACCTGACCGACGACATCGTTTTCGAACAGCTCAGACGTGAACCGCGTGCCTTGCCCAGGCTGGTGATCAAGCGAAAGCCGGCATCGATCTTTGAATATGAGTTGGAAGATTTTGAGTTTGAAGGCTACGACCCTTACCCGGGGATCAAGGCACCGATTGCGATTTAAACTTCAGCAGGCTGTTTCTTCAGTCTGCCGCTTGCCAACTCCGAAGCAAGAGGACCCGAAATGAGGAAAGCCCTCATCGTCGCCATGTCCCGAAACCGGGTCATCGGCCGCAACAACAACCTCCCCTGGTACCTTCCGGGCGACCTGCGTTACTTCAAGCAGGCGACCATGGGCAAGCCCATCATCATGGGGCGCAAGACCTGGGACTCCATCGGTCGGCCATTGCCGGGCCGAATGAACGTTGTCATTTCGAGGAACCCCGACTGGGAGGCGCCAGCAGGAACTGTGGCGGCAACGTCATTGCAGGAGGCGTTGGTCAAGGCTGAGGCCCAGGCGGAACTGGAAGGTGGTGAAGAGGTGATGATCATCGGGGGTGGCCAGATCTATACCGAGGCGCTGCCGATGGTGGATCGAATGTATGTCACCCAGGTGCACGCAGAAGTGGACGGGGACGCATTTTTTCCGGAAGTGAACTGGGATCAG
Organism: Marinobacter sp. F4206; assembly: GCF_019392195.1. Taxonomy (NCBI): domain Bacteria; kingdom Pseudomonadati; phylum Pseudomonadota; class Gammaproteobacteria; order Pseudomonadales; family Marinobacteraceae; genus Marinobacter; species Marinobacter liaoningensis. Next base: position 48,645 of record NZ_JAHXKI010000003.1, read on the forward strand.
TGGGAAGAAATCGGACGGGAGGATTTCTCCGCGTCCGACAACAATCCGTACGACTATAGCTTCGTCGTCTACCAGCGCCAGGCTTAAGCCTGGCGAGGTGGGCGCTTTCCAGCAGGCTTGCCGCCCTTGCCGGGAGGCTTACCGCGACCGCCGGGGCCGCCCTTGCCCTTGGGTCCGCCTTTCTTGAAGCCGCCTTTCGGGCCCTTCCGGAACTCGCCCGGACGACCACCCTTGCGATCACGGCGGGGCGGGGTGGCAGAAACCACCGGCAGGGCTTCTGGCTGCTCCAGCGGCAGTGAACCCGGCTGCGCGGCTTCCATCCAGCACGCCAGGGCGCCGGCGACCATCGCCATATCCATGTCATTGCGCTCGGCAATTTCATCGAGCAGCGACATGGCCTTGGCCAGTTTCTTATCTTCCGCGAAGCCCAGCAATTGGGCTTCGAACTGCTGCTCCCGCATCTTCTTGAGATCGGTGGGTGACGGCAGTTCGTAGGCTTCCATCGGCGAATTGGTCGCTCGCTCAAGGGTCTTCAGCCAGCTGCGCTCCCGGGGCGTAACCAGCAGAATAGCCTTGCCTGTGCGCCCTGCGCGGCCAGTCCGGCCAACACGGTGGATGTAGGCTTCGGTATCGTAAGGCACATCGTAATTGATCACATGCGTGATGCGGGCGACGTCCAGGCCACGTGCGGCGACATCGGTGGCAATAATGATGTCCTTCTTGCCACGCTTCAGGTCTTCAACGGTTTGCTCCCGCTGGCGCTGGTTCAGATCGCCACTCAGGGGTGCGACGGCATGGCCCCGGGCCGACAGCTTTTCGGCCAGCATGGTGGTCTCGGCCTTGGTGCGCACGAAGATAATGGCAGCGTCAACCGGCTCCACTTCCAGAATGCGGGTGAGGGCGTCCAGCTTGCGCTCGGCATAGACCGGCAGCACGAATTGGGAAATCCGTTCAACGGTGCGGGTTTCGCTCGCAATTTTTACTTCGGTAGCATCGCGCAGGTAGGTCTGGGCGACCTTCTTGATCTGCGGCGGCATGGTGGCAGAGAACAGCGCGCGCTGGCAGTTGTCAGGCGTCTTGGCCAGGATTGCCTCGACATCGTCAATGAAGCCCATGCGAAGCATCTCGTCGGCTTCGTCCAGAACAAGGGCCTTGAGGCTGTCCAGTTTCAGCGTGCCCTTACGCAGGTGGTCGAGCATGCGTCCCGGAGTCCCAACAATCACCTGGGCGCCGCGCCGAAGGCCCTTGATCTGGGGATAGAAGTCCTGGCCGCCGTAAATGGGCAGCACATGAAACTGGCGGAATTTGCTGGCGTAGGTCGTGAAGGCCTCGGCGACCTGAATGGCCAGTTCCCGCGTGGGGGCCAGAACCAGAATCTGGGGCTCGGTCACGGACGCGTCAATTCGGCTCAGCAGCGGCAGGGCAAAGGCGGCGGTTTTGCCGGTACCTGTCTGGGCGACACCCAGCAGATGATTGCCGGCCAGCAGCGCGGGGATAGACTGAGCCTGAATAGGCGACGGTTTTTCATAGCCAACAGCGGTCACGGCTTCAAGTACGGCCGGATCCAGACCCAGTTCGGCAAAGGACATTTCTGACATTGATTTACTCGGAATTCGGGGGGTAAGGCATTGCCGGGCAATGCATGATGTGGCCGCATTATAGCCGCTTTGGAGCTCCTTTAATACGCATAATCCCCTCATCCCTGTAGGTAGTTGCCGGTGCGGCATGATTGCTTTGGGAGGCTATCTGCGGCAGTCTTCCTGTTTGCCGATAGGTTGCTAACAGGAATCCAGAATGACCTTTGATCAGTTGTTGTTGGCGGTTCGGGCCGACGAGGAGCTAGTAATTCCTGCCAGTTGGAGCCAGGGTCGACCGAGTTTTGGTGGCCTGATTGCTGCACTCATGTTCGATCGCATGGAACACCTGGTCAGTGAGGGACGAGCGATGCGGTCGATGCAGGTGTCGTTCGTGGGGCCGGTCGAGCCGGGGGTGCCGGCCACATTCCACGCGGAAATCCTGCGTGAGGGCAAGGCTGTCAGCCAGGTCCAGGGGCGTATCGTGCAGAACGGCGAGCCGCGGCTAGTGTGTCTGGCCAGTTTCGGTGGCGACCGGGAATCGGTGGTGAAGGTTGAGGCCCGTCCGGCGCCCGAGGCCCAGCCGGTGGAGCAATGCCCGTCGTTGCCCTATGTTCCCGGCACGACACCGGAATTCATCCAGCATATCGAGATGCGCTGGTCGTTCGGACACATGCCATTTTCCGGTAAAGGCGGTCGGGAAATAGGAGGGTGGATGCAATTCCGTGAGACTCCAGAAACGTTTTCCGATGCCCATATTGTGGCGCTGGTTGATGCCTGGCCACCGGCGGTCCTGCCCCACCTGAGCAGCCGGGTGCCTGCTAGCTCGCTGAGCTGGGCGCTGGACATTGTCCACCCGCGCCCCGCTCTGACACCGGGCGACTGGCTGCTCTACAAAGCGAGCATCGACCAGGCTGGAGCCGGATACGGCCACACCCACGCCGGTATTTGGACGGCCGAGGGTGAGTTGGTCGCGCTGAGCCGGCAGACGGTAACGGTGTTTGGCTGACGGAAGGGGGGACGCCAAACAGGCGGCTCAGGCCGCCATTTCCGACTTCATGGCGTCTATGATGATGCGGGCGAAGTCCTCGGGGGAGTCTTCCTGCAGGAAATGCCCGCCTCTCAACGTGATGTGTGGTTGGCCATGGGCCCCGGGAATCCGGCGCTGCATGTAGCGATCACCGCCCCGGGTAATTGGGTCGCCATTGCTGAAACAGGTGATGAAGGGTTTGCGCCATTTCTCCAGCACCCGCCAGGCTTCTTTGTTGGCTTCGCCGGATGGGTCATCGCCAGAGACCGGGACCAGTTTCGGGAATGCCCGGGCGCCTGCCTTGTAATCCGCCGTAGGGAACGGGGCTTCATAGGCGGCGAGTTCATCTTTCGAGAGGGTGCGTTCGGTACCCAGCTGAACAATGCGACCGATCGGGAACCAGGGGCTGTGGCTGGCAAAAGCTTTCCAGAGTGTAAACACCGTCGGAACCCGACTCTCGCCGGTCGGCAGCATGCCGTTACCAACGATGATCCGACGGAAGCGGTGCGGATGCTCCGCCGCCAGCCTTAATCCCAGCAGTGAGCCCCAGTTCTGACACACCAGGGTGATGTTCCTGAGATCGAGGGATTCGAGCCAGCTCGCGAGCCAGGTCATATGGCGGTCATAGCTGTAGTCTTCGACGTCCGCGGGCTTGTCGGATTTTCCGAAGCCAATCAGGTCAGGTGCCAGGACCCGGTGGCCTGCTCCGGCGACCAGCGGAATCATGTGCCGGTACAGGTAAGACCATGACGGCTCCCCATGCAGCATCAGCACCGGTGAAGCGTTTTCCGGACCCTCGTCTACGTAATGCATCCGCAGGTTGGGGGCTACATCCAGATAATGCGGAGCAAAAGGGTAATCCGGAAGACCTGCGAAGCGGGCTTCATCGGTTCTCAGAATACGCATGCCATCGACTGTCCCGGCTGATTGGTTGCGTGATTGCCCAGGGCTTCCGACACTGGGAAGCCCGATAAGACAATCGTCGACAATCAGGATAAATCAGATGGAAATTTTGTGTGTTTGAGTTGCGTAACAGTGCGTTGCCGCTTTGAATCAGGACGCCATTCCGAACAGCTGTTCCGGGTTGTCAATGCTTGCCATGGCCGCATCGCAGCAGTTGACGGCGCCGCAATCGTCGGCAGAACACAGACCGATGGTCATGCACTCGACGTCCTGCTGGCTATCGCCTTCGTTCCGGAAAATCCGTGCGCGGGACAGGATCGAACGACAGTGGCCGCAGAGTAGGGTGGGGACGGCGCTGCCCTCGGCCACCAGGGCAGTGTAGATAGGTTGTTCATTCATGCTCATTATTATCCTCCTGATAAAGTCCAACCTAGGGGCGGAGTGTTACAAATTAAAGTCTCCTACCCCATTACGGCTCAGTTATCCGGATCGACCACTGGTCGACGGTTGGAGCGCTTGTCTTCCCAATCAAGCTCCTTCGGATTATACCAGCCTATGCCATCAAGTACTTTTTCGCGAGTTGTCGGCGAGAGGGTTGGCCACAATTCCTGAAAATCGTCCAGGCCGAGTTCCCGTTGCCGCTGCTGCTTGCTCTGCAACCGGTTGATCGTGCGCGGAAGCTGGAGCGCCTCTCCCAGCTGACCGGGGACAAGCACCTCCTGCCCCAACACCTTGCGGCGATGGGTACGGGCTGCCAGCACCCGGCGCAGTTCGATGGCGGCTTCCAGGGCGGTTTCCGGGTTAAAGGTTTCCAATTCCAACAGCTCGACCTGTTTAATAGCTGATCAACAACCGTCCACTATAACCCGAAGCAGGCTACAGTGGCCACGTTGCCGTGGTAGGCTAGCCCTGTCCCGCCGCAGATGCCGGTCAGGGCGTCTTTTGCTCTTACTTGTCAGGAAAAACCACAACTATGTACGCAAAACTGGAAACACGGACTTTTCTCGCGATGCTGGTGGGGGTTTCCCTGGCATTCGTGCTGCTGATGAAGCCGTTTTTTGGCCCCATCTTCTGGGCCGTGGCCATCGCGCTGATTTTTCATCCGGTCCAGCAATTGTTGGTGCGTAAGCTTGGGGATCGCCCGAACGTGAATGCGCTGATCACGCTGGTCATCTGCATGGTGATTGTGGTCATTCCAGTGCTGGTGCTGGTGACCTCGCTCATTGCCGAGGGTGTCGGTCTTTACCAGCGGATCCAGGCGGGAGAAATACGTCCGGGCGAGTACATCGATCAGGTGAACCAATCGTTTCCCGCCATTCAGTCGTTTCTGGCCCAGTTTGATATCAATTTTGCCGAAATCCGTGACCGGGTGGTCAGCATCTTCGTTGGTGGTAGCCAGTTTCTTGCCAAGCAGGCGCTTGGGGTCGGTCAGAATACCTTCCAGTTTTTCCTCGGTCTGGCCCTGATGGTTTACCTTGCGTTCTTCCTTCTGCGGGACGGTACCAAGCTGGTGGAACTCCTGATTCGGGCGCTGCCCCTCGGTGATGAGCGTGAGCGGTTGCTGTTTGCCAAGTTTGCCGAAGTGACCCGCGCCACGGTCAAGGGGAATTTGCTGATAGCGATCATTCAGGGCGCCCTCGGCGGACTCATTTTCTGGATTCTGGGCATCAATGGCGCGCTGCTCTGGGGCGTGGTGATGGCGATTGTGTCGCTGCTGCCGGCAGTGGGGGCGGCGCTGGTCTGGGTGCCGGCTGCGATCTACCTGGCGGCGGTCGGGGATGTGATAGAAGCGGTGGTCCTGACGATATTCGGGGTGGTCGTCATTGGGCTGGCGGATAACTTGTTGCGTCCGTTGTTGGTGGGCCGGGATACCAAACTGCCCGACTACATCGTGCTCTTGTCCACCCTGGGCGGCATTGTTATGTTCGGGGTCAACGGGTTTGTGATGGGGCCGTTGGTGGCGGCCCTGTTCATGGCCTTCTGGGGCATCTTCATCCGGGAGTTTGGGGAAGAATCGCACCGAGAGGGAAGAGGGCGCGCTCTTCCGACCCATGATGAGGATGATCCGCGTTGAGGTTACATGTCGCCAAAGTGTGATACGATTTTCACTGTTTGCCCCAGCCTGTGGAGATAGGCACCACAAAACAATAAAGAAACGGGTATCGGCAAGATATCAGGAGTATGCAGGTGAGTACCATGAGAAAAGCGACCAACCATCTGGGCCGTCTGGCAATTGCGGCTGGCACTGCTGCTATGCTTGGGCTGGCGCCCGCAGCCTATGCGAACGAAACCGTTGCCCTCAAAAACGCGCTTTACGGCGCGGGGTACAACATCTCGAATGTCAGTTCCCAGATGGACGATGCGACCCGCGCGGCACTGACCACGTTCCAGAAGGAAAATGGGCTCCAGGCGACAGGAATTCTGGACGACGAGACCAAGAAAGCGCTGGGTATGATCTCGGTCCAGGTGGCTGCGGCCTCAACGGCTCCGGCCCAGAATGACTCCGGATCCAGTGCCGCGGCCGAGGCTGAACCGGCGGCAACGGAGCAGACCGAGAGCGCCGAGGAGGGTGCGATCGAAGAAGACGACGACGGCGGCTGGTCGCTCTGGTAAGCCGGCCCTGACACAAAGAAGCCCGCCAGAGATCCTGAGCGGGCTTTTTTGTGGGCGGACAGTGGCCTAGTCGAGTTTGCTCAGGTCCCGTACGGCGCCTTTATCCGCGCTGGTGGCCAGCAGGGCGTAAGCTTTCAGTGCTGCCGACACCTTGCGGTCCCGGGCCAGATCCGGTTTCCAGCCCTTGGTATCCCGAGCCTCCCGGCGACGATCCAGTTCGTGCTGATCCAGCTCGACATTGATGGTGCGGTTGGGGATATCAATGCGGATGCGATCGCCGTTCTCGATCAGGCCAATGGCGCCACCCGCTGCGGCCTCAGGTGAGGCATGACCGATGGACAGGCCTGAAGTTCCGCCGGAGAAGCGGCCGTCGGTGAGCAGAGCGCAGTCCTTGCCCAGGCCTTTGGACTTCAGGTAACTGGTCGGGTAAAGCATTTCCTGCATGCCGGGCCCGCCGCGGGGACCTTCGTAGCGGATGATAACGACGTCGCCGGGTTTGACTTCATCGCTCAGAATGCCCGCCACGGCGGAGTCCTGGCTCTCGAATACCCGTGCAGTCCCCTCGAACACGTAGATGCTCTCATCCACGCCGGCGGTTTTCACAACGCAGCCATCCAGGGCGATGTTGCCGTAAAGCACCGCCAGTCCGCCCTCGGAGGAATACGCATTCTCAACCGAGCGGATGCAGCCGGTCTCCCGGTCTCCGTCAAGGGTCGGCCAGCGGGTGCTCTGGCTGAATGCTGTCTGGGTCGGAATCCCGGCCGGACCGGCCTTGTAGAATTCCACCACTTCAGCGGGCGGGGAGCGCATGATGTCCCAGGTTTCGAGGGCTTCCTTCATGGTTTTGCTGTGGACGGTCGGCAGATCCGTGTTGATCAGGCCGCCGCGCTCCAGTTCGCCGAGAATGCCCATGATGCCGCCTGCCCGATGGACGTCTTCCATGTGGTATTTCGGGGAGTTCGGGGCAACCTTGCACAGCTGGGGCACCTTGCGGGACAGCTGGTCGATTTCGTTCAGTGTGAACGGAACGCCACCTTCCTGGGCCGCTGCCAGCAGGTGAAGGATGGTGTTGGTGGAACCGCCCATGGCGATGTCCATCACCATGGCGTTTTCAAACGCCGCCATGGAGGCAATGCTCAGGGGCAGCACGCTGGCGTCGTCTTCCTCGTAATAGCGCCGGGCATTCTCCACAATCTGACGGCCGGCATTCAGGAACAGTTGCTCCCGGTCGGCGTGGGTGGCCAGCATTGAGCCGTTGCCGGGCAAGGCCAGGCCGATCGCCTCGGTCAGGCAGTTCATGGAGTTGGCGGTGAACATACCGGAACACGAACCGCAGGTCGGGCAGGCGCTGCGCTCGTATTCGGCCACGGTTTCATCATCGGCGTTGGGGTCCGCGGCGATGACCATGGCATCCACCAGGTCGAGCTTGTGTTCCGACAACTTGGTTTTACCGGCTTCCATCGGGCCACCGGATACGAAGATGACGGGAATGTTCAGGCGCATGGCGGCCATCAGCATGCCCGGGGTGATCTTGTCGCAGTTCGAGATGCACACCAGCGCGTCGGCGCAGTGGGCGTTAACCATGTACTCAACGGAGTCGGCGATGATCTCCCGGGAGGGCAGGGAATACAGCATGCCATCGTGGCCCATGGCGATGCCATCATCGACGGCAATCGTGTTGAATTCCTTGGCGACGCCGCCAGCTTGCTCGATTTCACGGCAGACCAGCTGCCCCAGATCTTTCAGGTGGACGTGACCGGGCACAAACTGGGTAAAGGAGTTGGCAACCGCAATGATGGGTTTGCCGAAATCCTCGTTTTTCATACCGGTGGCGCGCCAGAGGGCGCGGGCGCCGGCCATGTTACGGCCAGCGGTGGAAGTCCGCGAACGATACTGAGGCATGATGTTCTGATCTCTCTGTTATTACCTGACGGTGGTTTCTGGTTGGCATTGTGCGACCACAAAGGATACCAGATTAGACTCCTATCGCATGGTTGTTTTAGCTGACCGTGTTTACAATGAGTAACAGGGACCGACGATCGCCCGTGGATTTGTATTACACAAGGAGCTTGCCTATGGCCGGCCAGGACAGCCTGCCACTTCGCCGCCTGAAAGAATTCCAGCCTCTGAACCGGCTCAGCGATGATCAACTGGTGTTGTTGGCCAGTCGCGCCGAACGCCGGACCTACGGCCCCGGCCAGCGTGTGGTGGAGCGCGGCATCCGGGACGGACTCGATTTTTTCCTGGTGGCGGGCATGGTGGAGCTGGAATCGGTTGACCATCGCAAGTCCCTGATTGAGTCTGAGACCGAAAAAGCGCTCAACCCGATCGCCAGACTGCAGCCCCGGATGTACGAGGTGACCGCAGTTAAACCGTGCGAGTTTCTTGTGGTCGAGCAGGACATCCTGAACCAGCTGCTGCGCGCCGCGCCGGTTGAGCAGGTGGAAATGGATTCGGGTGAAGGCTTTGGGGGCGGTGACGGCGAGGAGCATGAGCTGTTGATGGAGTTCTACTCCGAACTGCGCTCAAATCAGGTCAAGCTGCCCAGCGTGCCGGACGTGGCCTGGAAAGTTCGTCGGGCGGTTGACCGCGAGGACTCCACGGCCGAGCAGGTGGCCAACGCCATTTCCGCGGACCCGGCCATGGCTGCGAAGCTCGTGCGGGCCTGTAACAGTCCGCTGTATCGCGGCTTCAGTGATGTCCGCAATGTTCGCGAGTCGGTTGTTCGACTGGGCATGCGAACCACTCGCCAGCTGGTGACCGTTTTTTCCATGCGGGAAGTGTTCAAGACCCGGCAGGCCGCACTGCAGAAAGAGATGGAGAGCCTTTGGCGCCACTCCCGGGAAGTTGCTGCCTTGTGTTGGGTGCTGGCGGATCACGCCACGCGCCTGAATCCGGAAGAGGCCATGCTGGCCGGGTTGTTACACGACATCGGTGTTGTTCCGGTGCTGGTTCAGGCGGAGCATCACGCCAGCCTGTTCTCGGATCAGGGCAATCTGAAACATGCGATCCGGGAGCTTCGTGCCGATGTCGGTACCGCGGTGCTGGAGAGCTGGGCATTTCCGTCGTCGTTTGTCGAGGCGGTTCGCCATGCCGAGGAGTGGCACCATGAATGCCGTGAACCGGATCCGCAACTGACCGATGTGGTGATAGTTGCACAATTGCATTCTATGATTGGTTCGAACCAGAATGCTGAGCTGCCACCATTCGATCAGGTGCCGGCCTATCGCCGGTTGGGAGAGCTGGAACTGAACGCGTCACGAAGCCTCCAGCTCCTGACGGAAGCTCGCGCCCGGGTTGATGAAGTGCAACAGTTATTGTCCATTCGCTGACCCGATGGGTCTGAACCTTTTTTGGAGTCCGCTACGCGGAGACCTGTGCTGATATGAATGTACCTCTCTTCCCCCTGAATTCCATTGTTCTCCCCCGGGGGAGGATCCCCTTGCAGCTGTTTGAGCCGCGTTACATCGACATGCTCACCCGTTGCCTGAAGGAAGATCGTGGCTTTGTCGTGGTTCTGTTGCGCGATGGTGCTGAAACTGGCCCGACCGCTTCGTTTTACGACATCGGGACCTACGTCCGTATTATCGACTTTCAGCAACTGGAAAACGGTCTGCTCGGGATTACGGTCGAAGGTACCTCCAAAGTCACGGTGGTCCGGAACTGGCAGGAGGAAGACGGCCTCAACGTCGGCGATGTCGAGGTCCTGCTTGACGAAGCTGACAGTGAAGTCCCCGAGCGTTTCAGTGAACTCCCGTCGGTCCTTCGGGCATTGTTCAAGCATCCGGTGGTTCGTGACCTGGATATGGATGTGGACTATCGGGATGCGCGTCATGTTGGCTGGCGCCTGACCGAACTGTTACCACTCGACAAGCAGGAAAAACAGCGGCTGGTTGAGTTACAGGACCCGCTCGAGAGGCTCAGTCGTCTGCAGGAATTGCTGGAAGCCCTTGAGGAAGGTTAGACCGGGCGGAAGTCGGCCTGTGCTTCCGGCCAGGCGACGGCAACGTAACTGGCAGCGAAGATCAGCCACAGAACGCCCGCCACCACCATGGTTACATCGGGCGCCAGATGGATGCGGTCATATCGGCTGTAACTTGCCCGTATCGATCCGGTAATGGCCAGCCCCAGCAGAATGCCGCCGACCACATCGGTAAACCAGTGGACCCCCAAATACAGACGACTAAGCGCGACCGGCAACAGGGGCAGGGAGAGCAGTACGTAGGACTGCCAGCGACTGCGGCTGCGACTTTCTCCGGCAACGAAACTGGCAATGAGGGTCACGAATACGGTAATCCCGGCGCTATGGCCGCTTGGAAAGGCGCCGGATGCGGGCGGGCTGAGCACTGCATCGGGCCGAGCGATCCCGAGTGTGGATTTCAGGAGCCAGACCAGTGTGAAGGTGAGGGTTGCCGCCATCAGGATGTGGATGGCCGCGGCGTAGTAGCCCCGAAAACCCAGGGTCAGGGAGGCTAAAACGGCGGCGGCTATCAGGACGGGCGGGTCGCCCAGCAGCGTCGCGATGATGGCTGGTCCATCCAGCAGCGGTTGCCGGAGCTGTTCGAACCAGTCCAGAGCCAACTGGTTGAACGGCTCCAGTATGTGAGTCTGTGTGGCGAGCTGCCCCCACAGCAACAGCAGTCCCGAAGCGCCCAGAGCGAGCATCACTGAGGCGAGCGGAAATTCACCGCCGCGATCCGGGCGGTGATTGGTGTAAAGACGCCAGAAGCGATGAGTGGCATCGTAGGTGGTCATCCGTCGTTCCAGCCAGGTGTAAAGCCGACTGCCCTCGCCAAGCCCGAGCTGGAACTGGATCAGTATCAGGTACACTCCCAGCATGACGGCGAGGCTTATACCAACCACGGCGTAGAAGTGCGCTGGCGGCTGAAGTTCGCTGGCCATTGCGCTGCCCACCAGAAAACCCGGCAAGATATAGACTGGTGCCCATCCCACTGCTGAGGCGATGTTAAAGGCGAGGAATCGTTGCCAAGGCATCCACAGGGCGCCGGCAATGAGCGGAATGATCGGGCGGACCGGGCCGACAAAGCGGCCGATGACCACGCTTTTGCCCCCGTGTTTATGGAAGAAGGACTTGCCCTTGGCGATCAGTAGGGGGTAACGGCTCAGCGGCCAGACCGAATCCAGTCGGCCCCCGAGCTTTCGGCCCAGGGCAAAGCTGAGAGCGTCGCCGGAAATCGCACCCAGCCCGGCCCAGATCAGGGTTTCCGTCAGCGGCATGCCGGTTTGCCCGGCCAGTGCCGCAAAGGCAAAGAGGATGGCGACTCCGGGCACCACGATACCCGCAAGGGCCAGGGATTCCACGAAGGCGGTGCTGAACAGGGCCAGGGCCAGCCAGCCGGGGTGGACACTGAGCCAGGCCGACAGATTCTGCAGCCAGTCCGCGCTCATGCCGTGATGGTCTCTCCGGCGCTGAACCAGACCGAATCAGCGCCACGCCGCCGGGCTTCCTCCATGGCGTCATGGGCGCGTTTACGCAGTCCGTCGGTGCGCGTATCGCCGCTGCCTCGGGTGGTGCAGCCGAGGCTGACGGTGGCCTTGCCAACGACTGGCCACTGGTGTTCGGCGATGGTTCGACGAATTCGTTCGGCAATCACCCGAACGCCTTCCTCTGGCGTGAACGGCAGGATCAGGAAAAACTCCGAGTCGTTCAGGGTGTAGAGGGTGTCGCCGGCGCGGATAACCCCGAACAGGTGCTCGGTCATGTCGCGAAACAGGTTTTGTACGCCGCCTTTGCCATGCAGGTCCGCGGCTTCGTCCGCGTAGTCGATGCTCAGATTGATCACAGACAGCGGATGGCCGGTGGCGATGGCCCGGCTGATTTCCTTCTGCAGGGTCTCGTCCAGGAACCGGGCATTGTGGGCGCCGGTTACCGAGTCGGTGATGGCCAGATCCTCCGCCGACTGGGCCATATGGTCGTAGTGCCAGATATAGAGTGAAGCCGCCGTCAGCAGGATGAAGAGGCCGGCAATGACGGTCACGGCATCGGCGGCCGGCTGTTGGTACAGGACCACTGCCGAGGTAGGCACCAGGAGAAGGATCGACAGTGCCACGCCCTGTCTGAGGGGCAGGATCAGCAGGTTGAGAGTCAGCATGGGCATGGCCCAGTGGGCGATGCCGGGGCCGTCCAGAGTGAGCAGGGCGGCCAACAGTCCGCTATTCAATCCGGCGAGGATGATCAGGTGCCCCGGAGCCGACAGCTGATGCCGGCGACAGATGAAGGTGTAGGCAACTCCGCCCAGAGTCAGCGCTGCCATGCCGATGGCGAGATAGAAGAGTTCGTAGAAACCATAGCGAAGGTTCTGCATGGCCAGGGTAAAGATAAACAGCGTCGCCAGACTGTAGCCGATGCTGTGGGTCAGCGTGCGCAGACGCGTTTCGGTCATGATGCAGGTCCTTCTGCCGAGGATTGCCCTGTGTTTCCGGCCTGCGCCCAGGCGCTGTATGCCTGGGTCCGGTTGCCCCCCTGCTGTTGTGCCCGGCGCAAGGCGTTGGCGGCACTCTGTTGCAGGCTGTCGGCGTCGTCTCCAATGTTGAGGCCGGCGATGCCCGTGCTGACGGTTAACGCCATACCGTGGGATTCCAGCAGGGTACAAAGGCCCTTGCGGATGATTTCAGACCGGTTGATGGCATCGCTGGTGGCAATGCCGGGCAGGATCACAAGGAACTGAAGATCCGCAACCCGGTAGTAGGTATCAAAGTCCCGGATCTGGCTGTGCAGGTAGCGACCAATTCGCGGCAGGATGGAGCGGATATCCTCGTCCGGATCATGGTCGCTCAAGTGGGTGTCCAGGCCGATCATGATGATGGACATGTCGGTTCCTTCGCGCTCGCTGCGCTGAATTTCCTTGTGCAGATCAGCCGAGAGGTACTCCCGGCTGGCGGCCTGAGTCAGCTCATCCGTGCGTCGCAAGGGCGCGAGCTGTCGGGTCTTGTACTCGCGCAGGAAAACCAGCAGGGCCGAGAGCAGGGTGGTAAGCATGAATGCGCTGATCATCTGGTGACGGTCGGCGAGGCCGGTGGCCAGGGGAATAGCCAGTCCGGCCAGGGCAACAAATGCCAGCGTAACCACGATCGCCAGGCCCGGTGGAATCAGGGCAAAGGCCAATAGGGGGATCGCGTAAAACCAGTGGCTGAGCGCCCAGGGGCCGGTCCAGAAGCTGGTCAGCAGAAGCAGCAGGAGAACGAGGAAAAACAGTCGCTGAATCTGTGGCCAGGGGCGGTGCTGGCGATTGGCGTGAAAGGTACGCCCACAAATGACGATGCCGGCGGCGGCAGCTGCGGTGGCGGACGTCAACGGCTCCCCCAGCAAGGCGCAGAGTGCGGCTATGGCAATCAGGGCCACGAATCCGACCCGCGACAGTCTGCTTAGCAGAAATTTCTCGGCCAATTGGGCCATGGCGTCCTTCCTTTTCTGAAACTCCCTAAGTATGTGGCATACCGCAGCGCTATAATATCTGTTTGGGGTGCGTACTTGAAACGGGAAAGGTAAAGTTAGCCTGTATTAATGAATTCTGCTCGAAAACACGAAGGATAACGGATGGATATTGCAGCTTACATGGCTGAGGTCGGTGAACAGGCTCGCGCAGCGGCAACGCAGGTCGCACGCTCGACAACGGCCGTGCGCAATCAGGCTCTGCTGGCTACGGCCCGGGCTCTGGACGCGGCCCGCGACGAACTGGCCATGGCTAACCGCAAGGATCTCGAGAGTGGTCGTGACAACGGACTGGACGTTGCCATGCTGGACCGGCTGGAACTTACCTCCCAGCGCATTGATACCATGATTGAGGGCCTGCGTCAGGTGGCCTCGCTGCCAGATCCGATTGGAGAAATCACAGACATGACCTATCGCCCGTCCGGCATCCAGGTCGGCAAGATGCGGGTGCCCTTGGGAGTGATCGGTATCATCTATGAGTCGCGGCCGAATGTGACTGTGGAAGCGGCCAGCCTCTGCCTGAAATCCGGTAACGCAACCATTCTTCGTGGCGGCTCCGAGTCCATTCATTCGAATCAGGCCATTGCCCGCTGCCTGGCCGAGGGGCTGGCCGAGGCCGGTCTGCCCGAGACCGCCGTGCAGGTTGTAAAAACCACCGATCGGGCCGCCGTCGGTGAGCTGATTACCATGCCTAAATATGTCGATGTGATTGTGCCGCGAGGGGGCAAGGGGCTGATCGAGCGCATCAGCCGGGATGCCCGCGTGCCGGTCATCAAGCATTTGGATGGCGTTTGCCACGTCTACCTCGACAGTCATGCCGATCCGGAGAAGGCGTTGAAGGTGGCGGTCAATGCCAAGACCCAGCGCTACGGCACCTGCAACACCATGGAAACCCTGCTGGTGGATTGCGAGATTGCCGAGGACATTCTGCCGCTGCTGGCCTCTGCCTTTTCGGAAAAGGGCGTGGAGCTGCGCGGGTGTGAGCAGACCCGCGCAGTGATTGATGCCGGTGAAGCGGTGGAGGCCGACTGGGAGGCGGAATATCTCGGGCCGATCCTGGCGATTCGAGTGGTCGATGGTCTTGATGGCGCCATAGAACACATCAATCGCTACAGTTCGCAGCATACCGACAGCATCATCACCGAGAATTTCACCCGGGCCCGCCGTTTCATTACCGAGGTGGACTCAAGCTCGGTCATGGTGAATACCTCGACCCGCTTCGCGGACGGCTTCGAGTACGGACTGGGAGCGGAAATCGGCATCTCCACCGACAAGATCCACGCCCGTGGGCCGGTGGGGCTGGAAGGGCTCACTTCCCAGAAATACGTGGTGTTCGGCGACGGCCACATCCGGACCTGATGTCGATGCATGTGATCTACGGCGGCACCTTCGATCCGATTCACCATGGTCACCTCCGGCTGGCGCTGGAAATCAGTGACCGGCTCGGTGTCGATCAGGTCAGTCTGGTGCCTTGCCATATACCGCCTCACCGTGGTGATACCGGGGCCACGTCGGAGCAGCGGCTGAAATTGCTGGAACTGGCCGTGACCGGCGAGGTTCAGCTGCGGGTGGATGAGCGGGAACTCAGAAGGGCAGGGGCGTCCTATACCGCCGATACCCTGCGACAGTTGCGCCAGGAACTGGGGCCAGAGGCGCCGCTGGCCATGGTTGTGGGCACGGACGCCTTTGCCGGTTTTGATCGCTGGCGGGAATGGCGCCAGATTCCCGAGCTTGCCCATGTCATTGTTGTCAGGCGACCGGGCCCCGGCCTTGATCCGGACGGTGAGCCGGCGCGGATGCTGGCGGAACGCGCTGTCCGGGATGCCAGTAGGCTGCACGATCAGCCCGGCGGCCTGATGCTTGAGCTGGACCCGCCGCTTCTGGATATTTCCGCTACGGGCATCCGGGAACGGATCGGAGACGGCCGGTCTCCACGTTACCTGCTTCCGGATCCGGTATGGCAAGAGATTCGTCGTCTGGGGCTCTATGGTGCCTGCCCCGACGGGAACTTTTAGTGCTACAATCGCGTCTGAATATGACTTTTCGGGCGGCCACTTCGGCCGACGCCCGTCCAACAGGGTGATTATGCACGCAGAACAACTGAAAGATCTGGTAGTTAACGCGCTTGAAGATGTGAAAGCACAGGACATCAGTGTCATTGATGTCCGTGACCGTACCAGTGTCACCGACTTCATGGTTCTGGCATCCGGAACGTCCAACCGTCACGTGAAATCCCTGGCAGACTCCGTGGTTTCCGAAGCCAAGGACGAGGGTGTTCGCGCCAGCAACGTCGAGGGTGGCACCGCCAGTGACTGGATACTGGTAGATCTCGGCGACGTGGTTGTTCACGTCATGATGCCCGCCACCCGGGAGTTCTACGATCTGGAGCGCTTCTGGCGCGATGCCCCGGATCTTGGTGCTGCAGGCAGCGAATAATCATGCGCTTACGTCTGATCTGCGTGGGGCAGAAGATGCCCGACTGGGTCAGTGCAGGGTATAACGATTACGCACGCCGGATGCCTCCGGAACTGCCTCTGGAGCTGGTCGAAATTCCCATGGCACACCGGGGCAAAAACCCGGATATCCCCAGACTGATGCAACGCGAGAGCGAAGCCCTGCTTGCTGCCACTGGCCCGAAAGATCGGGTCATAGCGCTGGAAGTGGGTGGTCGGCCGTGGTCCACAGAGAAACTCGCGAGCCAGCTGGAGAATTGGCAACAGGACGGCCGCGATATCAGTTTCTTTGTTGGCGGGCCGGATGGGCTGGCCGAAGGCTGCCGCAAGCGGGCGGATCATCAGTGGTCATTGTCGCCGCTGACACTGCCCCATCCTCTGGTTCGGATCGTGCTGGCCGAGCAGCTTTACCGGGCCTGGTCCATCACCCGTAATCACCCGTATCACCGGGCCTAGGGGAACGTCATGCCGTGGGGTGAATTCAAGGACACTGCTGCTGAACGCAGGCTGTTCCAGCGCCGGGCGATGGTGATGCTGGTGTTCGTCGCGTTGTTGATCGGCGGCCTGCTGGTCCGGATGTACCAGCTCCAGGTTGTCGAGCACGATGTCTACACCACCCTCTCGGACAAGAACCGTGTTCAGGTACAGTCCGTTCCGCCGCCCCGAGGCCTCGTCTACGACCGCAATCGCACCTTGCTGGCGGAAAACCGACCCGTGTTCAGTGTCACGCTAGTACCTGAGCGGGTGGACGAGATGGAACAGACCCTGGCCCAGCTCGGCGGTATCCTCGAGGTCTCCGAGGAGGATCTGGAGCGTTTCCATCGCCGTTTGCAGGAACCCCGGCGCCCCTTCCAGGAAATTCCGCTTCGTTACGATCTCAATGAGCAGGAAATGGCCCGGCTTGCCGTCCACCGCCACGAACTGCCCGGGGTGGAAGTAAAGGCGGAGCTGGTCCGCTACTACCCCCACAGTGAGCTGACCGCGCACGCACTGGGTTTTGTTGGTCGTATCAACCGTGGCGAGCTCCAGCGCATTGATCCTGTGAACTATGCCGGCACCAACTACATTGGCAAGTCCGGCATCGAACGTTTCTATGAGGACCTGTTGCACGGCGAGGTCGGGTATCAGCATGTGGAGACCAATGCCCGGGGCCGGACCCTGCGAGTTCTTGAGCGCGAGAATCCGGTGCCCGGTGAGGACCTGCAGCTGCATCTTGATCTGAGGCTTCAGAAGCGCGCCCATGAGCTGCTGGATGGCCGTCGCGGCGCCATCGTCGCCATCGAGCCGGCTACCGGCGGGATACTGGCATTGGCGAGTGTGCCCGGGTTCGATGCCAACAAGTTTGTTACCGGGATCAGCGTCAAGGATTACCGCGAGCTGAGCGAAAGCCGTGATAAACCGCTCTTCAACCGGGCACTGCGGGGCCAGTACCCGCCTGGTTCCACGATGAAGCCGATGCTGGCGATTGCTGCTCTCGACAGCGGTGCAACGACACGGGATTACACCATCTGGGATCCGGGCTATTTCCGGCTCAATGACTCCGGCCGCCGCTACCGGGACTGGAAACGGGGTGGTCACGGCTGGGTGGATCTTATGGACGCCATGGCCGAATCCTGCGATGTCTACTTCTACGAAATT
This sequence comes from Marinobacter sp. F4206, assembly GCF_019392195.1. Taxonomy (NCBI): domain Bacteria; kingdom Pseudomonadati; phylum Pseudomonadota; class Gammaproteobacteria; order Pseudomonadales; family Marinobacteraceae; genus Marinobacter; species Marinobacter liaoningensis. The sequence goes on from NZ_JAHXKI010000003.1 coordinate 66,309, forward strand.
GCCGTGAAGATGGGCGTGGACACCATGTACAGCTATCTCTCCCGCTTCGGGTTCGGCGAGGATGCGGCGCTCGACGTGTCAGGCGCCCTGAGTGGCTTGCTGCCGTCCAGGGAATGGAAACGCGCCATGCGCAGTGAGCCCTGGTACCCCGGCGATTCGGTAAATCTTGGAATCGGCCAGGGCTTCATGCTGGCAACGCCGCTTCAACTGGCGACGGCTACGTCACTGATCGCCAATCGCGGCACCTGGGCGGAACCCCGGCTGTTGAAGGAAATCGAGGGTGATACTCCGGTCACCGATTACCTGCCCGATGGCACCCACGAACCGCTGAAGCTCAAGAATCCGGCGGACTGGGAGTACGTTGTCGAAACCATGGCCGAGGTTATGCACGGCCGTCGGGGAACGGCGCGCCGGGCGGGCAGCGATGCACCTTACCGAATGGCGGGCAAGACAGGTACCGCCCAGGTTTTCAGCCTGGCGGAAGATGAGGAGTACGATGCCGAGGAAATCCGCGAACGGCTTCGGGATCACGCCCTGTTCGTTGGTTTTGCGCCGGTTGAGAATCCGAAGATTGCGGTGGCCGTTATTGTCGAGAATGGCGGTGGCGGCAGCAGTACCGCGGCGCCGGTGGCACGCGAGCTGTTCGATGCCTGGTTACTGGAATTTTCCGCCAACGACGACGGCGCCCTGGTGGGCAGCGTGAAAGCCGGAGGGGACGAGTAATGGCGTTGAATGATTTCGTGGATTCGACGGCCGCCAATCCCCTGGGGCGCCCGCGGGGGATCTGGTCTGCATTGCACCTGGATCCCATCCTGCTGTTTCTGTTGGTAGTCCTGGTGTCTGGTGGCCTGTTTGTCCTGTACAGCGGGGCGGATCGCAATATCGAAGTGGTCAAGGCCCAGGGCATCCGCCTTGGCGTTGCCTTCGTGGTGATGCTGGTGTTCGCCCAACTGGATCCGTCCGTATTCAGGCGCTGGGCGCCCTGGCTCTATTGTGCCGGCATTGCCGCACTGCTGGCGGTACTGTTGGTGGGCGTGGGTGCCAAGGGCGCCCAGCGCTGGCTGGCGCTCCCCGGGTTGCCCCGGTTCCAGCCCTCGGAGCTGATGAAACTGGTGGTTCCGATGATGGCCGCCTGGTATCTGTCGCGACATTACCTGCCGCCCCGTTTCCGGCATGTCATTACCGGGCTGGCTATTGTGCTGGTGCCGATGATGATGATTATTCAGCAGCCGGATCTGGGAACATCATTGCTGGTTGGAATGGCCGGAATCTTTGTGGTCTTCTTCGCCGGCATCAGCTGGAAGCTGATCACCGCATTTGTCGCACTGGTGTCGGTCTCGGCGCCCATGATGTGGTTCTTTGTCATGCGCGACTATCAGAAGCAACGAGTCCTGACCCTGCTTGACCCTCAGAGTGATCCGCTCGGAGCGGGCTGGAATATCATTCAGTCCAAAACCGCCATTGGCTCGGGCGGGATTGAGGGCAAAGGCTGGCTGCAGGGAACTCAATCCCACCTCGAGTTCCTACCCGAGAGTCATACCGATTTCATTGTGGCGGTGCTGGCTGAAGAATTTGGTTTCATCGGCATGATGGTGCTGATGACCGTGTATTTCCTGATTATCCTTCGCTGTCTGTACATTGCCGTAACGGCCCAGGATTCGTTCAGTCGCCTGCTGGCTGGCGCCCTGACCATGACCTTCTTTATCTATATCTTCGTGAATGTCGGTATGGTGAGCGGATTGCTCCCCGTGGTTGGTGTGCCTTTGCCGCTGATCAGTTATGGTGGCACCTCGGGGGTGACGCTGATGGCGGCCTTTGGCGTGCTGATGTCCATTCACACCCATCGCCGGATGATAAGCGCCTGAAGACCGCTGGCAAAAGGTGGAAAGCGGGTAATGGTGAATACCGGTTATAACCCGTTACAATAAAGACATGGTCGTCAAAACGTGAAAGTGAACCCGGCGGCTGTCGTGCAAGAGGAATTCCGGACTGTGAACTTCAAGCCCTCGCTCTCATGGATAATGGCGGTGACGTGCGCCCTGGTGCTCGGCGGTTGTGCGTCCTCGCCGGAAACCGACCATTCCTCCCGTTATACGATTTCTCAGGATCGGGCTCCGGCGGGAAACTTCGATGCGTCCGGGCTGTCCGATGCCAGGCCTGTGTATGAAAAGCCTAGGCGGGCCGGAAACAAGTCCCCATACACGGTCTGGGGCAAGCAGTATCAGGTGCTGGGCAGTAACGACGGCTATGTAGCGCGGGGCACCGCCAGTTGGTACGGCGAGAAATTCCATGGTCACAAGACATCGAACGGCGAGACCTTCGACATGTATACGATGTCTGCGGCCCACAAGTCCCTGCGGATTCCCGGCTACGCGCGGGTAACCAATCTCGACAACGGGCGGTCAGTGATCGTGAGGGTCAATGACCGAGGGCCGTTTCATGGGGATCGCTTAATTGACCTGTCCTATGCGGCGGCGAAAAAACTCGGTTACCAGTCGCGGGGTACGGCCCGGGTCGAAGTGGCCGCCATCACCGTCAAACCGGATGGATCCATGTTCCTGGCCGGTCAGCCGTTCGTGCCGGGGGCCACAGTGAACTACCCTGATAGCAGCGTGGCGGCCAGTGGGCAGATGGCAACTGGCAATGAGGCACTGTTTGTCCAGCTTGGTTCTTTCAGTAGCCGGGATCCGGCGGAAAAACTCCTTGGCAGAGCCCGGGCGGTGCTCGAGAATCCCATGCGCGTCCGGGCGATCGACACCGCGTCTGGTCGCTTTCACCGGGTGCAGGTCGGCCCGTTCTCCGATGAGGACAGCGCCCGCAAAACCCAGAGCCTCCTTGAGGCGCGGGGATTTGCCCAGTCGATTCTGCTGACCGACTCACATTGAATACCAACTAAAAAGACACACACCTAACGACGAATGAATGAACCCATGGCCTTAAAATCCTTGTTTCGCTCTTTTTCAATCATTTTTGTCCTGACCCTGATGGTGGTGGGCAAAACGGCTGCTCAGTCAGTCCTGATACCTTCCCCGCCGCAGATTGCCGGCACTTCCTACGTGCTGATGGATCCGAAGAGCGGACGCATCATCATGGAGGAGAACAGTCACGAGCGGTTGCCGCCGGCGAGTCTCACCAAGATGATGACGGCGTACATCGTCGAGCGCGAACTGGATGAGGGGCGTATTTCCATGTCCGACATGGTGCCCATCAGTGTTCGCGCCTGGAAGACTGAAGGATCGCGCACCTTCGTGCGTGAGGGGACCAGCGTGCCGGTCGAGACGTTGCTGAAAGGTGTGATCATCCAATCCGGGAACGATGCCTCGGTTGCGCTGGCTGAATTTGTCGCGGGCAGCGAGGGCGCGTTTGTCGACATCATGAATCAGCAGGCCCAGATACTGGGCATGAAGGACACCAATTTCGAGAACGCAACCGGTCTGCCGTCGCCCGAACATCGTTCTACGGCCTTTGACCTCGCGATTCTGGCCCGGGCCATCATCAATGATTACCCGGAAAACTACCCGATCTACGCCGAGAAGCACTTTACCTACAACAACATTCGCCAACCCAACCGCAACAGCCTGTTGTGGCGCGATGACAGCGTAGATGGCCTGAAGACTGGACACACTGAGGAGGCCGGTTACTGCCTTGTGGCGTCTGCCAAGCGTAACGAGACCCGGTTTATTGCCGTAGTGATGGGCACCAGCAGTTCCGAATCGCGCTCCCAGGAAGTCCAGAAGATGCTGAACTATGGCTTCCGCTATTACGAGAGTGAGCGGCTTTTCCGAACTGGCCAGGAATTGATGAAAGCCCGCGTCTGGGCAGGTCAGTCCGACCAGCTCTCGGTCGGCCTGACCGAGGATGTCTACGTCACCATCCCCAGGGGGTCCCGCAACGACCTGGAATCGACGGTAGACCTTGATTCCGTCATAAAAGCGCCCATAACAGTGGGAGATGAGCTGGGCCGGGTCAAAGTGACCCTGAACGGCGAGGTGCTGGTGGATCAGCCGGTACTGGCGCTGACTGATGTGCCCGAGGGCGGCTTCTTCAAGCGTATCTGGGATGCCATCAAGCTCTTTTTCTTCCAGTTGTTTCAGTAAGGGTGACCGAGGTCCCCGGGAGTATTGACGGCATGAGTGAGCCGAAAGCACCAAAAATTGAATTCCCCTGTGACTACGTCATCAAGGTCATTGGTAATTCGGCACCGGACTTCACCGATTTTGTGGTGGAGGTGGTCGAGCAGCATGCCCCGGGCATCACCGAAGCGGATATCTCGGTCAACGAGAGCAGCAAGGGGCGGTTCTGCTCCGTTCAGCTGACCATCGTTGCCACCGGTGAGCCCCAGCTCAAAGCCCTGTTTGAAGAGCTGAAGGCCAGCGGCCGGGTTCATATGGTGTTATAACCGGGATGACCGATCTGATCGTTCGTTCATTGGGCCAGCAGCCGTACACGGAAACCTGGGAAGCGATGAAGTCGTTTACCGCCGAACGGGACGAGTCGGTTACCGACGAGTTGTGGTGCCTGGAGCATCCCCGGGTCTACACCCAGGGGCAGGCCGGTAAGGCCGAGCACATCCTGGCGCCGGGGGACATTCCGGTGATCCAGGTGGACCGGGGCGGCCAGGTTACCTATCACGGCCCCGGGCAACTGGTTATCTATCTGCTGATTGATCTGAGTCGCCGCAAGCTCGGTATACGGACCCTGGTGACGGAGATCGAACAGGCCATCGTTCGCACCCTTGCCGAGCTCGACATTGAGGCCGCCCCTCGGCCGGACGCCCCGGGCGTCTATGTGGGCGAGTCCAAGATTGCGTCGCTGGGCCTTCGGGTCCGGCGGGGCTGCTCCTTCCACGGGCTTGCGCTCAACGTCGACATGGACATGGAACCCTTCCGCCGAATCAATCCCTGTGGCTACGCCGGTATGCCCATGAGTCAGGTGGCGGACTTCGCCCCGGGCGCCACCGTCAGTGCCCTTGAAACGCGCCTGGTCGCTCAGCTGGTTGACGGTCTCGGAGCCTTTGCTGTTGACCGCCGCGAGGGCTGGTAAGGGTCAGGCGGCATGTTCCCCTTCGGCCGCGCAGGCCTGATCCCTGCCCAGGGTTTTGGCCCGGTACAGGGCCTCGTCCGCCCGCTGCAGCAGGCGGTCAATGGATTCGGAACCTCGCATTCCTGCCACACCAACGCTGATGGTGGCCTTTACCCTGTGTTCGTTCACCGGCACGGCAGAGCGGGCAATTGCTTCGCGGATGCGGTTGGCCATTTTCAGGGCTTCAGAGCTTTCGGTTTCCGGTAACAGTACCAGGAATTCCTCCCCTCCCCAGCGCGCAAGCGTATCGACCTTCCGGCACTCATTCCGCAGTGTTCGGGCGACCAGGATGATCAGTTCGTCACCGACGTGGTGGCCGTGGGTGTCGTTTACCGCCTTGAACAGGTCAATGTCCATCAACAGAACCGAGAACGAGCGCGCGCTGCGAAGGTAGCGCTGGTATTCCGCATCCAGTTGCGCCAGGGCCTCGCGTCGGTTAGCCAGCCCGGTCAGTGAATCGTGTTTGGCCGCGTATTCGAAATCCGCAGCCAGTTTGAGCAGGCCCAGTTTGCTGCGCCTGCGACTTTGATCAAGTATGTAGCAGGTGACCATCTCAAACCCGAGGGCCGCGAGCATGGTCAGCCGGAAACCGGAGGTGTAGGGCGAGCCGAAGAGAGCATCGCCCAGTGGGCTGAACAGCAGAATGAGTGCTGCAAAACCACCGGCGCAGGCCAGTACGCCAACCCGCGCATCGCTGATGTAAAAGATAATGGGTGGATAGGCGAACAGCCAGATGATGGCAGAGCCATCTTCCACGGCGTGCACGGCCAGATAGGTGAACAGCACGGTGATCAGGGCAATGAAGCCCCGGCGCTGCATGAGCCTGCTGCCGGTCAGCCAGAACAGGACGGTATTGACGCCGAGCAGTGCCGCGATCGCAAGAAGCAGGGGCGAGGTGACCGGATCGTCCTGCAGGCTGGAGCGCCAGGCAAAAAACAGCAACAGTGGGATCGCAACGGCGGTGAGCCAGTTGATCAGAATAGGGACCGGTATTTCACCTTTGACCCGAAACTGCGACAGTTTCGTGTCCGGCGTATTCAGTGAACCATGTGTCATGTTCAGGTCTTGTTGTTGTGATGCTGTTCATGGAACCTGTGCAAGCCCATACTAGATCGGTTTTGGGCCGAAAACTGTGTAAAAACGTAAACAGGTAATACAGACACCTTTAACCCTCTGGCCAGGCGGGCGCATTGGCTCGTTGGCCGGCGAATACGGGTCGATACGGTTAGGTCACGTTGCCACAGTATCCGTATAATGATGACAGCCGCCGGTGACGGTGAAATTCTCGGATCGCGACAGGTCATTCATGTCAGCCAGACGTTCAGGTAAATCGGTCTCCCGCATCAAAACCGGCAGCTTTGAGCGCCGATTGAGCCTCACCCGCGCCGGTTTGTATGCCGGTGGTCGCATGGCCTCGCACATGGCCACCAACTGGTTCAGCAACAAGGAAAAGCGCGAGAAGAAACATCGGGCCATGCTGTCGAGTCAGGCCCGTTTTCTCGTGGACGAGCTCGGTCAGCTGAAAGGCAGCGTGGTTAAAATCGGCCAGGTCATGGCGCTTTACGGTGAGCATTTCCTGCCGGAAGAGGTGACGGAGGCCTTACACACGCTGGAAGACCAGACCACGTCTCTGGAATGGCCGGCCATAGAGAAAGTCCTGAAAGAGGAGCTGGGTGCGGGGCGTCTGGCAGAGTTGGACGTGGATCCGGAGCCGATCGGGGCCGCATCGCTTGGTCAGGTGCACCGGGCCGTGCGACGCAGCGACGGTCTGGAACTGGTGTTGAAGGTCCAGTATCCGGGAGTCGCCGATGCCGTCGACAGCGATCTGAACGCGGTTGCCCAGTTGCTGAAAATTGCCCGGCTGGTCAGTTTCGGCCCGGAATTCAATGACTGGCTGGAAGAAGTCCGGGAGATGATGCATCGGGAGGTGGATTATCGCCTCGAAGCGCGAACCACGGAAAAATTCCGTGACATGCTGGCTGCCGATCCGCGCTTCATCGTTCCTCGGGTGCTGCAGGAATTCTCCACCGCCCACGTTATTGCCTCAACCTACGAGCATGGTCATGCGGTCAGCTCCGGCCCGGTCCGGGAGCTGCCTCTGGCGCGCCGCACCGCCCTGGGCGAGGCGGCGCTGGAACTGTTTTTCCGCGAGTTGTTTGTCTGGGGTGAGATCCAGACCGATCCCAACTTCGGCAATTACCGGATCCGGATTGCGGGTGAAGAAGGGGAAGATCGTGGCTATGATCGCATCGTCCTTCTGGATTTCGGCGCCGTTCAGTCCTACAGCGATGAGTTTCTCGACCCGGTCCGGCAAATGATTCAAGCCTCCTACGAAAACGATCTGGACGCGGTGATCGAGGGCGGTGTAAAACTGCGCTTCATGAGCCGGGACTGGCCCAGGGATGTGCTGGAGACGTTTGGGGCAGTCTGCATGTCGGTGCTGGAACCCTTGTCCCGGAATCAGGATCAGTGGCCGGACTATGCGGTGAATGTCCATGGCCAGTATCGCTGGAAGCAGAGCGATTTGCCTTCCCGGGTAGCCCGACAGGCGGCCCGGTCGGCCATCAGCCGGTATTTCCGGGTGCCGCCCAAGGAATTCGTCTTTCTCAACCGCAAATTGATTGGCGTGTACACCTTCATCGCCGTTCTTCACTCGGAATTCAATGGTGAGCCGTTGCTCCGCAAATACCTCTACGGTGAGGACGCTTCAGCCACGAGCCAGAGTACGAAGGCGTAGCGAAGGCCCTTGCCAATTCCCACCAGGATTACAAAGTTGAGCCAGGGCACCCGCATGATGCCGCCCACAAGCGTGAGCGCATCTCCGCCGAGCGGTAACCACCCAAGCAGCAGGGACCACTGACCGTAGCGGTTGAACCGGTTGCGGGCACGATGCAGCTGCAGTTCGGAAATCGGAAACCACCGCTTATCCTTAAAGCGATCCACTTGCCGGCCGATAACGCCATTAACAACGGAACCGAGCGTGTTGCCGAGCGTGGCCCAGAACCACAGCCACCAGTAGGACAATCCCTGAGTTACCAGGGTGCCCAGTAATATCTCGGAGTATGCGGGTAGCAGCGTTGCGGCTGCGAATGCCGTCAGGAACAGCGTCAGGTACGCCAACCAGACCTCCTTGCATCAAGAATCAGAACGTCGCCTTATTCGTTAAACAGGTCGCCCCACGATGAAAAAGCTTTCCCTTCAGTTCAAACTCTATGCCCTGGTGATATCCCTGTTGCTGGTGATGGGTATCAGCATCGTTGTCACCGCCCAGATGTCGCTTGGCAGCATGGAAGACCGGCTGACTTCCGAAACCCGGGATACGGTACAGGGTATTGTCATGGACCAGTTGAGCGCAACGGCGGGCAAGTACGGTGAACTGGTGAGCGGCCAGTTTGCCACCGCGTACCGGACGCCGGAGGTGGTTCGGAATGTTATTACCCGCAACATCGAGGCCGACAGCTCGGGACGAATCAGCCGCCGGGCGCTCCAGGAAACCGTCGGAGCGGTCCTCGAAGAGCAGGGGAGCCTCAGTTCCATCTATGCCCAGTTCGAACCGGATGCCTACGACGGCCAGGACCGGTATTTCACCGGCGGTGTCGAAGAGCACAGCAGCGACGAAGGCACTCTGGAAATCTATTACTACCGGGATCCGGAAGGCAACGTGGTATTCAGCCGGACCGAAGATCCCGCTACCAAGTACCTGGAGCAGCGCAACGAGTTCGGTATCCGGGAAGCAGAGTGGTATCTCTGTTCCCGTGACCAAAAGGCGCCCTGCATCATGGAGCCCTATGAGTACGAGATCGAAGAGGGCTACAGCGAACTGATGACCAGCCTGGTCATGCCCATTCTCAATGATGGCGAATTTGCCGGGGTGACGGGTACCGACATCAACCTGTCCACGCTGCAGAAAACCATCGCGGGGGTCAGCCAGAACCTGTTCGATGGCCAGTCCCGGGTCACGCTGCTGAGCAAGGGCGGGCTGATCGCGGCGTCCAGTCATTATCAGGATTACCTGGGCCGGCCATTGCAGGAGGCATTGCCCGAGCTGGGGGATGAATTCGTCCAGTTGCACGCCGGGAAGGGCAGTTTCGATAACGGTGAAACCCTCGCGGTCTCCTATCCCATTGAGATCGGCCTCGCCGATACCCAGTGGTCCCTGCTGATTGAGTTGCCACGGGATACAGCGCTCGCCAGTGTGAACGAGATAACCACGATGCTTTCGGACGAAGTGGCGGCAACGGCGACGGGTCAGACTGTTGTCGGCGTGGTGGTGGTCGTGCTGGCAACGATGGTACTGGTCCTGCTGGTGCGGTCGGTTACCCGACCGTTGAACGAAATTCGGGACCGGATGCAGAACCTGGCCAGTGCCGAGGGCGACCTGACCCGGGAGCTGGATATCGATACCCACGCCGAGCTGATTGATCTCGCGGCTGGTTTCAATACCTTCCTTGGCCGCCTTCGGGGAATGATCAACGACCTTAAGGACGTGAACGCGCGTGTCAGTGAACAGGCCAGGGGCGTCGGCTCTATTGCCCTGGAAACCGACGAGCAGACATCCCGTCAGCATCAGGACATCGACAGCGTGGTGACCGCGATGAACGAGATGTCCGCGGCGGCGGGAGAGGTTGCCGGTTTCGCCGTGGATGCCGCGGATAACGCCCGCATGGCCCAGGATGGTATCCAGTTTACCCAGGACACGTTGCTGTCGGCGGTCAACGGAGTCAACGCAGTGTCCAGCAACATGACCGAGGCGAGCACGGCGATTGGCCATGTTGCCAGTCGCAGTGAGGACATTAACCGCATTCTGGACGTTATTCGGGGGGTCGCTGAGCAGACCAATCTGCTGGCGTTAAACGCCGCTATCGAAGCCGCCCGGGCCGGTGAACAGGGGCGGGGATTTGCCGTGGTCGCCGATGAAGTGCGGACCCTGGCTTCACGGACCCGCGAGTCCACCGACGAAATCAGTGACATGATTGATGGCCTGAAAGTGGACGTAAATGGCGCGGTCTCGGTTATCGAGAGTGGTGTGGAGCGAGCCTCCAGCGCGGTTGACGGTACCCAGGAAGCGGCTCATTCGCTGGCAACGGTGGTCGAGCGGATTGGCACGATTGTCGAGCATGTGACCCACGTTGCCACCGCTGCCGAGGAGCAGAGTTCCGTCAGTGAGGAAATCAATCGAAACCTGACCCAGATTGGCGATGCCGCCAACGATCTCAGAGAACTGGCAACCCGTGTCAAAGGCAGCGGAATGACGCTGGATGAACAGGTCCAGGTGCTTGAACGGGAACTCGGTCGCTTGAAAACCTGACCGGGCATGCGGGCATCGTCCCGCGCTATGAGGGTGATTCAAAGCATCAATTTTCATTTCCAGGCCGTCGTGAGATCATTCGTTTCAGGATTTTACAGGCAGATAACCAGATAGCGCCGGTGTTCAGGAGGTCGTTATGGAACAGATTACTATTTATGGCCGCACAAGCTGCGGCTTCTGTGTTCGGGCCAAGAGCCTGTGCGAAGCCAAGGGGCTGTCGTACAAATGGGTTGATGTGATGGCGGAAGGGCTGAGCAAGGCTGACATTGCCGACCGGATCGGCCGGCCTGTGCACACGGTGCCTCAGATCCTGGTGGGTGATCAGTACATTGGTGGCTGTGACGAGTTTTTTGCCTTCGTGCGCGAACGGGAAGCAGCGACAGTCGGTTGATCGGGTTCTCGCGATGAGAAAGAAAAACGCCCGGAAGTGTGAGCTTCCGGGCGTTTTTTATGGGGCGGATGTTGGCGCCGTTCAGAGATCGAATGGTGTTTTGAGTTTCTTTTCGACCAGCTGGTTCTTCAGTTTCGCCACCCGTGGCAGCCCGTTATCGAACGGCGGGAAGCTCTCGCCGACGATCAGCGGTTGCAGGTAGTCGCGGCAATCCTGGGTAATGCCGAAGCCATCGTCGGTGATGTAATGGATTGGCATTTTCTTTTCCTGGTTGGCCACTTCGCTCAGGGGCGCTTCACCAATCTTCCAGCGGTAGGGCGTACCCTGTTCCCGGACAATGGTGGGCATCAGCGCCTGCTTGCCGTTCACCGCCATCTCCACAGCGGCCTCGCCGACCGCGTAGGCCTGCTGGACATCGGTGGCTGATGCTATGTGGCGGGCACTGCGCTGCAGGTAATCGGCAACGGCCCAGTGGTACTTGTGGCCCAGGGCCTGTTTCACCATGTTGGCCAATGCCGGGGCAACGCCGCCGAGCTGGGTGTGGCCAAAGGCATCCTTGGCGCCGGCATCAGCCAGGAACCGGCCGTCTTCGTACTGAGCACCTTCGGAGGCAACCACCACGCAATAACCGTACTCCTTCACGCAGTGATCGACCCGGGCGAGGAAGGCATCGCGATCAAACGGGATTTCCGGGAACAGGATGATGTGTGGCGGCTCGCCTTCACCCTGGCCGGCCAAGCCACCGGAGGCGGCGATCCAGCCGGCATGGCGTCCCATTACCTCGAGGATGAAGACCTTGGTGGAGGTCTCGCACATCGACTTGATGTCCAGGCTGGCTTCGAGGGTGGAGGTGGCAATGTACTTGGCGACGGAACCGAAGCCCGGGCAGCAGTCCGTGAACGGCAGGTCGTTATCCACGGTTTTGGGCACCCCGATGCAGGTAATGGGGTAGCCCATCTTGTCGGCAATCTGGGAAACCTTGTAGGCGGTGTCCTGGGAATCACCACCGCCGTTGTAGAAGAAGTAGCCGATGTCGTGGGCCCGGAACACTTCAATCAGGCGCTCATACTCGCGGCGATTCTCGGAAAGGTTCTTGAGCTTGTGGCGGCAGGAGCCGAATGCGCCGCCGGGGGTGTGAATCAGGGCCTGGATGGCGTCTTCGCTTTCAAGGCTGGTATCAATCAGTTCTTCCTTCAGTGCCCCGATGATGCCGTTGCGGCCGGCGTAGACCTTGCCAATTTTGTCCGGGTGTTTGCGGGCGGTCTGGATGACGCCGCTGGCACTGGCATTGATAACGGCGGTGACACCGCCGGATTGAGCGTAGAATGCGTTCTTGATGGCCATCTCGGGCTGGAGCCTCCTGCTGGTTCGACAATGGCGCAGATGATACGCCAAACGACGCGGATTTTCATGAGCAGGATTGCGGATGGCAGGCCTCTTGACGGGCTCGGGCGGATACGGGAGGCTTGTCGGGTTTCATTGGGAGAGGGCAGTAGCGGAATGCATATTCATATCCTGGGAATCTGTGGCACTTTTATGGGCAGCCTTGCGGTGTTGGCGCGGGAGCTGGGTCATACGGTCACCGGTTCCGACCAGGGCGTCTATCCACCCATGAGTACCCAGTTGGAAGCTCAGGGTATCCAGCTGATGGAAGGCTACAGTGCCGACCATCTGGAACCCTCGCCGGATCTGGTGCTGATTGGTAATGCCATGTCCCGGGGCAACGCGGAAGTGGAGGCGGTCCTCAACCAGAACATTGATTATATGTCGGGGCCCGAGTGGTTGGCCCGGGAAGTTCTGAGGCATCGTTGGGTGCTGGCCGTGGCCGGCACCCACGGCAAAACCACGACGACCTCGATGCTGCTGTGGATTCTCGAGCAGGCCGGATTCGAACCGGGATATCTGGTGGGTGGCGTGCCCAAGGATTTTCCGGTTTCGGCGCGGCTTGGCAACAGCGATTTTTTTGTCATCGAAGCGGACGAATACGACAGCGCGTTTTTTGACAAGCGCTCGAAATTCATCCATTACCGCCCCCATACCCTGATCCTCAACAACCTGGAATTCGATCACGCCGACATCTTCGACAATGTCGAGGCCATTGAGCGGCAATTCCATCACTTGGTTCGCACCGTGCCGTCCCAGGGCCTGATTATTCGACCGGCGGTCGATACCCATCTCGATAACGCTCTCGAGCTGGGGTGCTGGAGCCCGGTCCAGGATACGGCGATCGGAAGCGAGACGCCTCGCACCTCGGACTGGCGGGCGGAGCTGCTTTCCGAGGATGGCAGCCGGTTCATGGTGATCCATCATGAGCAGCCGGTAGCCACCCTGAAGTGGGACCAGACCGGCATGCACAACGTACGCAATGCCCTCGCTGCGATCGCCGCCGCCCGCCATGTGGGCGTGACACCGGACCATGCGGTCGCGGCACTGTGCCGGTTCTCCGGCGTAAAGCGCCGAATGGAGCTGCTGGCGGATATCGGTGGCATCCGGGTTTATGACGATTTTGCCCATCATCCAACCGCCATAGCGACCACACTTGAGGGATTGCGGGCCCAGGTTGGTGACGAGCCAATCCTCGCGCTGATCGAACCTCGCTCCAATACCATGAAGCAGGGCGTGCACCAGAAAACGTTGCTGCCCAGTGCAGCTGCCGCTGACCGGGTCCTCTGGGCAAACCTGAACGGGATGGCGTGGCTGCCCGAGCTGGTTTCCGACTGGCAGGCCGGAAATCAGGGGAAGGGGCAGCACACAGTGGAGGACTCGGTCGACGACCTGATCGGCCGGGCATTGGACGATCTGCCCAGCCCCTGCCACATTGTGATCATGAGCAACGGCGGATTCGGTGGCATCCACGGTAAACTCGTTGCCGAACTCGAGCGTGTTCAGGGCTGACCATCCGGTAATTCTTTCCTCAATCCAGGGCCAAGTAATGAATGAGCATTCCCCGCAGGCGCGAACCATCAACCTGGCGTTTACGGGTGCCTCCGGCGCCCAGTATGGCTTGCGCCTGCTGCAATGCCTGGTTGCGGCGGGTTGCCGGGTCCATGTGATGGTCAGTCGGGCGGCTCAGGTCGTGATTGCCACGGAAACCGATCTGAAGCTGCCAGGCTCACCACCGGCGATGCAGGAGACCCTGACCGAGTGGTCGCAGGCGAAGCCCGGGCAGGTACTGGTGTTCGGTCGGGAAGACTGGTTTGCCCCGCCGGCCTCAGGCTCTGGCGAAAAAGCCCCGCTGGTAGTGTGCCCCTGCAGCACCGGCACTCTCTCGGCCCTGGCCACCGGGGCCAGCAACAACCTCATCGAACGCGCCGGCGATGTGGCTCTGAAAGAGCGCAGGCAACTGATCCTGGTACCGCGGGAAGCGCCTTTTTCCGAGGTCCATCTGGAGAATATGCTGAAGCTGACGCGCATGGGCGCCGTCATCATGCCGGCCAGCCCGGGGTTCTATCACAAACCTTCCTCCGTGCAGGATCTGGTGGATTTTGTGGTCGCGCGCCTGCTGGACCATCTCGATATCCCCCAGGATTTGATGCCACGCTGGGGCGAGGAGCGAGCCCAGGGCAAGCGTAGCGGCTGAACCCGATCCCTATCGGCGATGGTTTTGGTCAGCGCGATTGATGGTTTTCATCATTGAGCGAAAGGGTCTCCGGACCGAGACTTGGTGGACGACAATCACAACACAGGTCATCCACCGAGGTTCATCATGATTCCACGTACTCTCTTCGACGCCGATCTCGAGGGCTTCCGCGATTCCGTCCGTAAATTTCTTGAGCAGGAAGCGGCGCCCTATCATGACCAATGGGAGAAGGACGGTCAGGTCAGCCGCGAACTGTGGCTGAAGGCCGGTGAGCTGGGATTCCTGTGTCCGACCATGCCGGAAGAGTATGGCGGCGTGGGCGCGGACTTCCGTTACAGCGCCGTGGTCATGGAAGAGGTGTCCCGTGCGGGCCTGTCGGGTATTGGCTGGGGCCTTCATTCGGACATCGTCGCGCCCTACATCCTGAATTACGGCTCGGATGAGCAGAAACAGCATTACCTGCCGAAGCTGGTGTCCGGCGAGATGATCACCGCCATTGCCATGACCGAACCCGGAGCCGGGTCCGACCTCCAGGGCGTGAAAACGACGGCGGTCAAAAATGGTGACCACTATGTGCTGAACGGCTCCAAGACCTTTATCACCAATGGCCAACTGGCCGATCTCGTGATCGTGGTTGCCAAGACCGATCCGAAAGAGGGCGCCAAGGGCACCAGCCTGCTGTTGGTCGAGACTGCCTGGGAAGGGTTTGAGAAGGGCCAGAACCTGAACAAGGTGGGCATGAAAGCCCAGGATACTTCTGAGTTGTTTTTCCAGGACGTGAAGGTGCCGGTCACTCACCTGTTGGGTTCCATGGAAGGCCAGGGTTTCTTCCAGCTGATGCAGGAGCTTCCGGCCGAGCGCCTGCAGGTCGCGCTCTCGGCTGTTGCGGCTGCCGAAGCGGCGTGGCAGTGGACCCTGGACTACGTCAAAGAGCGCAAGGCGTTTGGCAAGCCGGTCATCAAGTTCCAGAACACCCGCTTCAAGATGGCGGAGATGAAGGCAGAGATCACCGCAGCGCGAGTCTTTACCGACCGTTGCCTGGAGCTTCACCTGGACAAGAAACTCGACATTCCGACTGCGGCCATGCTCAAGCAGCTCACCACGGATCTGCAGTGCAAGGTCATGGACGAGTGCGTACAGCTGCACGGCGGCTACGGCTACATGTGGGAGTACCCCATCGCCCGGGCCTGGGCGGATTCCCGGGTGCAAAGGATCTATGCCGGCACCAACGAGATCATGAAAGAAATCGTCGCCCGATCCTTCTGAGGCATCAGGGTCCCGGCGGCATCAGGCCCCGGGGCCCGCTTTGCGCAGCGAATGCGTTACCAAAGTTTACAAATTGCCAAACCTATCAAGGTCTCCGGTCTCCACATCCCCTAAAGTAGCGGCACAACCTCTAACAAGGATAAACGGTTGCCGCGATGAAACGCCTCCCTCGTCTCTCTGTTTTCGCTCTTACGTTCACCCTGGCCGGTTGCGGCGAGGAATCGGATCAACTGCCCGTAGATGGCAGGGATTTCGATGGTGTTGAATACAGCGACTCGGCGCCCTATGCCGGCAAGGTCATCGACGGTTACCTGAATAACGCCCGGGTTTGGCTGGATATGGACGGGGATAACCAGTACTCCGCCGGACCACTCACCATCACTCTGGAAAACGGCGCGGATGTGGTGCTGGAATCCGGAGAACCAACCGCCATGAGCGGGCCGGGTGGCGAGTTTTCCCTGGACGTCTCCGAGCTGTCCGTCGATTCCGTCGTCGGCCCCGATCTGGATCCACGGGATTATCCCCTGATCGCGCTTGCGATCCCGGGCAAGACGCTGGAAGAGACCCGGGCTGGGGATGTGGTGATCACCGATGCCTTCATGATGTCGGCATCGCCCGGTCTTCGTAATGTCACTCCGTTGACCACGCTGGCACGGTTCCGGGGGCTGGCGGGGCTGCTTGAAGGGGCGGGGGACGATCTGGCTGACAGTCTGGTCGACCTCAACCTGGTCAGGGACTATGTCCTCGCCGGTGACGAACAGGCTCATGCGTATGCACGGGCCCTGGCGCGGTTCATGGCGAGCCAGATGCCCCAGGAGTATAACGATCTGCTGGCGGCGCCCGGCAGTGACGGTACCGAGCGGTTCTTGAGTCCCCAGGCGGCATTCCTGCTCGGCATTTCCGTAGTACAGAATGCGAACGATGTGGTGGCCATTGTTGACGAGGCGGCGGGCGGTGATTATGCCAATGTCGACGTGGACTCGTTGGCATTGCCGGAAGTGCCACTGGAACTGAGCGATCCCAAGCTGGTGACCAAGGTCCGGGTTCTCGCCCAGTCTGAGCGCTCGGGTGAACTGCCAACCAATCTTTCTGACCTGCAGGTTTCGGCGACGCTGGTCTTTGATTACAGCGAAGCCGGTCGCCTGCAGTCCGTTTCTGCCGAGGGGTGTATGGCGCCGTCAATGTTGGAGTTGGGGCGTCTGGTGTCTGTTAATGGCTACATGGCAAGGCTTGAGAGTCAGTGGTTGCCGTCAGCTGCGCTCTCATCGCAGAGCAAGGTCAACCTGGACAACCCCGGGGTGGACGAGCGCCTGAAGTTTGATTGGGCCAATCGCCGAATTTATTTCGATACTGTGACCACTTGCCACAATCACGAGGGTATTTTCGCGGACTCCAGTGAACTGGGCGGGACGCCCGAAATCACCTACAGCTGGTCTGAGCAGGCCGGTGGCGTTGTCGAATTGGTGGCGCAACAGGAAGACCCATTGCTTACGCGGACGCTGGAACTGGTCAGGGCTCCGGACAGCAGCACTGCAGGAATTTCTGATTTCCGGCTAAGTGAGGAGGGGGTGGAGCTGGCATCAAGAGCGTTCAGTGGTCCGGTTGATACCTGTGTACTGTCATCTGAAATCGCGGGTCTCGACCAGGTTGTGAGTGCCACTCGGCCCTACGACATCGTGGGGTACGAACCCCAGCCATCGACATTTGTTGATCCCGTTTTGGAGTTTGATGCCCGGGTATTTACCGATCCCGAATCAGGTGAGCCCGTTTCACTGAGTCGCCCGCTGCGATTCGGCTTTCTGGATCCGTCGACAGCCAGTCTTGGTAACGTAAGTTCCGATGGAGGCTTCGAGTGGGTTATGTATTACGCGTCGGGCGGGCAGAGTGCGATCAATGAGGTCCAGCCCAACCTGATAGAAACGGCCTACCTGAAAAACTACGGTGGGGTCCGCGCCTGTGCCCGTGAGTTCGAGGAAGCGCCTTCAGGGGCTTTCGCGGTCGTTGAGTACGGCTATCAGAGCCTATCCGATTATCTGCTCGGATTGCTGCAATAAGCTGTCATCCGGGCGCGGAAAATCCACAGGCCGAAACCGGTCTGGTGCTTTCTATTTGATGCGGTTTTTACGGGAATCATCACTTCCTGGGGGAGGAAGTGGTGCCGAGGAGAGGACTTGAACCTCCACGGGGTTGCCCCCACTAGCACCTGAAGCTAGCGTGTCTACCAATTTCACCACCTCGGCAGGTGATTTGCAGATTTATCGTTAGTTTATTGAAAACTAGACGTTTCTGCCAGCGGTGAGGTGTGTCCCTCAACCGATGGCGCGTACTTTAATAATTCCGGGAAAAGCTGTCAAACGTTTTTTGCAAAAAAGGTCGGCAGGTATTTGTGCTTATTCGCGGCTCCTTGTTAGGCAGTGGTGGCGTCCCGACGTTATACTGCAGAACAAACGAATGAACCTGTACCGATGTGGTGCAGTAATACAGCAAGGATCCGAATGGTTTCCAGGAAGAAAACTGACCGGGATCCTCACGCCAGTCGTGAGGCCCAGAATTATGAGAACCCCATTCAGAGCCGGGAATTCATTCTCGGCCACCTGAAAGACAGGGGCGCACCGGCAACCCACGAAACCTTGTGTGCGGAGCTGGGGCAAACATCACCCGAAGGAATTGAGGCCCTGCGCCGTCGACTGATCGCCATGTGTCGGGACGGCCAGCTAATCTGCAATCGGCGCGGCGCCTATCTCCCGATTGAAGAAGCGGATCTGGTCACCGGTCGCGTGATCGGCCACAAGGATGGCTTTGGATTCCTTGTGCCGGATGACGGTGGCTCCGATCTGTTTCTGACCGCCCGCCAGATGCGCCAGGTGTTCCATGGTGACCGGGTGGCTGCCCGGGTTGACCGGGTTGATGACCGTGGTCGCAGAGAAGGGGTGATTGTCGAAGTTCTTGAGTACCGGACCAGTCAGACGGTCGGGCGCTTTTTCCAGGAGAGCGGCATCAGTTTCGTGGTGCCGGAAAATGCCCGCATCAACCACGAAGTTCTGGTTCCCCAGGAGCATGCCGGCGAGGCCCGTCATGGTCAGTACGTGGTGGTGGATATCATCCGTCAGCCGAGCGTCCGGACCCAGCCCCTGGGCAAAGTAGTTGAAGTGCTGGGCGAACATATGGCGCCCGGGATGGAAATTGACGTTGCCATCCGCTCCTACGACATTCCGCACAGTTGGCCGCCGGCGCTGGGTGAGCAGGTTGCAAAGATTCCGGAAGAAGTCACCGAGAAAGACAAGGAGAACCGGGTTGATATCCGCAATCTCCGGCTGGTGACCATTGATGATGAGACGGCCCGGGACTTTGATGACGCCGTGTATTGTGAGCCCCGGCCCCGTGGCGGCTATCGGCTGCTGGTGGCCATTGCAGACGTCTCCCATTATGTTCGTCCGGGGACTCCGCTTGATGAGGAAGCGGTTAACCGCAGCACCTCGGTGTATTTCCCGGACCACGTGGTTCCAATGCTCCCGGAGAAGCTGTCAAACGGCCTCTGTTCGCTGAACCCCGGTGTCGATCGCCTGTGTATGGTCGCTGACATGACCATCAGTGCCGCCGGTAACATCAGTGGCTACAGCTTCTATCAGGCTGTCATGTACAGTCATGCCCGCCTCACCTACAACAAGGTGAGCGACATGCTCGAACATCCTGACTCCGAGGCGGGCTACCGTCTGAGCGAGCAGTACGCTCATGTTCTGCCACAGTTGCACAACCTGTATGGGCTTTATCAGTTGCTGCGCAAGGCCAGGACGGAGCGCGGTGCGATCGACTTCGAAACCACCGAAACCAAGATCGTTTTCGATGCCAATCGCAAGATCGAAGAGATCGTTCCGGTGACGCGGAATGACGCTCACAAGATCATCGAGGAGTGCATGCTGTGTGCCAACGTGGCCACTGCAAGATTTCTCAAAAAGCACAAGATCCCGGCGCTTTACCGGGTTCACGATGGACCTTCCGAGGAGCGCCTGAATGCGGTGAGGCTGTTCCTCGGTGAGCTGGGGCTGCAGCTGGGTGGCGGCGACAATCCGACCTCCGCCGATTACCAGGCCCTGCTGTCTGAAATCTCCGAGCGCTCCGATGCCAATGTCATTCAGACGGTCATGCTGCGCTCGCTCAGTCAGGCGGTTTACAGTCCAGAGGAAGGCGGGCACTTTGGCCTCGGGTTTGCGGGCTACGCGCACTTCACCTCACCAATCCGTCGCTATCCGGATCTGATTGCTCACCGGGCGGTTAAATCGGTCATCCACGGCGAAAACGCGTCAAAGGACGTTGTTAAGCCGCCGAAACCGGATCCGCAGCTGGCGGAGTACCCCTACGATCTCCCGCAGATGGAGCGCCTGGGTGAGCACACCTCCATGGCTGAGCGCAGGGCGGACGACGCAACCCGCGATGTTATGGCGTGGCTCAAGTGCGAGTACCTGCGCGATCACGTCGGCGAGGAATTTGACGGTGTGATCGCCGCCGTGGTGCCTTTCGGGTTTTTCGTCGAATTGTCGGGCGTTTACATAGAAGGTCTGGTGCATGTGTCGACCTTGAGTGGCGATTACTTTCACCACGATGCCGCCAAGCATCGGTTGATTGGTGAGCGCACCGCCATGAGTTTCAGACTCGGTGATGAAGTGCGGGTGAAGGTCGTCCGGGTTGGTATGGAAGATCGTAAGATTGACCTGGAGCTGATCAGTGAGCCTGTACACCGCCAGGCTGACCGTGACGCGCTGAGTGTGCCGAAAGCCGACGAGCGCGGTAAAGGCAAGCGCAGTGGCGGCAAAGGCAAGGCCGGCGCCCGGGATAAGTCGGGTCGCAAGGGCAGCGGGTCCAGTGAAGCGGGCCCGAAAAGACCGCGCAAGAAGACCGGCACAGCGGCGCCTGAGAAAGCTGGCAAATCGTCCGGCGCTGACAAGAATGAGCCGCCGTCAGCGAGAGACGAACTGGTTGCCCAGGCTGCAAAGCTTGCTCTGGACAAGAGTAAAAAGTCGGGCAAGGGTGGCAAGAGCGACAAAAAACGAAAATCCCGCAAGTAACAGGAAACAGAGCCAGTGTCTGGAGAGTTTGTGTTTGGTTGGCACGCGGTTGAGGCGGTTCTCAAGCGTGAGCCCGAGAGGTTGCAGCGGGTCTGGATCCAGACCGGTCGGCAGGATAAGCGGGTCAAAAGCATCACCGATGCGCTTGATGGACTGGGCGTTCGCTGGAAGGTGGTTCATCGCAAGGAGCTGGATGAGCGGGTTTCCGGCGTTCATCAGGGCATCGTGGCAGCCGTCAGCGAGAGTCGTGAATGGACGGAAGACGATTTGCTGGCCCAGCTTGCCGGCAGCGACAAGCCGCCGTTTCTGTTGGTGCTGGACGGCGTCACCGATCCTCACAATCTGGGCGCGTGCATGCGCACCGCAGATGCGGTAGGGGTTCAGGCGGTGGTCGTTCCGAAGGACAAATCGGCCTCCCTGACACCCGTGGCACGAAAGGTGGCGTGTGGTGCCGCCGAGACCGTGCCTTTTGTTCGCGTGACCAATCTCGCCCGTTTTCTGAGAACCCTCAAGGATCAGGGTGTCTGGTTGATTGGTACCGCCGGTGAGGCTGATGCCACGCTTTTTCAGGCCGATTTCAAGGGGGCGGTGGCCCTGGTGATGGGAGCCGAAGGGAAAGGGATGCGTCGTCTGACCCGGGAGCATTGTGATCAGCTCATCAACATTCCCATGCTGGGGCACGTAGACAGCCTCAACGTTTCGGTGGCTACGGGTGTTTGCCTATACGAAGCCCTGCGCCAGCGCGCTGGTTAACCCTTGCACATAACCGCTTCGCCGCCTAGAATACGTCACCCCTTTTCCAAGGGGCAGTTTTGTATTGTCTGAATTTTGGGCATGCGGAACAGCGCTTTTGATCAAGCCTTTCTCGTAAAGCCTTATTGATAAAGCAAAAAAACGGCAGCTCAGGCTGTCACCTCCTTGCTTTCACGTTTAACCGTTTGGGCCTAGAGTCCGACGATTGAAAAGAAAGCTGTTTAAACCGTAGGGAGAACTCATGCGTCACTACGAAATCGTTTTCATGGTACACCCGGATCAGAGCGAGCAGGTGCCCGCGATGATCGAGCGTTATACCAGCGTCATCACTGAAGATGGCGGTCAGGTACATCGCCTTGAAGATTGGGGCCGTCGTCATCTGGCATATCCGATCAATAAGATTCACAAGGCTCACTACGTGCTGATGAACGTTGAATGTTCACAGGCCGCGATGGACGAGCTGACTCACAACTTCCGGTTCAACGACGCCATCATCCGTGACCTGATTCTGCGTCGCGACGAGGCCGTTACCGATCTGTCTCCGATGAAAGCCGCCGAGTCCCGTGAGGACCGTCGTTCTGGTGGAGATGACCGTCCGCGCCGTTCAGCTGAATCTGATGACCGTCAAAACGACCGTCAGAAAGCTGAAACTCAGGACGAAGAAGAGTAATTAACCGGAGTTGAGGAGTTAAGTTATGGCTCGTTTTTTCAGACGTCGTAAGTTCTGCCGCTTCACGGCAGAGGGTGTTAAGGAGATCGATTACAAGGATCTGGACACCCTGAAAGGCTACATCACTGAAACCGGCAAAATCGTGCCCAGCCGCATCACCGGCACCAAAGCACGTTATCAGCGTCAGCTGGCTACCGCTATCAAGCGTGCCCGCTACCTGGCACTGCTGCCGTACTCGGACAGCCACGATAACTAAGTAACAGATAAACAGGACTTGGGACCATGCGTGCACTTGCACAGTATGTAATGCGCGGTCCCCTGCAGGCCAGCGGGGTAGCAGCAGTCACGACTGCCATACCTTTGTTGTTCTGGATTGGCGCTGCGGTTGTCGGCCTGGTGATTCTCAGGCTCGGCATCACTCAGGGGCTGAATATCGGCCTCTGGGCATTGCTTCCGGCGCTCGGCTGGAGCTGGTTCGGGCAAGACCCGACAGCCCTGGCGGTGCTGCTTCAGGTGATGTTGATGGCGTCAGTGCTCAGAACAACGCTGTCCTGGGAGAGAGCCCTTCTCGGAGGGAGCTTTCTGGCGATTGTCACGGGTCTTATGTTGCCCGTGATCTACCCGGGTCTGCTGGACGAATTGGTCCAGGCCGGGGTGAGCTTTTACGAACAGTACAATGCCGATGTGGCCCAGACCCTCGGGGGAGAACTCGAGAAGGTCATTCGGGACACGATGAATGCCAGTATGGCGGGTACCTATTTCGCCACTGGTATCGGCATGACGATGCTGGCCAGGGCATGGCAGGCGGGGCTCTACAACCCCGGCGGGTTCCGCAAGGAGTTCCATGCCCTGAGACTGTCGCCCGCCGTTGCGGTGGCGTGCGTGGTCATCATGGTGGTCGGTCCGTTACTCGGACTCAACTCCATGCTGCTGGTATGGGTGGCGGGTACGCCCCTGTTCCTGGCGAGTCTGGCCCTGGTGCATGGCCTCGTCGGACGTAAAAAGCTGAGTGGGCAGTGGCTGGTGCTGTTCTACATTGCACTGGTGCTGTTGGGCCCAAGTCTGATGATTCTGTTAGTGGTTCTGGCTTTTGTGGATAGCTGGCTGGATATCCGGGGGCGTATAAAACCTGCCGGGCCGGCTGAATAAGCACGAAGAGGTTAACGAGATGGAAGTTATTCTGCTCGAGAAAGTTGCAAACCTTGGATCCCTGGGTGACAAGGTAAAGGTCAAGGCCGGTTACGGTCGTAATTTCCTGCTTCCGTATGGCAAGGCGGTTCCTGCCACTGAAGTGAATCTGAAGGCGTTCGAAGAGCGTCGTGCCGAGCTTGAAAAAGCGGCTGCCGAGAAGCTGGCTGCTGCCCAGGCTCGCGCCGAAGCTCTGGAAGGTTCGTCTTTCACCATCAGCTCCAAGGCTGGTGACGAAGGCAAGCTGTTCGGTTCGATCGGTGTTCGTGACATCGCAGACGCGATCACCACCGGTGGTACTGAAGTCGAGAAGAGCGAAGTTCGTCTGCCCGAAGGTCCGCTGCGCGTGACCGGCGAGTATGACATCGAGCTGCAGCTGCACTCTGACGTAGAAGTGACTGTCAAGCTGGCGATTGTTGCAGAGTAATCTGGAGCAACGCTCAGCCAGGTCGGGGTAACCCGGCCGCGCTTGACTGAACGGGCCCGAACCGGAGACGGTTTCGGGCCCGTTGCTTTCTGGTATTCTTAGCTTTTTGTAAGCCTTCTCCCATTCCTGAAGCGTTCCCCGTAAACTGTGTGCTTCGTGGTATCCAGCTGAAGACGTTGTTATGGCCAAGCCTAATCTGAAATCCGCCAATACTGATCTTGAAACCAGTCGCATCAAGGTGCCCCCGCATTCCGTCGAGGCAGAGCAGGCGGTACTCGGTGGTCTGATGCTGGACAATCGCCGGTTCGACGAGATTTCGGAAATCATTTCCGCTGCCGACTTCTACCGGCAGGATCACCGGCTGATTTTCGGAGCGGTGGAGCGGCTGGCCAGTGAAAGTGAGCCTCTGGATGTCGTGACGCTGGCGGAATTTCTGGAACGCGCTGGCGACATCGAAGATGCCGGCGGGTTGTCCTACCTCGCCGAGCTGGCGGAGAAAACACCCGGTGCCGCCAATATCAAGGCGTACGCAGACATCGTCCGCGAGCGGTCGATCCTGCGCCAGCTGGTGGAGGTGTCCGGTAAAATCTCTGATTCGGCGTTTAATCCCCAGGGGCGCAACAGTAACGAGATCCTCGACGAGGCCGAGCGCAATGTATTCCAGATTGCCGAATCCCGCGTCAAGGAAGGTTCCGGGCCTCAGGCCATCAACCCAATCCTGACCAAGGCTCTGAGCCGGATCGAGGAGCTGTTTGAATCCGGGGAACAGACCACGGGTCTGACCACCGGCTTCCGGGATCTGGATGACCAGACGTCCGGTATGCAGCCGGCCGACCTGATCATCGTGGCGGGGCGGCCCTCCATGGGTAAGACCACCTTCGCCATGAACATCGTGGAGAATGCGCTGATCAGTACCGGCACTCCGATTCTGGTCTTCAGTATGGAAATGCCCGCCGATGCCCTGGCCATGCGTATGCTGTCCTCCCTGGGCCGGATCGACCAGACCAAGGTTAGGGGTGGCAAGCTTGAAGAAGACGACTGGCCGCGCCTGACCTCGGCAGTAAGCCTGCTCAAGGACAAGCCTCTGTATATTGATGACACGCCGGGCCTGAGCCCCACGGAAATGCGCTCGCGGGCACGGCGGATTGCCCGGGAGAATGACGGCAAGATTGGTCTGATCATGGTCGACTACCTTCAGCTCATGCGGGTGCCGGGCAACACCGAGGGCCGGACGGCGGAGATTTCCGAAATATCCCGGTCCCTGAAGGGCATTGCCAAGGAACTGAGCTGCCCCGTAGTGGCTCTGTCCCAGCTGAACCGGAGCCTTGAGCAACGGCCCAACAAGCGCCCGGTAAACTCCGACCTGCGGGAATCCGGTGCGATTGAGCAGGATGCGGACGTCATCATGTTCGTTTACCGGGACGAGGTCTATAACGAGGACACGCCGGACAAGGGCATTGCCGAAATCATCATCGGTAAGCAGCGGAACGGGCCCATCGGTACCACTCGGCTGGCCTTTATCGGCAAATACACCAAGTTTGAAGATCTTGCGCACGGTGATTACGGCGATTACGGTGGTGATTACTGATGCCCCGCAGTACCGTTGCCCGTATTGATCTGAAGGCGTTACGCGAGAACTACCGGCTGGCTTCCGAGC
Organism: Marinobacter sp. F4206; assembly: GCF_019392195.1. Taxonomy (NCBI): domain Bacteria; kingdom Pseudomonadati; phylum Pseudomonadota; class Gammaproteobacteria; order Pseudomonadales; family Marinobacteraceae; genus Marinobacter; species Marinobacter liaoningensis. The sequence goes on from NZ_JAHXKI010000003.1 coordinate 91,694, forward strand.
TTGCCAGCCCGGCGCTGGCCATGGCGGTGGTCAAGGCAGATGGTTATGGCCACGGTATTGTTCCGGTGGCGCAAGCCCTGGCGAATGATGCCCCCAAATACGCGGTCGCCTGTCTGGGGGAGGCTCTCGCCATTCGCGATGCCGGACTGCGGCAGCCGGTGGTGATGTTGCAGGGGGTTCACGCCCCTGAGGATATTGAGCTGTGCGCCAGGCAGGGGTTTGAGCCGGTTTTGCATAGCCGTCATCAGGTTGATTGGCTGGCGCAGACAGAGGCGCGGCCGACCTTCTGGGTCAAGGTCAATACCGGAATGAACCGTCTCGGATTCCTGCCCGGCGAGCTGTCGGAGTTGATGGCGAAGCTTGATGCCATCGGCGCACGATCTGGTCTTCAGGGCTTTGTAACGCACTTTGCCTGCGCCGATGACCGTGACAGCCCAATGACGGCCGAGCAGACCGCACGGTTTGAGCAAGCGACGGCGCCTTGGCCGGAACTCATGCGCAGTGTTGGTAATTCCGCGGCCCACTTTATTCCTGGCCAGCCGCTGTTTGACTGGAGCCGCCCCGGCATCATGCTGTATGGCGGATCGCCTCTGGTGGGCAAGACCGGTCCTGAGTTGGGGCTGAAGCCCGTGATGTCGCTTGAGGCGCCCCTGATCACAACCCGTACCGTGCGGGCGGGCGAGACCGTGGGGTATGGTGCCGGCTTCGTGGTGGAACATGACACCCGCATGGGTATGGTCGCCGTCGGGTACGGGGATGGCTATCCCCGACACGCCGGCACCGACACGCCGGCGGCGGTGAATGGCCGGCGCATCCGGTTGATCGGTCGGGTCTCGATGGACATGCTCGCGGTGGATCTGAGTAACGCCCCGGAGGCCAGAGAAGGCGATCAGGTTGAGTTGTGGGGTCAAACCGTGGGTGTCGACGAAGTGGCCAGATGTGCCGGGACCATCTCCTACGAGCTGCTGACCGGTATCACGGCGCGGGTACCGAGGGACTACCGGTAAGCAGTTCTGCGTGCCAGGTCGGTTCAGCTCGGCTCGGGCTCGTGAATGATTTCGTCGATGAAGTCGAGAATGGCCGCCAGGCTCCTGTCGTCCAGTTTTTTCAAGACCTTGTGAACCACCATTTTACTGCCTTTAAGCATGCTGCTGATGCCCATTCGGGCCATCCCCATCATCATGTTGCTGGCATTCAGGCGGCGAAGGGGCTCAAGGAAAAAGAAATCCAGTCCGGCCTCGGTCAGCTCCACGATGAGCTCGAACAGTTGATCAATGGCCTCCCGGTCGGCTTTGCCCCGGTCCCGGAGCTGGTCAACGGTGTAAAGGGCACGGGTGCGAAGTTCGTCGGGAATTGGCGCCACGATGTGGCTCTGATGTTTTAGCATGGTGGTTCCTGTTGTTCTATGCGCCTGAAAGAAAAGGCAAGGAGTTAAACTGTCGGCGTTTTCTGTTGGCTGTTATTGTAGGGACCGGTGAGTGTAAGCCATTGGCCTGACCGGTCCGGGACGTCCGTCATATCAGTGAGATTCTGGAGGTATTGAACCCCCGTGCATGTGCTTGTCGTTCATGATTATGGCCCATTGGGAAAGTTGGTGCTGGAGCGTTTGCGTGAGACGCCCCTGCAGGTCAGCCCGTTGCTGGTCAGTGACCCCGCCAGTGCGGATCTCAATGCGCTCGAGAACTGGATTCCCGAAGACACTGATCTGATCGTTAATGCCCTTTGGCTGTCGGATCCGGAAGTCGCCCAGAACGATCCGGAAGACACCCACAAGGCCGCCTTTTCCCTGCCTATTGCCATAGCCGAGTACGCCGGCGAGCGTGGTATGGCCCTGTTCCAGCTTTCTTCCTGCTACGTATTCGATGGCCGCAAGCAAAGCGGGTACATAACCTCGAATCCCGGCCAACCAGTCAACGAGCTTGGAAACTGGCAGTGGGAGTGTGAGCAGGCCCTGCGCACACTTCTGCCGAGGCACATCATTCTGCGCACGGGCTGGAGCCTTTCACGTTTCATTCGCAAGGTGCAGGCAAGCACAGCGGCCGGAGAGACGCTCTCATTGCCGGGACGCTGCCGTGGGCAACCGGTCGCGGCCCGCGATCTGGCGCGGGTAATGACCGCCGTGATCCAGCAGATCGATTGCGGTGCCGAAGTCTGGGGCACCTATCAGTATGCGGGCGCGGAAGAGATCAACCTGTACGAGTTAGGTCTGGCAATCGCGGGCTTGCCGGGTATTCCGGAAGGGATCCGAGTGGTGGATGAGGTGCCGGATTGGGGCCATCTTGAGCCACTCAACACGACATTGATCTGTACCAAGATCCGAAACACCTTTGGTATCAAACAGCAGCCCTGGCGTTCGGGGCTCAGGGATGAGCTGGAGATGCTGAAGGTTTCGAGTGGACGGGGTGTGAAAGCGCCGGCCGAATAGCCGGCGTATAAGGTGCCTTACTGGTCGCGCTGTCGGGAGAACTCCCGGGTGACCATCTGCAGTGCTTCCACATCCAGCAGCTCGACCTCGCGCCCGCGGGCCTTGATGATGCCCTGATTCTGGAAGCGGGTGAAAACCCGGCTGACCGTTTCCACGGCCAGGCCAAGGAAATTCGCGATATCGTTGCGCGCCATCGGCAAGCTGAAGTTGGTGCCGGACATGCGTCTGCGCTGGAATCGGCTGGAAAGGGACAGCAGCAAGGCCGCAATCCGTTCCTCAGCGGTATTCTTGCTCAACAGCATGGCGAGCTGATGGCTGTTTTGGATTTCCTGGCTCATCAGGTGGTACATGTGATGCTGCAGGTCCGGTAGCTTGCCGGTCAGTTCCTCAAGTTTTTCAACAGGGAATTCGCATACGCTGGTTCGCTCCAACGCTTTGGCTGTGCAGGCATAGCTCTCGCTGCTCATGCTGTCCAGGCCGATCAGTTCTCCCGGCATGAAAAAACCGGTGACCTGTTCCTCTCCACCCTCGGTAATAATCGAGGTTTTCACCGAGCCGCTACGCACCGCGAAGCAGGAACGAAAGGGCGTGCTCTGATCAAAGATATGCTCACCGCGATTGAAAATGCGACCTTGCTGGACAATGTCCTCCAGCCTGTCGAGATCGTTTTCTTCGATCGCCAACGGCAGGCACAGATTGCTCAGGCTACACTGGTGGCATGAGGCTTTGAGGGGAGAAGACGCCTGACGGAGTCGGATTGCTTGGGCCATATCAGGTGAACCGTCCGAATTGATGCATGTCAAAACGCACTTTAATACGCAAGGGCGAATTTGCCAATGGTAAAACCGATGGCTATGAGTATATACCATTTATTGAAAAGCGGGCCCCAGGGCCCGCAAATCCGTCCGATTTAAAGCTTCTCGAACACCAGTGAGGCGTTGGTGCCTCCGAAGCCAAAGCTGTTGGACATCACGGTCGACAGGTCGGCCTGCCGCGATTCCGGGCCCACCAGGGGCATGTTGCTGATCTTCTCATCCACATCCTTCAGGTTTGCGGTTCCGGCGATAAACCCGTTCTGCAACATCAGGAGTGAATAGATGGCCTCATGCACGCCGGCAGCTCCCAGAGAGTGGCCGGACAGGGACTTGGTCGACGAAATAGCAGGGATGTCATCGCCAAAGGTATTTCTTACCGCCCCCATTTCCGCCACATCGCCCACGGGTGTACTGGTCCCGTGGGCATTTATGTACTGCACCTTACCACGAATTGTCGCCATGGCCTGGTCCATACACCGCTGGGCGCCCTCGCCGGAGGGGGCGACCATGTCATACCCGTCCGACGTAGCGCCGTAACCGGTCAGTTCGGCAATAATGTTGGCGCCTCGTTTCCTGGCGTGTTCCAGCTCCTCCAGCACGACCATACCGCCGCCGCCGGCAATGACGAAGCCATCGCGACCGGTGTCGAACGGGCGCGATGCGGTCTCCGGGGCATCGTTATACTTGGTCGACAGGGCACCCATGGCGTCGAACATCATGGTCAGGCTCCAGTCTTCCTCTTCTCCGCCGCCGGCGAACACGATGTCCTGCTTGCCAGCCTGGATCTGCTCCATGGCGTGACCAATGCAGTGTGCGCTGGTGGCGCAGGCCGAGGACATGGAATAGTTCACGCCCCGGATTTTGTAGGCCGTAGCGAGGCAGGCCGATACTGTGCTGGTCATAATACGCGGCACCATGTAGGGCCCGATCCGCTTGACGCCTTTCTCCCGCATGATGTCCGTGGCTTCGACCTGGCTTGAGCAGGAGGCTCCGCCGGAGCCTGCGATAAGGCCGGTGCGGTCGTTGGAAATCAGATCTTCAGTCAGACCGGCCTGGGCGATGGCCTGCTCCATGGACAGGTAGCTGTACATGGCGGATGGCCCCATGAATCGACGCACCTTGCGATCAATGACCGAGGTGTCCACGTCCGGGGAGCCGGAAATCTGGCTACGAAACCCCATTTCCCGGTAGGTGTCGTTGAAACGAATGCCGGATTTGCCATGCTTCAGGCTGTCCGTTACCTCGTCCAGGGAGTTTCCGAGGCAGGAAACAATGCCCATACCAGTGACGACAACGCGTCTCATACATTCCTCCTTTGTGACCCGCCAGAAACGGCGAGATCAAGCGATCAATGACGTTATGACCAGTTTAGGCTCTTTGCCGTGGCGGGGATATTTGACCTTGGTACGGGGCGAAGACGCCCGATTGAAATTGCCGGATAACAGCCGTTACGTACAAGGCCCGGCGTAGGGAGCCTGATATAGTGACAATAATCAAGACAACAATAAGGGAGAAGCCTGTGCGATCATTACCTCAGTTTTTGAGCGACTACGGCGAGAGCCACCAGAATTCATTCAATCAGTGGGTGCACATTGTTTGTGTGCCGGCCATCGTATTTTCCACCCTGGGTCTGCTCTGGCTGATTCCGATCGGCTCCTGGCTGGGGCTAACGGGCGCGACCGGAGAGTGGGTGAATGGCGCAACCTTGCTGGCGGTGCTGTCCGCCATTGTCTACCTGCGGTTGTCGTTTGGCGTTTTTGTGTTGATGGCGGTCTGGTTTGCCGTTTCAGCCTGGATCATCCAGAGCGTGATTGCCGCCGGCTGGTCCCTGTTTTGGACCAGTCTTGTGGTCTGGCTAGCGGCCTGGGCGCTGCAGGTCTACGGCCATAAGGTTGAAGGAAAAAAGCCGTCGTTTGTGGAAGATCTGGTGTTTCTGCTGATCGGGCCCATTTTCGTCAGCATCGAGTTTGCCGCCAAGCTGGGAGTTCCCGTGCCTCATGCCCAAGGTGGGCATGGCAAGGGCCCGCATGACGGGCAGATTCCGGGGCACTGATCCCACCCTCCTACCAGGTGCTGGCGAAAACGCTGACCTGAGGTATGCTTTGGGCACCAGAAAGACTCACTAACCGGCCCGATATGCAGCATTCGCCCAACGGCACCCTGTTTCTCTGGCCCGATCACTGGCAGGTGATCGGGCACCTCATGCCTAACCGACCGCACCGCCACATCAGTGCGTCCTGGCTCGTTGGCCTTGATGGCCCGTTCCGGCTGCAGGTGGCTGGACAGTGGCGATCAACGTCGGCGGCTCTGGTGGCACCGGATGTCGAGCAATCACTGGATCCCGGCAACACCCGGATGTGGTGCGCGCAGCTGGATCCGGACAGTGACATCTGGCGCTCCTTACAGCCGCTCCTGGGGGGCGGGCAATCGGTGGATATTACTCTGCCGGAGAACACCATGCCGTTTCCGGAGTCCGAGAGCTGTCAGACGGTCTGTCAGGCTATGTCGACGGCAGTAGAGCGCCTTGGCGGCTCGCCGGAGCCTTTAGACCCACGGGTCCGGAGAGTCTGCGACTGCCTTCGTGCAGAGTTGCCCGAGAAGGTGGATGTGCAGGGGCTGGGAGCGGTGGTCGGGCTGTCGTCGTCGCGACTCAGTCATTTGTTCCGGCAGCAGGTTGGAGTGCCCTTGCGGCGGTTCCTGCTGCACTTGAAGATGAACCGTGTACTGGCTCACTGGAAGCCGGGAAAATCCATGTCCGAGTTGGCAACGGAGGCCGGGTTCTACGATCAGCCCCATTTCGTCCGGACGGCCCGGGGCATGTTTGATGCCCTGCCGTCCGAGTATGTGAGCACTGGTTGGTTCAGGGTTTGCCGTTGCGGCCTTTCTTCTTCCCCTTCGCCTTAACTTCTTCCCGGGCGGCTTTCTCGGCGGCAGCCTGAGCGGCTTCCTCTGCCTCCTTTTCAACCATTTCCGGGGTTTCCAGTGAAATGCGCCCGAGGGTACCGGCCCGGAATTCGTTGAGCAGCACCTCCGACACCTTGTGCAGGTCCGGAATACCGCCACGGCCAAAGAACCGCCGTTTGGCTGCAATTTCGTCCATCAGTCCCAGGCCGTCGGCGGGTAGCTGATCCAGGCTATAGCGCGCTTTTACCAGGTCCGGATAGGCCTCCCGGAGGTAGTCCGCCTCAAACAGGGCGACATCCTCGAAATCGAGAACCGAGCTGCGAATGGCGCCGGTGACCGCCAGTCGGTAGCCGCAGGCCTCTGGTGACAGTTTGGGCCAGAGAAAACCGGGGGTGTCGTACAGCAGGATGTTGTCCGGGAGTTTGATTGCCTGCTGGGCCCGGGTCACCGCCGGTTCGTTACCGGTTTTGGCGGCAGGCCGTCCAGCCAGGGTGTTGATGATTGTGGATTTCCCGACGTTGGGAATGCCCAGAATCATCACCCGCAGGGCGCTTTTCTGGCGGTCATGGTCCGGCGTCATTTCCTCAGCCAGCTTCAGGATCCCCAGTGCCTCACTGCGCTGGTTGTGGGTCAGCGTTATGGTGCGCACGCCCCGTTCCTGCTCCAGCCAGGCCTGCCATTGCCCGGTTATCTCCGGATCGGCGAGGTCACGTTTGTTGAGTACCTTGATCAGAGGCTTGTCGCCACGCAGGGCCGGCACCAGCGGATTTTCGCTGCTGAATGGAATACGCGCATCCAGTACCTCAATAATGAGGTCCATCTGGGGCATGACCTGTTTGATCTCCTTGCGGGCCTTGTGCATGTGCCCTGGAAACCAGTTAATCGCCATCTTGTGTACTCCGCTGGTCGTTGGTCGGCGCCATTATGAAGGGGAATGACTAAATTTTCACATTTGTTTAGAGCCGCGTGTGTGGCGGGTTGAGGGCCCACAAAGTGAGAAGTATGTATAAAAAGGAGGGGCATCGGGGTGAAAAACGGCACCATGATGTTTTAGGGTGTACGACTTGAATGACGAAACCAATGCAAAGCGGTGGTGTCTCAGTAGTGGCCACCCTGTCAACGGAGAACTTTATGAAGCTCGCAAAATTGTTTGGAACCGCCCTTGTTGCTGTGAGCCTGTCAGCACCGGCGTTGGCGCAGCAAGCCACTGGCGGCCAGCCGGATCAGGTGGACCAACTGGCGCAAATGGTCGGTCTGTCTGACGATCAGCAGACTGAGATCCGCGGCATCATCGACGAGATGCAGGGCCAGATCGGCGAACTCCGTCAGGAAGCGCGTGCGCTTCAGCAACAGATGCAGTCCGAGATCAAACCGGATTATGACGAAGATTCCATTCGTGAAAATGCGGAAGAGCTGGGCGACCTGACCGGTGAGATTGCGGCGCTTTCCACCCTGATGCAGGCGAAAGTGGACAGTGTCTTCACCGAGGAGCAGCGTGCCACCCTGGACAAGCGCATGCAGCAGATGCAGCAGCAAATGCAGCAACAGCGCCAGATGATGCAGCAGCAAGGTCAGGGCCAGTAATCCCTCCCTTGCTTCAAGCGTAAAAAAGGCCGCATCTCAGGATGCGGCCTTTTTTGTTTCAGGCGTTGGCGCCCGGGCCAAAAGGTTTCACCATGACAATCAGTCGGGGCAGTAGAGTCAGGGCCCCCAGCAGGGCCATGAACATGGCAAAGCCGGTGAACAGACCGAAGTAGATGGTCGGGATGAAGTTGGATAACACCAGTATGGAAAATCCCGCAATGATGGTCAGGGACGTGTAGAACATGGCCCGGCCGATGCTGCGATGGCACCGGTGCATGGTGGCGAGGTAGTCACCATCTTTCTTGAATTCGGTCTGGAACCGATGCAGGTAGTGGATGGTGTCATCCACGGCGATGCCGACTGTAATCGCCGCCACGGTAATGGTCATCATGTCCAGTGGAATGCCAAGCCATCCCATAAGGCCCAGTACGGATCCCGCGGCGATCACGTTCGGAGCAATGCCGATCAGTGCCAGCTTGAACGAACGGAATAGCAACAGAAACATAGCCATGATCGCCAGGAATACCGCGCCGATGGTCTTGATCTGGGAATCGAACAGGCTTTGGAGCATGTTGTTGTACATGACGGTCATGCCCGCAAAAAGAATCTGGTCCTGATCGTAGTCGAGCTCCGTGGTCAGGTGGGTTCGGATCCGGTCAAGCAGAGCCTGGCGGCGCAGCTCGGGCATGGTCTCGAGGATCCGGATACTGAAACGGGCCTGATCGTGCTCTTCCGAGATGTACGGGGTCAGCAGTACGTCCTGGAGATCATCCGGTACCGCGGCCGGAACAAAGGCCAGTTCCAGGGCGTCGAGCCGCTCGCCCTGATTGATTAGCGCCAGTATGTCCAGAGTCGATGTGATGGAGAGGACCTTGCCGGTTTCCGGCAGGCTATCGAGGTAATTGTGCACCTGCTCCAGCCTCTGCATTTTCTGGTAGGTGTACCAGGTGTCACGGTATTCCTCGCCACCGCCGCAATCTTCCACGAACGGATCACAGCTGCTGGCAAACGGGTCGCTGTCCGCATTGGCGTTTTCCGGTGGCGGGTCATCGGTAATGACGATGTCCAGCGGGGTGGTGCCACCGAGCCGGTCGTCGATGGTGATCATGCCCTGATAGATTTCGGTGGATGACTTGAAGTAGTCGATAAAGCTGTTTTCCACCGTCAGCTTGCTTATGCCAATCGCGCACAGCACGGCAATGACCGCCGACCCCACCAGAACGGTTTTGCCAAAGTGCTCCGTGAAGCGGGCGAAAGCGTCGGTAAACGGAATCCGGTTTGACAGCACACGTTTGTCCAGTGGTGGCGGCATCAGGCGGAGCAGGGCGGGGAAGATGATGAAGGTGATCAGAAACGCCACGGTAAGCCCGAGCGTCATCATCCAGCCGAAGTCGATCACCGGCCGGATGCCACTGAAGGTCAGCGAACCGAACGCCACAATGGTGGTCACCGCCATGTAGAAACAGGGCTTGATCATGGCCATCACGGTCTTGCGCAGCGAGTCCTTTGGGTCCGCCTCTGGTTCGTCGTGCTGGAATTCCCGGTAACGGACAATCAGGTGAATGGTCAGAGACAGGGTCATGATCAGCAACAGCGCAATGAAGTTCGCGGAGATGACCGTCACCGGCCACTGGGCCCAGCCCAGGAAACCAATCATCAACCACACGGTAAAGCCGCAGCACAGTGTTGGAATCAACACCCAGCGCCACTGGCGGAAGATCATCGCGAGGGTAAGCAGCAGGAACGCCAGTACGCCCAGACCGAATGTCGACAGGTCGTTCTGGATAAAGCGAATCATGTCCGAGACGATCATCGGAACCCCACCGAGATGAATCTCGGCCCGGTCCCGGTACTTGTCCAGGATGCCACGCACGGTGTCGATGGTGGCATCGCGCTTCTGGCCCAGGTTCTCGGTGTAATCGATGAAGGCCTGCCTGGCCATTTCCAGCTGCCACAGTTCTGCGTCAGACGCCTTGCCGGCCGCGGCCTTGTCGCGGAGCCGATTGCGTTCCCTGAGCAGTTCAAAGTAGCGCTCCGGTGTCGGCAGGTTGACCTGAATGGCGGTCGTCCCCGCGTCCTCGCTGATCAGCAGGTTGGGGTAGAGCGGGTTGTTCAGGAGCGCTTGCCGGGCGGTTTGCGGCGGCACGTCGTTGGCATCCAGGGTCTTGATTTCGCTGTCGACGGTGTCCAGGGTCAGGTCGGGGCTGTGCAGCAGGGGCACATTCAGAATGCTGTTGGTGGATCCGACCGCATCGAGTGCCTGCAACTCGTCCCTGAGGTCGCGCAGGTGGGCGAGCCCCATTTCCGAGAACAGTTCGTTCTCCGGGGTGTAGGTCACGATCAGGAAATCGTCGGAGGTGGTGAAGCGGCGGTTCACCTCCCGGTATTGTTCCAGGGAACGGTCATTTTCCAGAACCAGGGATTCCGCCGAAGCGTCCAGCCGGAATTCGCCGAATTTCACCGCGGCCAAGGCCAGCAACAGGCCGAAAACGGTCAGGACAACAACGGGGTGGGGAAGGATCAGGCGATCATACAGCGCGCGAAACCGGGTCATGAAGCAACAACTCTGCTAAAAAACGAGTGCAGAGTGTGCCACAAACTTCCTTGAACTGTGAGTTCTGAGAAAAACGGCCGGCCGTTTCAGTCCACCGCTTTGACCGGAATCTGCATGGCGTTAGTCGCCTCCGGCACCTCCGGTACGGCAAGACCAAGATTGTTCTGGTCGAACACCTTGTCTGCGCGGTAGCTGGAGCGAACCATCGGGCCGGAAGGGACTTCCATGAAGCCTTTCTCCAGGCCGATTTCCCGGTAGCGGTTGAACTCTTCCGGCGTCACATACCGTTCCACCGGCAGGTGATTGGGTGTCGGGCGCAGGTACTGGCCGAGGGTCAGAATATCCACGCCGATGGCTCGTAAATCTTCCATCGTCTCCAGGATTTCCTCTTCGGTCTCGCCCAGACCCAGCATCAGGCTGGTTTTGGTAAGTACGTCGGGCCGATGCTGCTTGGCGTGTTCCAGGACGCTCAGGGTCTTCTCGTAACCGGCACGGGGGTCCCGCACTCGGCTGGTGAGGCGTTTCACCGTTTCGACGTTCTGGGCAAAGACATCCAGGCCCGAGTCCACCACTTTTTCCACATGGGGCATGACGGCATCGAAATCCGGCGTCAGGGCCTCCACGGCCACTTCCGGGGTCCGCCGCTTGATAGCCGACACGCAGGCGGCGTAATGATCCGCGCCACCGTCGTCAAGGTCGTCCCGGTCAACCGAGGTCAGTACGATGTAGCGCAGCCCCATGAGTTCGACGGACTTGGCGGTGTTTTCCGGTTCTTCGTGATCTAGCCAGCCCTTGGGGTTGCCCGTATCTACTGCGCAAAATTTGCAGGCCCGAGTGCAGACCGAGCCCATGACCATGATGGTCGCGGTACCGGCGGTCCAGCACTCACCAATATTGGGGCAGTGGGATTCCTGGCAGACCGTGCTCAGGCGGTGTTCGCTGACATTTTTGCGCACCGCTTCGTAGCGTTCGCCACCGGGCATGCGCGCCCGCAGCCATTTTGGCTTGCGCTCCATGGGCCTCGCGTCCGCATTCTCGCTTGAGCTGCGCTTGATGCCATCCTTGATGGCGGAAAAACCGTGCTCATTGCGGAATTTGGAACCACTGGTAATGCGGGATTTTGCGCTGTCGCTCATTGCAACGGGACTCTCATAAAAGGCTTGGTCAGCATTTAAGAGTAATGGCCGGGAAGGGGAGTTACAAGGCAGGTACGGGCAATCACGGGGATACCGGGCACGACATTGGTCGTACCCGGTGGAGGGCGATCAGGCGGTCGCTGCGTCCAGCGCCTGGGTGATGTCGGCAATCAGGTCGTCCACGTGCTCGATGCCGATCGACAAACGCACCAGGTCCTCGCTCACGCCGGCGCTCTTGAGCTCGTCCGGATTCAGCTGGCGATGGGTGGTGGACGCCGGGTGGCAGGCCAGGGATTTGGCATCGCCTATGTTCACCAGCCGGTAGATCAGTTGCAGTGCGTCGATGAACTTCGCGCCGGCCTCAAGGCCGCCCTTGATCCCGAAGCTCAGGATGCCAGAGGCCTTGCCGCCGCAGATTTTTTCGCAGGTGGCCTTGTAAGGGCTGTCGGCCAGGGCCGCGTAATTCACCCATTCAACCGCAGGGTGCTCCTGCAGGAAGCTGGCGACCTTCTCGGCGTTCTCGCAGTGACGCTCCATCCGCAGTGAGAGGGTCTCAAGGCCTTGCATGATCAGGAACGCGTTAAACGGTGCCAGAGCGGCGCCGGTGTTGCGCAGTGGAACGACCCGGCAGCGACCGATAAAGGCGGCGGGGCCCAGGGCTTCCGTATACACCACGCCGTGGTAGGACGGGTCCGGTTCATTGAGCATCGGGAACTTGTCGGCGCTGGCCTTCCAGTCGAACTTGCCGGAATCCACCACGATGCCGGCGACAGTGGTGCCGTGGCCGCCAATGTACTTGGTCAGCGAGTGAACCACGATGTCAGCACCGTGTTCGATCGGCCGGCACAGGAACGGCGTTGCCACCGTATTATCGACGATCAGCGGGATGCCGTGCTTGTGGGCAATGTCGGCCCAGCGCTGGATATCGACCACGTTGCCCGCCGGGTTGCCGATGGATTCGCAGAACAGCGCCCGGGTCTGGTCATCAATGGCCTTCTCGACCGCATTGAAGTCATCGTGGGGCACCATGCGGCAGTCGATGCCCTGGTTGGGCAGCGAGTGGGCGAACAGGTTGTAGGTGCCGCCATACAGCTGGCTGGTGCTGACAATGTTGTTGCCGACCTTGCAGATGGTCTGCAGGGCATAGGTGATGGCCGCCATTCCGGATGCCAGCGCCAAGGCGCCCACCCCGCCTTCGAGTTGTGCCATCCGCTCCTCAAGCACACCGTTGGTCGGGTTCATGATGCGAGTGTAGATGTTGCCCTGTACCTTCAGATCGAACAGATCGGCACCGTGCTGGGTGTCGTCGAAGGTGTAGGAGGTGGTCTGGTAGATCGGCGTGGTGGCCGCGTGGGTGGTCGGGTCTCCGCTGAAGCCCGCGTGTAATGCCAGTGTCTCGAGTTTCATCGCAACTTCCTTGCTATAGGGTCATTGGTGTTGTTGGTTTGGAAAATCAGTATGCCACAGAGTTCGAAACGGGAGGATCCGTGCCAAGGTCAGACCAGCGCGCCGTGCACCATGGCCCGCAATTCCTGACGGACCGGGTACGAGGATGAGGGTATCAGTTGGGTCATGAAAATGACGACCATGTCCTCCTCCGGATCCACGAAAAAGTTGGTGCTGGCCAGCCCGCCCCAGCCGTACTCGCCCACCGAGCCGTTGGTATGGGATTTGGCAACGTCCGTCTTGACCGAAAAGCCCAGTCCGAAACCGTTGCCCTCATAAGGTGTCTCGCTGAACGCGCCGATTGAGAGGGCTGGCAGGTCCTGGTTGCCGGGTAGGTGATTGCTGCGCATGAACTCGAGGGTTTTGCGCCCGATGATGCGCTGGCCCTGGTATTCGCCGCCCCGGCACAACGCCTGGGCGAAGCGGTGGTAGTCATCCACCGTGGACACCAGTCCCCCACCTCCGGACAGGAACCCCGGGCTCCGCAGGTAGCGGGATCGCTCCGGGTCGTCCTGCAGTTTCATGGTGTCGACCGGCTGGTACAGGTAACAGGCGGCGAAGCGTTGCCGTTTTTCCTTCGGAACCTGAAAGCCGGTATCGGTCATGCCCAGGGGGGAAAAGATATGGTCGCGGAAGTACTCATCCAGGGGCTGGCCTGACAGCACCTGTACCAGATAGCCGATCACATCGGTTGAAACCGAGTAGTTCCAGGCGGTTCCCGGTGAAAACTCCAGGGGCAGCTCCGCCAGTCGGTCAATCAGCTTGTCCAGTGTCAGGCTGCCACTGCCATCCAGTTTCAGGTGTCGATATGCGGCGTCGACATCGGTTCGCTCCAGAAAGCCATAAGTCAGACCGGACATATGAGTAAGCAGGTCCCGAATGGTCATGGTGGTGACGGCGGGCTCAGTCTGGAAGTCCGGCCAGGAACCGGCTTTGTACACGGAAAGGTTTTTCCACGCCGGAATGTATTTGTGGACCGGGTCGTCCAGCAGAAAACGGCCCTGCTCGTACAGCTGCATCATGGCAATGGAGGTGACCGGTTTGGTCATGGAATAGATTCGGAAAATGGTGTCACGCCGAGCCGGTTTGTTGCGCTCCACGTCCATCAGTCCCTGGGCGCTGGTCCAGACCACTTCCCCGTGCCGCGCCACCAGGGTAACAGCCCCGGGAATCTTGCCGGGCCGAATGTAGTTCTCGTCAAGATGGCGGGTAATACGTTCCAGTCGGTCAATCGACAGGCCGGCGACGGTGGTGGTGTAGGACATAAAAAGCTCCTCTGAGTAAAACGGGAGCTTATGTCATTCTGACGGCCGCGAGAAGAGGGCATTTATTGCGCGCAAACCTGACCCTTCGGTATCTACGGTTCATTTTTTGGAAACGGCCAAGCACAATGGCCCGCCTTGATTTGAGGAGGTTGTTTGCAATGATGAACTGGGTATTTCTGGCGCTGGCGATTGTTGCGGAAGTGGTGGCGACGTCCTCGCTGAAGGCGAGTGAGGGGTTCACCCGGCTGATGCCGTCGGTGATTGTGATTTTCGGCTACGGCGTGGCGTTTTATCTGTTGGGGCTGGCATTGAGAACCATCCCGGTCGGCACGGCGTATGCAATTTGGGCAGGGCTTGGCATAGTGCTCGTGGCGGCTGCAGGCTGGCTCGTGTTTGGCCAAAAACTGGACGCCTGGGGTGTCGTCGGCATGGCCCTGATCGTCTCTGGGGTGTTCGTTTTGAACGTACTGTCCCGGGCAGGCGCCCACTGAAACGGAATCCAGCGTGGGTGTACTCACGATAAACTGGTGCTTGGGGCCAGAGCAATGGGGTAGGTCACCGGATTGATGAACCTTTACAAGGTGCTGTCCGTCGTCTTCTGCGGGTCTTTATTGATGGCCTTCGCCGAACTCAGTCTGGCCGAGCGGATTCGCATTCTGGCGCCCGATTTACCCGGAACGTTCGAGGAGGGCGGTTTCGGAAGGGATGCGGAGACCGTACGGGAGGTGTTAGCGCATTGCGGCCACGACGCGGAATTTGTGATCCAGCCCTTTGGTCGGCATATCGTCACGTATCGCAATTCTGACCGGGCCGATGCCGTAATGACTGTGCCCCTGGGCATGCAGTTGTCCGGTCATTCCACCGCGGCCTATATCTGGTATCAGAACGGTGCCGTGTATGATGCGAACCGGATCTCTCGGATTTCCGGACTGGCCGATCTTTGGGGTCTGGATGTAGTGACCTTCAAGGATGGTATCCGGTTGCTCGAGTTGGAGGACTATCGATCCAGATTTCGCACCTTGTCCGAGATTGCAAATCAGAGAATCCATTCTCACCTTCTGTTTCTGGGACGGGTGGATGCAGTCCTCGCCGACGGTTTGATCGTGGCGGAAGTGAATCGCCGGCTCCTGACTTCGGAATCCGGGGTTGCGGAGCATTCTCAGTTGCCCAAGGTTCGATTTGCCCCCATTTTCCATCCGTCCCCCTACAAAATGGTGTTCCGAAAGCCGCCTTTGGCTGCAGAGTTTGATAAGTGCTACGACGAGGCCTACGCCGCCGGCGTGGTGAGCGAGATTGATGAAAAATACATTGGCAGGTATCAGGCTGAGCTCGGTTACCGGTATCTGGGGTTCTGAGTGGTTCAGGCAGGATTTCAGCGCTCTTCTGTGATCATCTTCGCCATCGTCAGGTAGGTGGTGTGTGCGGCCACGAGAACGGCGCCGGTGATTGCGGCATTGACCAGGCCAATCTTGAGAATCCAGGCACCGCACGCGGCGAAGGCAAGAAAAAGCACCAGCTCAAAACCGGCATAGCCCATTGCTTTCTGGAACAGGGCCGCCTGCTGTTTCTCGGATTTCTCCTCCCGATCAGGTAGGTCATCTCCCCACCGCCTCTCGTAGACCATCGTCCAGACCCTGGAAATAGCGATAGCCGAAACGGCAAAAAGGAAAGCCAGATCTGCATTGATTTCATGAAAGACCATTACCCCGGTGCCAACCAACAGAATGGCCGCCAAGTCTAATGGCAGCGTCACTATGATTTCTTCAGCATCCCGGAACATAACACCATCCAACTTGAATCCCCTGTCAGCGAATTCTGGTCTGTTCACCGGAAATCATCGTTGATGCACGTCAACTTCAAACTCTCGATAAAGGGGCGGCATCGGCAGCGGAATGGTCGGCGAGGGAAAGGGGAGGGGCAAGGCACGAAAAAAGGGCCACGACGTGAATCGTGGCCCTTTTCGAATCTTGGTAGCAAGGGGCGGAGTCGAACCGCCGACCCCAGCATTATGAGTGCTGTGCTCTAACCAACTGAGCTACCTTGCCATTTCGCTCTGGGCTTCGCCCCAAACGAGGCGCGTATTTTCAGTATTTGGGCTCACCCTGTCAAGGCTTCGAGCCCATTTTTTCTGAAAACTTAAACGTTGAACCGGAAGTGGATAACGTCGCCATCCTTAACGATGTAGTCCTTGCCTTCCAGACGCCATTTGCCGGCATCCTTGGCCCCGGCTTCGCCGTTGTACTGGACGTAGTCGTCGTAGCTGACCACTTCGGCACGAATGAAGCCGCGTTCGAAGTCGGTGTGGATCACACCGGCCGCCTGAGGGGCCGTAGCGCCGATTTTTACGGTCCAGGCGCGTACTTCCTTCACGCCGGCGGTAAAGTAGGTCTGCAGGCCCAGGAGGCCGTAGCCGGCGCGAATCACGCGGTCCAGGCCGGGCTCTTCCATGCCCATTTCATCCAGGAACATGGCCTTCTCATCGTCTTCCAGTTCGGAAATCTCGGCTTCCAGCTTGTTGCAGATCGGCACCACCACGGCGTTCTCGGATTCGGCGATTTCCCGCACGGTGTCCAGATGCGGATTGTTCTCGAAGCCGTCCTCGTTCACGTTCGCAATGTACATGGTCGGCTTGACGGTGAGCAGGCACAATTCGCGCACCAGGGTCATCTGGTCTTTGTCCAGATTCATGCTGCGCACAGGCTTGCCCTCGTTCAGAACGGGCAACAGCTTTTCGAACATTTCCAGCTGGGCCTTTGCTTCCTTGTCGCCGCTCTTGGCAACGCGTTGCACACGCTTGATCGCCTTTTCTACGGTGTCGAGGTCGGCCAGGGCCAGCTCGGTGTTGATAACGTCGATGTCCGAGGCGGGATCGACCTTGTTGGCGACGTGGATTACGTTGCCGTCTTCGAAGCAGCGGACAACGTGGGCGATGGCGTCGGTCTGGCGGATGTTGGCCAGGAACTGGTTGCCCAGGCCTTCACCCTTGGAGGCGCCGGCGACCAGACCGGCAATGTCCACGAACTCCATGGTCGTGGGCACTACACGCTCGGGTTTGACGATGTCGGCCAGCTTGGTCAGGCGAGGGTCGGGCATGGCCACCACACCGGCGTTCGGCTCAATGGTGCAGAACGGGAAGTTTTCCGCGCCAATACCGGACTTGGTCAATGCGTTGAACAGGGTGGATTTGCCGACGTTGGGAAGGCCGACGATGCCGCAGTTAAATCCCATGGAATGCCTCTGCTGGTACTGAAAAAATGTGGGCGGATTATACCGGTGTCTGCCGGCGGGTGCGAGTAAGGGGAAGTGCCCCCTCAGGGCGCAGGTTTGAAGCTGTGCAGGCGGTTCATGGCGGCGGCCAGTTTGCCGCTGGCGGCATCCGGTAGCACCCGCATGACTTCGTCGAATACTGCGTTGAGTTCTTCGGTTTCCTTCTTGCCGAGCCGGCCTAAAACAAAACCGGTCACCTTTCGGCTGTCTCCGGGATGGCCGATGCCCAAACGCAGGCGTTGGAAGTCTCTGGTGCCCAGATGGGCAATGGTGTCCCGAAGACCATTATGGCCGCCGTGGCCGCCGCCTTTCTTGAGCTTGGCGGTGCCGGGGGGGAGGTCGAGCTCGTCGTGCGCAACCAGGATCTGTTCGGGAGCAATCTTGAAGAAGTCCGCCAGAGCCTTGATGGACAGGCCGCTGCGGTTCATGAACGTGGAGGGATTCAGCAGGTGCAGGTCGAGGCCGTGCAGCTGAATGCGGGCGTACAGCCCGTGGTACTTCTTTTCGGGACGGAGCGTCTGGCCCGCATGGCGGGCCAGAGCTTCGACGAACAGGGCGCCGGCATTGTGGCGGGTATTCTCGTAGTCGGGGCCGGGATTACCCAGACCGACCACCATGACAATATCCTGTGCCATTCACCATTGCCCCCGGAGTGCTTACTCCTTCTCTTCGCCGCCTTCTTCGCCTTCTTCACCTTCTTCCGCGTCATCGGTCTTGGCACCGCGCGGCTTGTGAATAGCGACAACCGGCAGATCGTGATCTTCGCCTTGCAGCAGGGCGGCAACACGAACACCTTCCGGCAGTTTGAGGTCGCTCAGGTGAACCACCTGATCCATTTCAACGGAAGTCATGTCGACTTCGATGAACTCAGGCAGGTTCTGCGGCAGACAGATCACTTCCACTTCGTTGATCTGGTGGTTGGCAACGCCGCCGTGCAGCTTGATGGCCGGTGCGGTTTCTTCGTTCACGAAGTGCAGCGGTACGTTGACGTGGATCTCGTGATCCTTGTCGACGCGCAGGAAGTCAGCGTGCGTCAGGATAGGCTTGTACGGGTGACGCTGCAGATCCTTCAGGATCACGCTTTCTTTCTTGCCGTTCAGCTCAACGGTCAGAACGTGAGAGAAGAACGCTTCGTTCTCCAGAGCCTTCTTCAGCTCGTTGTGCCAGATGGCGATCGGAGTAGCATCCTTGTTGCCACCATAGATGATGGCCGGGATTTTCCGTTCCTCACGACGCAGGCGGCGGCTCGCACCTCTCCCCTGATCGTCGCGAGGAAATGCTTCGATAACAAATTCCTGAGACATGGTAGTAACCTCAATCGTCACCTGAACTGCCCGCGACCAGGCGTTGGATCAGGTGATGTTTCTGAAAAGCCGGATTTTTCCGACCGACTAAAAGAGTCGGGAGCCTGATTAGGCTCCCGACCCGGTAACTGCTTGTTGTGCCTGGTAACTAAAGCTCTAAGCCTGTTCAGGCATTGTCGAACATGGCGCTGATCGACTCCTCGTTACTGACGCGGCGGATGGACTCTGCCATCAGGCCGGCCATTCCGAGGACGCGGATTCTATCACAATTCTTCGCTTTGTCACTCACCGGAATGGTGTCGCAGACCACGAGCTCATCCAGCTGTGAGGCGTTGATATTGTCGATCGCCGGACCAGAAAGCACCGGGTGGGTGATGTATGCCACCACGCGTGCCGCGCCATGCTCTTTAAGCGCGTTGGCCGCCTTGCACAGGGTGCCGGCGGTATCAATGATGTCGTCGACCAGAATGCAGGTCTTGTCTTTCACGTCGCCAATAATGTGCATAACCTGGGACACGTTGGCCTTCGGGCGGCGCTTGTCGATGATGGCCAGGTCGGCATCGTCCAGCTTCTTGGCGACGGCACGGGCGCGAACAACGCCGCCGACATCGGGGGAAACGACGATAAAGTTTTCGAAGCGCTGCTTTTCGATGTCTTCGAGCATCACCGGGGTGGCGTAGATGTTGTCCACCGGAATGTCGAAGAAGCCCTGGATTTGGTCGGCGTGCAGGTCAACGGTCAGGACTCGGTCCACGCCGATGCTGGAGATCATGTCTGCCACGACCTTGGCGCTGATGGCGACCCGTGTTGAGCGTACCCGACGATCCTGGCGCGCGTATCCGTAGTAGGGGATAACGGCGGTGACACGTGTCGCGGAGGCACGGCGAAGTGCGTCGGCCATCACGATCAGTTCCATCAGGTTATCGTTCGTGGGGTAGCAGGTCGGCTGGATGATGAAGACATCATGGCCGCGAACATTCTCATTGATCTCAACGGTGGTTTCACCGTCGCTGAAGCGGCCTACGGTGGCCTGACCCATGGGAATGTGGAGTTTCTGCGCGATGGCTTTGGCAAGCTCGGGGTTGGCATTGCCAGCGAAAATCATCAGTTTGGACACGACGGCATCCTTCTCAGTATCGGCGTTTGATTCAGAAGAAGCGGGAGAAAGGTGGCTGGGGTGGCAGGATTCGAACCTGCGCATGACGGGATCAAAACCCGTTGCCTTACCACTTGGCGACACCCCAGTATCGTGCTTTTTTGGCATCATTCCAGCTCTGTTAGCTTTTTGTGTAGAGGTGAACTGTTCACCCCTTTAGCTACGAACCCCGTGACGCCGGAGGGTTTGCTTTCCCAGATAATCCGGGCTGCGGATTCTGTCGGGAAACGTCCAAATATGCAAGCCCCGGTTCCGGTTAATCTTGCAGGTCCGAATTGTGCAAGCCATTCCAGGCTTTGGTTAACCTCAGGATACAGTTTGCGAACTACATCCTCACAGTCGTTTCGGTACCTCGAGGCGTCTCCCTCAAAAGCGGGCGCTATTGTGATTCTCGGGGTGTCCCTTGTCAACCCTTCCTCGGAAAAAATCTTGCCAGTGTTGATGTTGCAGGCGGGCTTCAAAACCACGAACCAGTCTTCCGGTGGGCAGGCCGGCGTCAGCTGCTCGCCAACACCTTCGCCGAAGGCGGCATGGCCTCGAACGAAGACCGGAACGTCGGCACCGAGGGTGAGCCCAAGTTCGGCCAGTTCGTCAATGGACAGGTTCAGTTGCCAGAGATAATTGAGGCCCAGCAACGTGGTGGCGGCGTTTGAGCTGCCACCGCCAAGGCCGCCGCCCATGGGCAGGCGTTTGGTGATGCCGATGCTGACGCCGGGCAGCGGGTTGGTCGCCAATGCCGCCAATGTCTTTGCCGCCCGGACAATCAGATTGTCGTCGTCCGGTACTTCGTCGAGGGAGTTGGTCAGTCGAATGCCGGGCCGTTCGGGGGTGAGGGCAAAGGTGATGTCGTCGCCATAGTCCAGGAACTGAAACAGGGTTTGCAGTTCGTGGTAGCCGTCAGGACGGCGGCCGACGATGTGCAGGAACAGGTTCAGTTTGGCCGGAGCTGGCAGGGTAATCTCGGTGCTCACTGGTCCGCCTTGTGCCTGTTCCATTCACTGACCACCAGGCGAACGCGCTTGTCGTCCTTCAAGGCCGTGATTTTTGCCGGCAGAGTGGGGTGGTCGGGCAGGAACTGCTGCCAGCGGTCGTAGCGAATCTCCCAGCCCGCCTGACGAATCATGGCGAGCTGACTGCTTTCATCAAACAGCAATCGGAAATCGTCACCCGGGTCGGGCAGGCCCCGGATCCACCAGACCAGATGATTCAGGGGCAATTGCCAGCCGGTAGCCGCCTCCACCAGGGCCTCGGGCTCCCCGGAGCGGTAGGTGTCGCCACTGGGCAGGGTCAGCTCAATGAAGCCGGGCACACCTTTCAGGGTGGTGCTGCCCATGCCGAGGAAGGATGAGGACAGGGCCAGGTCGTAGGCCTCGCCGTTTTGGATCCAGTGGTTAATCAGGGCCGTGCCGCTGTCCGAGGGCTGGCGCACGGCCAGCTTGCCCATCAGGCGCCAGTGATTGAATTGGGTGAGTTGCTGGCTTCGTTCAGCCCAGTTCGCGGGTGGCTGATCGGTCATGCCCTCGGGCAATGGTTCCAGTTGGATCGTGGTACAGGCGCCAATCAGCGCCAGTAGCGGCAGGATCAGCCAGAGCCGGAGCGATCGGGCCATCAAAGGTCACCATTATCAGTCAGTCGCTCGATGGTCTCGCGCAGCACATCGTGATCGGCGTCCTGTTCCAGGCCTTCTTTCCAGACGATGCGCGCCTGTTCTTCGGCGCCGCTCATCCACAATGCCTCGCCGTAGTGGGCAGCAACTTCCGGGTCCGGGTAAGCGGACCAGGCTCGGGCCAGGTAATCCAGGGCCGGCTTGATCTGGCCCTCCTGGAACAATACCCAGCCCATGCTATCGAGAATCGCCGGGTTCTCAGGGTCCAGAGCCAGCGCGCGTTCAATATAGCTTCGGGCCTCCCCGAGCCGGTCAGTCCGGGTGGTCAGGATATAGCCCAGTGCGTTCAGGGCCACGGCATTGCCGGGATCTTCATTAATGATCTGTTTGAGATCATTCTCTGCGCGTCCAGGCTGATCCATGGTGTCGAGCAGCATGGCGCGGGCATAACGGATCTGGATGTTGTCGGGGTGTTCTTCCAGTGCCTTAGTCGCGGTTTCCAGTGCCGCCTCTTGCTGGTTCTGGTCGAGCAACAGGTTCACTTCCAGGAGCCAGAAGTTCTCGGCCTGTTCCGGGTTGGCATCCTTGAGGTTGCGGATGTTGGCGACTGCCTCATCCAGTCTGTCGTCGGCCGCGAGCAGGGCGCTTGTCCGTGCCAGGGCCGGGAAGTAGTAGTTACCCTGCTTCACGCCCATGTAGTAGCCAATGGCCAGCTGGGTGTTCCCGTCCTGATCTTCAATGCGGCCCAGGTAGTAGTTGGCCTCATTGGTGTGGTGACCCTGCTCGATAAGTTCGGTCAGCTCCTGCCTTGCCAGGTTGGTCTGACCGTTCTCCAGTGCCACCAGAGCATGAGACAGTTTGAGGCCGGGGTTGTTGGGGTACTGCTGGGCCAGGCGGTTGAATTCATCCTGGGCGGCCTGCAACTCGCCTTCGCCGATCAGCATTCGACCATAGAGGGTGCCCATCTGGCGATTGGCCGGGAAGCGGCGGGTATTGATCATCAGGTAGTCGAGCGCCTGCTGCTTCGCATTCGCCTGATAGAGCAGGTCGCCCTTGAGGATGATTGCTGGCTGGAAGCTTGGGCTGTCTTCGAGCAGCGGGTCGAGCCGATCGAGCGCTTGCCCCGGATCGCCGGTCACTTTCAGGAGCAGGGCGATGCTGTACTCGAGCTCGGGAGAATCCGGATGTCGGTCTGCCAGTTCCTTATAGAGGACGAGCAGTTCCTCCTGCTGTTCCGGGGGCAGATTGCCAGCCATGGCGGCCAGGCTGTCAAAGTCTGCGTCGCCACCCTGGTCCATGATTTTTTCCATGTAGCCGAGCGCAACGTCCAGTTCGTTTCGTTTCACGGCCTGAATGGCTGATACCCGAAGTGCCTGCAGGTTGTCAGGATCGACTTCGAGCCAGAGATCGGCGAGTTGCTTCTGGGCGTTATCCCCGTTCAGCGATTGGGCAATGCGCATGGCGCGCTCGATGACGCCGGCGTCCCGGGATTTCTGGGCCGCCTTCAGATAATTGACTAGGGTGACGTCGAAGCGGCCTCGCTGGGCGGCAATCTCCCCGGATAAAAGGAGGTAGAGGACGTCCGGTTCGAAGTCAGCGTACTCGATGCTGTCTTCTCTGGAAGTTTCAGCCTTCGTGGGCGCGGGCTCCTGAGTATCGGTTTCTTCCTTGGGGCCCGTGAGACCGGCACAGCCTGCCAGAGAGAGGCCAATCAGGCAGCTAACCAAAAACGGTGCGGATTTGTGCATGCAACTTCCCGTGAATCTGTCGACAACGCATCAGAAATAAGCGCCAATCAGCGGCTTTATTTGAGCTGGATCGGCTCTCGGCCTCGGCCGGTTCCCTATAATGGCATAAGCGTCTGATCTTGCCCAACCTGTCCGCACTTGCCGAAGCGCTGTGGCATTTGGGTGGCAGCGGAGGACGCTGACCGTTAAAATGGCGACAATTAACCCCTGTTTGCATAAGGTTGTTCACCCACGAGATGGCACTGGTAACGCTCGGAATCAATCATCGCACCGCTCCGGTGGAGTTGCGTGAGCGCGTCGCGTTCACGCCCGAGCGCATGGCCGAAGCGTTTGCCGAGTTGCGGGCCGCTTCGGGTGCCTCTGAAGCAGCCATTCTCTCCACCTGCAACCGCACCGAGCTCTATCTGGCCGGAGATGACGATTGCGCGCCTTCGGTTTTACGCTGGCTGGCCGGTTTTCACGATCTGGACGCTGCCGAGCTTGAGCACTCTCTGTACGTGCATCGCGATGCCGACGCGGTCCGGCATGTGATGCGGGTTGCCGCGGGGCTGGATTCGATGGTTCTGGGAGAGCCGCAAATTCTCGGGCAGTTAAAGGACGCCTATGCCCTCGCCAGGGAAAACGAGGCCAGCGGCTCGTTTCTGTCCCGGCTGTTCGAGCAGACCTTTTCCGTGGCCAAACGCGTGCGCACCCAGACCGCCATCGGTGAAAACCCGGTGTCGGTGGCCTACGCCGCTGTCAGCATGGCTCACCATATCTTTGCGGACATGGGCCGCAACAAGGCGTTGCTGATCGGAGCCGGGAAGACCATCGAGCTGGTAGCGCGGCACCTGGCCGACGCCGGGGTGAAGGATTTCCTCGTTGCCAACCGTACACTGGAGCGGGCGCAGGGACTGGCGGAGTCATACGGCGGCAAGGGTATTCTGTTGTCGGAAATCCCCGACCACCTGACCGACGTCGACATTATTATTTCCTCGACCGCCAGTCCTTTGCCAATTTTGGGTAAGGGCGCTGTCGAACGTGCGCTGAAGAAGCGCAAGCACAGGCCGTATTTCATGGTGGATATTGCTGTACCCCGGGATATCGAACCGGAAGTGGCCTCCCTGGCCGATGTCTATCTCTATACCGTGGACGACCTGCGCCAGGTCATCGAGGAGAATATCCGGTCTCGCGAGGGGGCGGCCCGCGAGGCTGAAAATCTGGTGGCAGCGGGCGTGCAGGACTTCCTGAACCAGCTCCGTGCGTTGGACGCCGTATCTACCCTGAAGCAGTTCCGTCAGCGAGCCGAGATCCTGCGCGATACGGAAACCGAAAAAGCCCTGCGCACGCTTCGTAACGGCGGCGATCCGGAAACGGTACTGCGCAGCCTGGCTCGAGGCCTGACCAACAAACTTCTGCATGAACCATCGGTTCAGGTTCGCAAGGCGACCACCGAAGGGCGTCCCGAGGTGACCGAATGGCTGCGTGAGTTGCACCAGCTGGATGTTCTGGAAGCAGACGAGCCGACCACCCCGGAAAAACTATGAAACCATCGATTCAATCCCGCCTCGAACAGCTTGTTGATCGTTTCGAGGAGGTCAGCGCATTGCTCAGCGATGCCTCCGTAATTGCCAATCAGAACCAGTTTCGCGACCTGTCCCGCGAGTTTGCAGAGATCGAACCGATCGTGCATTGCTTCGAGGCCTGGCGCCAGTCGCTGGCAGATATTGAAGAGGCCAGGGAGCTGTCGAAAGACAGCGACGCGGACATGCGCGAGATGGCGGCCGATGAGCTGGAGGCCGCAGAGCAAAAGAGCGAGGAGCTGGACGAGGAATTGCAGCGTCTGATGCTGCCCAAGGATCCCAATGACGGCAAGAACGTTTTCCTGGAAGTGCGTGCGGGAACCGGTGGCGATGAAGCCGCCATTTTTGCCGGCGATCTGTTCCGGATGTACAGCCGCTATGCGGAACGTCGCCGCTGGCAGGTGGAAGTGCTCAGTGAAAGCGAGGGTGAGCACGGAGGCTACAAGGAAATCATCGCCCGGGTAGTGGGCGACGGTGTCTACGGGGCGCTGAAATTCGAATCCGGTGCCCATCGGGTCCAGAGGGTCCCGGAAACCGAATCCCAGGGCCGGATCCACACTTCGGCCTGCACGGTAGCGGTCATGCCGGAAGCGGATGAGGCCGAGGCGGTGGAAATCAACAAGGGTGATCTTCGGGTCGATACCTTCCGGGCCTCCGGTGCGGGTGGTCAGCACGTTAACAAGACCGACTCCGCCATCCGGATCACGCACCTGCCCACCGGCATTGTGGTGGAGTGTCAGGAAGAGCGTTCCCAGCACAAGAACCGCGCCAAGGCCATGAGCTTTCTGGCGTCCCGGTTGCAGAACGCCGAGGTGGAGCGCCAGCAAAAATCCGTGGCCGAGACCCGCAAGAGTCTGGTTGGCAGCGGCGACCGCTCCGAGCGCATCCGTACCTATAACTTTCCCCAGGGGCGGGTTACCGATCACCGAATCAACCTGACCCTTTACAAGCTTGATGAGGTCGTGTCCGGCGATCTGGACGCGGTCATTGTGCCATTGCAGCAGGAGCATCAAGCCGAGCTGCTGGCCTCACTCGCCGATGACCAGTAAACCCTCACTGACCTGTGAGAGCCTGTTGCAGCAAGCGGCGGAGCGTATTGCCAGTGACTCTCCGAGACTGGATGCGGAATTGCTGTTGAGCCATGTGACCGGGCTTGGCCGAACCAGCTTCCGGGCCTGGCCGGAGCGGGAGGTTTCCCCCACCGATGCCGCCCGATTCGACGAGCTGGTATCCGAGCGGGGGAGTGGCAAGCCGGTTGCCTATCTGCTCGGGCATCAGGAATTCTGGTCTCTTCCTTTACATGTCAGCCCCTCGACATTGATTCCCCGGCCGGACACCGAGTGCCTGGTGGAAACTGCGCTGTCCTTGTCGCTGCCGACCGACGCCCGGGTTCTGGATTTGGGCACGGGCACGGGAGCCATTGCCCTGGCCCTGGCCAGTGAGCATGCCGGCTGGCAGGTGAGTGCATGTGACTGTGTGGCTGAGGCCGTCAAACTGGCAAGGCGTAATGCCGTCGACCTGAAGCTGCTGGTCCAGGTGGTGCAAAGTTCCTGGTTTTCCGGCTTGAATGCCGGAAAGTTCGATCTGATCGTGTCTAACCCTCCCTACATCGCCAGTGCCGACCATCACCTCGGGCTGGGCGATGTCCGGTTCGAACCTACGTCTGCGCTGGTGTCCGGGGCTGATGGCCTGGATGATCTGCGGCTGATTGTCGAGCAGGCTCCGGATTGGCTGGAGCCGGGCGGCTGGCTGCTGGTAGAGCATGGCTTCGATCAGGCCGGGGCGGTCCGTTCACTGTTTGAGACCAGAGGATTTGTGGCGGTAGAGAGCCGGAGAGACTACGGTAATCGCGACCGGATGACGCTGGGACAGTGGACCGGTTCCCCCGAATTCAGGCGCAAGACCACAGGAGATCAACATGCTCAGTGATGACGAACTGTTACGCTACAGCCGGCAGATACTGATGCCGAAGTTCGATGTCGCGGGCCAGGAAAGGCTCAAGGGGGCCCGTGTACTGGTTATCGGGGCCGGCGGTCTGGGTTGCCCTGTGGCGCTGTATCTCGGCGCAGCGGGAGTGGGGCAGCTCACGCTGGTGGATGACGACGACATTGAGCTGGCCAACCTGCAGCGCCAGATCGGCTTTGAGCAGGGTCAGCTGGGCCAATCCAAGGCCGAAGCACTGGCCGAGCGAGTACGGCGAATCAATCCGCTGGTTTCGGTAACTGCTCTGAACCAGCGCCTCGAGGGTGACGCGCTGACGCGACGCGTTAATGAAGCCAGCCTGGTGGTGGATTGCAGCGACAACTTCAACACCCGCTTTACTCTCAATCGTGCCTGTGTGGCGGCCAGGGTGCCGCTGGTATCCGGTGCCGCCATCCGCGGTGAGGGCCAACTGTCGGTTTACGATTCAAGGGTGAAAGGCAGTCCCTGTTACCACTGCCTCTACCCTGAACAAGGCAACGAGGATCTGACCTGCTCGGAAGCCGGGGTAATTGCGCCCCTCGTGGGTATGATCGGCGCCGCACAGGCGATGGAGGCGATCAAAGTGATCTCCGGTGTTGGTAAGCCACTGATCGGTCGGCTTCTGATTCTTGATGCCTGGGACATGCAGTGGCGCGAAATGAAACTGGCGCGGGATCCGGAGTGCCCTGTCTGCAAACCCTCGTAATCGGATGGCAGTGGCCTTCCAGTCCGCTGCCGCACCAAACCTGAATTCAGTCTTTGAGCGCCTGAAACTGGGCTATCGCGTCCTTCCGACTTTCCTTCAGATCGACAATCGGTCTTGGATACCCTCCGGGAATCACGCCGCCTTTGCCGGGATCGTGAATGCGTTTGCCGTCAAGCTTTGCCAGCTCAGGCACCCACTGGCGGATAAACTCTCCCTTTGGATCGAACCGCTCACTCTGGGTCACTGGATTGAAGACTCTGAAATACGGTGCGGCGTCGGTGCCCGTTGAGGCGCTCCATTGCCAGCCGCCGTTGTTCGAAGCGAGGAAACCGTCCACCAGTTTCGACATGAAATAGGCTTCGCCCAGACGCCAGTCGATGAACAGGTTCTTGGTCAGGAACATGGCGGTAACCATGCGCAGGCGGTTGTGCATCCAGCCGGTTTCGTTCAGTTGACGCATGGCGGCATCAACGATGGGAATGCCGGTATGCCCTGCCTTCCAGGCTTCAAACTTTTCTCCCGGTTCATTCCATACCAGCGCTTCGGTTTCCGGCTTGAACGCCCGGTGCATGCTGACCCGAGGATAGTGGTACAGAATGTTGACGTAGAAATCCCGCCAGGCAATTTCGTTTACCCAGGTCATCAGGCCTTCCTGGTTGCCGCCCATGCCCTGGGCCTGGCGCGCTGCCAGCAGGCATTGGCGGCCGGAAAGAACCCCGTTGGCCAGATAGGGCGACAGCCGGCTGGTGCCGTCTATGGCGGGGAAGTCGCGTGCGTCTTTGTACGCGCCGGCATGTTCGCCCAGGAAAGCCTCCAGTTGTCTGTGGGCCGCGTCTTCACCCGTTTCCACCAGGGCCGTTGGTGCGTGCCGGAACGGCTCCGGGAGGTCGTCCATCCGGTCCGGGGTGATGGGGTCACCCTGGGCTGGCGGAATCGGGAATGCGACTGGCTGGGTTTCTTCGACCCAGCTGCGCCAGCGTCGTGAAAAGGGGGTGAAAACGGAATAGGGCTCCTGCTGCTGGGTGAGGATTTCGCCCACCGGCGCGACGGTCTGATCCCGGTACTTGCTGACCCCGATATCCAGCTTGTCCAGTCGGTGTTTCAGTGCCTTGTCCCGGCGTCGCTCGTTGACGCCATACTCTTCGTTAAAGTGCACCCGGGAAATGTCGTGGTCGCGGCAGAACTGCTCAACCCTGTCGACGCTGTCATCGAATCGGCTGGCCATGATGAAGGTGAGCGGAATACCCAGCTTCGCCAGTTCCTCCGAAAGCGCGTTCGCGTGGGCGATGACGAAATGCACCCGGGCGGGCGACCAGTCGTGCTCCAGCCATTGCTCCGGGGAGACGACAAAACAGGCGTGTACCGCCGACGTTTCCTTGCAGGCGGCGGTTAGGGCAGGGTTGTCAGCTATCCGGAGGTCATTCCGGAACCAGACCAGATGTTTCATGGAAATTCCTGTGTCACGTTGTGCTTCCGGGCATAGGGGTAAATACATGCCGGTGTTTCAATAAAATCACAGACTTGGATATTCGCTGAGGTGCCATGATTGGATTATAGTAAGTTGAAATTGCCCCCGGACTGCAAGGAGATACGTGGCGCAGATGGATTCCGAAACCGACGGCCGGCGCGATGGCGTTTGGGCTAAACCCTATAACCTGGCTTCCGGGCAGACCCAGTCTCACCAGTTGGGGCAGGTGCGCCTCTGGGTGACCTTGCTGGATAAGGAGTGGCAGGTGCGTTCCCAGACCATGGAACCGGATACCGATCCCGTCACCTGGACAGAGACCATCAGCCACACTCTGCCGTCATCCGACGTGCCGCTCCAGCGCTTTATTCGCTCCGGTGAAGCCGAAACGGTCACCTTTATTCCCGCCGTTGCCGCCCTGCCCACCGTGATTCGCCCCTATCAGTCGCTCACCATTCCCGCGGGCGGTCGCTGCGTGATCTATGTCGGCACCGTGGTCTGGATGAAGGTCTGCGTGGGGGACCAGCAGACGGTGCTGACCGAGATTCCTCTCGGTGCGCCGTCACTGACCTGGGTCGGACGGAACACCATGGAAGGCGAGTTGTGCTACTCCTCCTCCAGCTACGCCCGCCTGGTTCTCGAAGCCGTGCCCAAGCGGCCCTGGCGTGCAGTGACGCCGGTGACCATCGTCAACCGACGGGAGGAGCCTTTGCTGCTGGAACGGTTCAGCTTGCCGACGCCGTTGCTATCACTGCACCTGAATGAGCGGGGACAGTTATGGACGCCGGGTGTGACGGTGGAGTGTGAAACCGAAATGAACTCGGCCAGCCTGCACGTGGAGCAGACGCTGCTGGCGGCGGCCGGCGAGTGTCAGCCTGTCGGGCCGGCCCGTGAAAACATGACCCGGGGCCGGCTGGTCCGTGCCTTTGATCGGATGTTTGGTTAACCGCCCAGTTTAGGGAGTCGAAGTTTTGCTGGAGCAAATACAAGCCGGCGTCGTGTCGGTCTTCAACGGTGTTGCCTGGGGAAAGTGGGTCAGTTCGATCTTTCTGCTGGTTCTGGGGGTGGTGCTGGCCTCGCTGGCAGCGCGCAGCGTCTCCCGCTTCATGGAGCAGAGAAGCACGCGGCACCACACTGTTATGGTTCGCCGCCTGGTGTTTTATCTCATTGCGCTACTGTTTGCCATTGCCGCCCTCCGGGAGGCGGGGTTCTCGCTTGATGTGGTGCTTGGAGCAGCGGGTATTCTGACCATAGCCATTGGCTTTGCATCCCAGACCTCCGCGTCCAACATGATCAGCGGCTTGTTCCTGCTGGTGGAGAAGCCCTTCGAAATTGGCGATGTGATCGAAGTTGATGCGACCGTCGGTGAAGTGGTCGGCATTGATATGCTGAGCGTAAAGTTGCGAACGCCAGATAACCTTTATGTGCGGATTCCCAATGAGACCCTGATCAAAACACGGGTGGTGAATCGCTCCCGTTTTCCCATTCGTAGGCTCGACCTCACGGTGGGTATTGCCTACGCTGAAGATGTGGAACGAGTTGAAGCTCTTCTGTTGAGGCTGGCCGAAAAGAACCCTGTTTGCCTGGAAGAGCCCAAGCCATTTGTGCTGGTAACCGCGTTCGGACCATCGTCTGTGGATCTTCAGTTCTCTTTCTGGGTGCCCAAGGACAAAGTCCTGGATGGGCGCAGCAGTATCATGGTCGCGATCAAGAAGGCTCTGGATCGGGAAGGCGTCGAGATACCTTTCCCGCACACCAGTGTCTACGCGGGTAGCCATTCCGAACCCTTCCGCGTGCAGCTGCTGGGACCGGAGACACATGCTAACAAGGAAACCCTGGATGTCGACGAAGACCGTTGAAGTGATCAAACCCATCCCCCCCAAAGCCAACGATAACAAGGTCGGACTGGGCTGGCGGGAGTGGGTGGCGTTGCCGGATCTGGATATCAGCCGCATCAAGGCCAAGGTGGACACCGGTGCCCGCACCTCCTGTCTGCATACCTTCCGCACAGAGCCCTACACTGAGAACGGCGAGCGCCGCGTCCGGTTCTGGGTCCATCCGGTGCAGAACGACATGCACAACATGGTGGAGTGCGATGCCAAAGTGCTGGACGAGCGCAATGTGTCGGATTCCGGGGGGCATAAGGAGATACGCCTCGTGATCGAGACCACCCTCGTGGTGGGTGACCAGAGCTGGCCGATTGAAATGACACTGACCAACCGGGACTCGATGCGGTTTCGGATGTTACTGGGGCGCACCGCGATGTCTGGTCGCTCGGTGGTATACCCCGAAGCTTCTTATCTTGCCGGTGAACCGGCCCTAAGGACTGAAAAATGAGAATTGCGGTCTTATCCCGTAACAAGAACCTGTATTCCACTCGCCGCCTGGTAGAGGAGGGCATCAATCGTGGCCATGAGGTCAGAGTCATTGACTGCCTACACTGCTCCATGAACATCACCTCTGCTCAACCCAAGATCCATTACCACGAAGAGGTACTGGAAGCGTATGACGTGGTCATTCCTCGTATCGGCGCTTCGGTTACCTTCTACGGGACAGCGGTGTTGCGCCAGTTCGAAATGATGGGCGTATTCCCACTGAACGAATCCGTGGCTATAACCCGTTCCCGGGACAAGCTGCGTTCGCTGCAACTGCTGGCCCGCAAGGGTGTGGGAATGCCGGTGACCGGGTTTGCCAACAAGCCGGATAACGTCCCCGAACTGCTGAAAATGGTGGGTGGGGCGCCGGTGGTGATCAAATTGTTGCAGGGCACCCAGGGCATTGGTGTGGTGCTGGCGGAAACCCGCAAGGCCGCCGAGAGCGTGATCGAGGCGTTCATGGGTCTGAAAGCCGACATTCTGGTGCAGGAATTCATCAAGGAAGCGGGCGGTGCGGACATTCGCTGTTTCGTTATTGGTGACAAGGTGATTGCGGCGATGAAACGTCAGGGTGCGGAAGGTGAGTTTCGGTCGAACCTGCATCGTGGCGGCAGTGCTTCGCTTGTGCGGATTACCCCGGAGGAGCGCCGCACGGCGATTGCCGCCGCCAAGGCGATGGGGTTGAACGTGGCCGGGGTTGACCTATTGCGCTCGAGCCGGGGGCCGCTGGTGATGGAAGTGAACTCCTCGCCGGGGCTGGAAGGCATTGAAAACGCCACCGGCAAGAACATTGCCGGCATGATCATCAACTGGACCGAGAAGAACCAGAAGCCCTGGAAAACCCGCACCAAAGGCGGGGGCGGCTGATATGGCCGCAAGGGCTCCTTTTGTCATTGCCGATCACGAAATTCCAGCAGGCACCCGTCAGACGGTCGAAGTGCCGGTTGCCAAGCTGTATACCCACACGCCGCTGCATATTCCGGTGGAGGTGGTGCATGGTCGACGCGCAGGCCCGGTGTTGATGGTCTGTGGAGCCATTCATGGGGACGAGATCAATGGAGTGGAAATCGTCCGCCGTGTGCTCAAGAACTCCGCGCTGCGTCACCTGCGCGGCACGCTGGTGGCGGTGCCGATTGTAAACATCTTCGGCTTCGTGCAACGCACCCGCTATCTACCGGACCGTCGGGACTTGAATCGTTGTTTCCCGGGTACCGAGAGTGGATCGCTGGGCGGTCGCATCGCTTACCTGTTGCGCACCCAGATCATGGAAAACGTGTCCCATATCATCGACCTGCACACGGGGGCAATCCACCGATTCAATCTTCCGCAGATAAGGGCAGAGCTGAAGAACCCGGAAACGATCCGTATGGCTGAGGCGTTTGGGGCGCCCATCATTATCAATGCCAGTCTGCGGGAGGGCAGCCTGCGTGCTTATGCAGATTCCCAGGATATTCCGGTCATCACCTTCGAGGGTGGTGAGGCCCTGCGCTTTGACGACGTGGTGATTTCCAGTGGCGTGAAAGGGGTGGTCCGGGTCATGCGCGAGCTGGAAATGATACCCGCGAAGAAAGGGCCAAAGGCTCCGAAAAAGCGGTCGGAAACCGCCGCCAATTCACAATGGGTGCGTACTGACATCGATGGCATCATGCGCCCGGTGGCAAGGCTGGGCCAGAAGGTTCGTAAGGGGCAGAGGCTGGCCATGGTGGCGGATCCCTTCGGGGAATCGGAAAGCGCGGTGCTTTCCCCCTGTTCGGGCATTGTCATCTGTGTGAACAATCTGCCGTTGGTGAACGAGGGCGAAGCCATTTACCACGTTGCCCGTTTTGACGAGTTGAACGAGGCCGAAAAGGCCATGCAGTATTTCCGCAGCAGTTACGAGTCAGACGTGGGCGATGAAGTGGTGCCAGTTCATCCGTGGGATGAAAACCAGAAATAAGGGGAGGGCAGGCCATGATCTGGGAACAAACGTTTGTCGATCTCCCGCCGCTGCCCCGCGGCTTCCATCTGGTGACTCGCGACGTTCTGGCGCAGGCGCCCGACCTGACCGACTGCGAGGTTGGCCTGCTGCACCTGTTCATCCAGCACACGTCGGCCTCGTTGGCGATCAACGAGAACGCCGATCCGGACGTTCGCGGTGATCTGGAACGACATTTCAATGTGATGGTGCCGGAGAATGTGCCCTGCACTATGCGCATATCATGGAAGGGCCGGACGATATGCCGGCTCACATCAAGAACATCCTGATTGGCCCGTCCCTGACCCTGCCGATTAACCACGGTCGGCTGGCGCTCGGTACCTGGCAGGGCATCTACCTCTGTGAACACCGGGATCACGCCAGTGGTCGCCGGCTGGTGGCCACTCTGCAGGGGCGTTGATCAGCCCCGGTCCCAACCCTTCCTTTCCCGCAAGCCCTGTTCGCCGACCAAGCTGAGTGTGAAGTTCCACCCATTACCCGAAAAGGATGGGTGAGAATGCACCCATTTTTTAGTGGGAAAGGTCAGTGCTTTTCAGAAGGGCGCTGTTTTAAAAGAACTTTTTCAATGTGGTCTGCTCCTTGCTGCTAGAGAATCACCGGAGTTTCTGATGGCTCCGTCTAGTAGCACCCAACAAACAAAATGAAACGGGGAGCACTCTCTATGAAAACCCAAGCTGTAATGGCGGCGGCGTTCGCCTCTACTCTCGTTGTTGCAAACCCTGCAGTTGCCCAGGACCGTTCTGAATGGCCGGACAATTTCACCGTTGGCACCGCAAGCCAGGGGGGAACCTACTTCGCCTATGGCTCAGGGTGGGCCAACTTCGTCGCGGAAAACCTGAATGTCTCGGGCGGTGCCGAAATCACGGGCGGACCGATGCAGAACATGGCTCTGGTCCACACGGGTGATCTGAAGTTCGGCCTGACCACGATGGGACCGGCCCGCGAATCCATGGAAGGCAACAGTCCACTCGCCCCGGGAATGAACATGGACAATGTCTGCGCCATGTTCCCGATGTACGAAACGCCGTTCTCGGTGACCGCGCTGTCCAGTTCCGGCATTACCTCCATCGAGGATATTCCTGATGGCGCCACCATCGGTTTCGGCCCGGCGGGTTCGACCTCCGACACCTACTTCCCACGCATGATGGAAACCCTGGGCGTGGACTTTGAGCGTCGCAACGGCAGCTGGTCCGACCTGGGTGGTCAGCTGCAGGATGGCCTGATCGACGTGGTGGCGTTTGCGGCGGGTATTCCGATTCCGGCGGTCAGCCAGCTGGAGGTGCAGACCGACGTGAACATCATCAGCATGAACGATGCCCAAGCGAAGAAGGTCATTGATAACTTCCCCGTCGCCGAGTTCGTTATCCCGGCCAGTACCTATCAGTCCCTGAACGAGCCTTCTCGTGTGGTGTCGATGTGGAACTTCGCCATGGTGAACTGCGACATGCCGGAAAGCTTTGTGTACGAAATCACCAAGCTGACCATGGAGAACAACGACAAGATGGTCTCCATCCACAAGGCTGCGCAGAACTCCGTTCCCGAAAACTACAGCAAAAACAACGTGCTGCCTTGGCATCCAGGTGCAGCCCGCTGGTTCAACGAGAACGGTTACCCGATCGAAGACAGCATGATCAAGTAGTAACCATCGCGTTGAGGAGGGTCGCCCCTGCGGCCCTCCTCGGTGCAGTCGGTCATTGGCCGACTCCGGTTTTTCTGTAAGCAGGGTTTATCATGACCACAGAACAATATCCCAAAGACGGCTCCACCCAATCGTCCGACGGCGTCTTGCCCGATGACGATCACATGCTTGCCCACGATGTGGACGAGGAACCCGTTGAAGCTAACCGCAGGGTCTTTGAGGGCGGGCTCCTGAAATTCGTGACGCTGCTGGCCATCGCCTATTCAGCGTTCCACCTTTACACCCTGAACATCGCGCCGCTTGAGACCTGGTCGTTCCGTATCGTGCATATTGCCGGTGCCCTGGTGCTCGGTTTTATCCTGTATGCCGGTGCCCGCTTTGTGTCTGCCGAGGAAGGCCCGGCCCGTCACCGCTGGACCACCTGGATTGGCGCGATTGCCCTGTTGCCAGCGCTCTATGCGCTGTACCAGACGTTCTCCTTCTACCAGATGGTGCAGAGCGGCACCATGCGGATTCCTGCCGAACTGGAAACCTGGCAGTTCGGCTGGCCACTGCTGGCGGCGACCGCTACCGGCATCATCATGAGCTGGTTCCACCAGCGCCAGCGAGCCCGGTTCAGCGTGCCCGACCTGGTGCTGATGGTCTGTTCCGTGGCGGTGGCGGCCTATTTCCTGGTGGTTTATAACACCACCATGCGGATGTCCACGGGGACATCGTTTGCTCCGATTGGCATTTCCTTTGCCGCCATTGCCGGTACCGCACTGATCATGGAGCTGACCCGCCGCGTTGCCGGTATGGCGCTGGTGGTGATCGGGCTGGTCTTCCTGGCCTACGTGTTTGCCGGACCCTACCTGCCGGGCTTTCTTGGCTATCCGGGGCTTTCGATCCAGCGCTTCTTCAGCCAGGTCTATACCGACGCGGGTATTCTTGGTCCGACCACGGCGGTGTCGTCCACCTACATCATCCTGTTCATCATCTTCGCGGCCTTCCTGCAGGCCTCCAAGGTGGGCGATTACTTCGTGAATTTCGCATTTGCGGCAGCCGGCCGGTCCCGGGGTGGACCCGCCAAAGTGGCGATCTTCGCGTCCGGTCTGATGGGCATGATCAACGGCACCAGTGCCGGCAACGTCGTGTCCACCGGTTCGCTGACCATCCCGCTGATGAAGAAGGTGGGCTACAGCAAGAAATCCGCGGGTGCCGTCGAGGCGGCCGCATCGACCGGTGGCCAGATCATGCCCCCGATCATGGGTGCGGGCGCCTTCATCATGGCCGAGATCACCGGCATCCCCTACACCGAAATCGCCATTGCCGCGATTATTCCGGCGATCCTGTACTTCGCCTCGGTGTATTTCATGGTGGATTTCGAAGCCAAGAAGCTGGGCATGCGGGGCATGCGAGACGACGAGCTGCCGAATCTGAAACGGCTGGCGAAACAGGCTTACCTGTTTGTTCCAATCGTGATCCTGATTGTGGCGCTGTTCCAGGGTTACTCCGTGATTCGGGCGGGCACCCTGGCTACCGTGTCTGCGGCGGTGGTGAGCTGGATTTCACCGCACAAGATGGGCATCGGAGCCATTCTGAAGGCTCTGGAAATCGCCTCTTACATGGCCATTCAGATCATCGTGGTGTGTGCGGCCGCCGGGGTGATTGTCGGGGTGATTTCCCTGACGGGTGTCGGTGCACGTTTCTCGGTTCTGCTGCTGGATGTCGCCGCCGCCAGTAATTTGCTGGCGCTGGTGTTCGCCATGTTCATTTCCATCCTTCTGGGTATGGGCATGCCGACAACCGCCGCCTATGCAGTGGCCGCATCCGTGGTTGCGCCGGGCCTGGTCCAGTTGGGCATTGAGCCACTGACGGCCCATTTCTTCGTGTTCTACTTCGCCGTTGTGTCTGCCATCACGCCGCCGGTAGCCCTGGCTTCCTACGCGGCCGCGGGTATTTCCGGTGCCAATGCCATGGAGACGTCGGTGGCCTCTTTCCGCATCGGCATCGCGGCCTTCATTGTTCCCTTCATGTTCTTCTACAACGGGGCGCTGCTGATGGAGGCCGAGTGGCTGGAGATCGCGCGGGCACTGGTGACCGCCACCTTCGGAGTGTACATCCTGTCTGGCGGGGTCCTCGGCTGGTTTGCCCGGGTTTCCGCGCCCTGGGCCACCCGTATCCTGCTGATCGTTGCCGCCCTGATGATGATTGAGGGCGGAGGCTGGACCGACCTTGGCGGCATTGGGTTGGCGGTACTTGCCTTCTTCATGCAGCGCCAGCGGGCCCTGGGAATGGCGACAGCCTGACCCGAAGCCCGATCGGGCAGGGCAATCGCAACCGCTGCGGTTGTCCCGCCCGATTCCGGGCGCTACTCTAGCGGCTTTTGCAGGAACCGGTTTTCATGCCCTACCGGATTGGCGTTTTCGCATTGTTGGTTATCACCCTGGTCGTATCCTGGACGTTGGGCGGCTGGGTTGGCTATCGTCAGGTTGAACAGGAAAGCCTCGAAGAATCCTTTCGCTATCGACAGCTCGTGGCCAACGAGCTGAACCGTTACCTGCCCATTCCCGAACTGATGGCCGAGCACCCCTTGCTTGGCGAGGCTCTGGAAAACCCGGACGACAGTGCGGTCATCCTCCAGGCCAATGAAGAAATGCAACGGATGGCGACCATTGTCGGCAGCTCCGACGTTTATCTGATGGATATCACCGGCCTGACGATTGCCGCCAACAATTACCAGCAGGAAGACAGTTTCGTGGGCAGCAACTACGCCTTCCGCCCTTACTTTTCCGAGGCGGTGGCGACGGGTGATTCTGCGATCTATTTTGCGCTCGGTATGATGTCGGGTGTGCGCGGCCTGTATTTTTCCCACCCGATCCGGGATGAAAAAGGGACGATGCTGGGTGTGATCGCGGTCAAGGTGCTGGTTCATGAACTGGAATCCCAGTGGCACCGGCCCGCTTCCCTGAGTGAAGCGGAAATGGTCGTACTGGATCCATCGGGGGTGAGTTTCCTGGCCAGCAAACCAAGCTGGCTGTATCGGGATTTCGAGCATGAAACCACTGGGGGGACCAATCAGGAAACCCGACAACGCTACCCTGACCGGGACCTCGCACCGATTCAGGTTGAGCGGCTCGGCCGACCCTGGGGGCTTTCCGAACAGTCGGAAAAGATCCGGATTGAGGGGGAAGTCAGGGGCGGTGATTACCTCAGCGTTCGCACCGCATTGCCTCGTCTGGACTGGACCCTTCAGGTCATGGTCAGCACACGGCCGGTGGTCTGGACCCGGCTGGGGTTCGTGCTGGGCGGTCTTGCCATCTTCTTCGGCGGGTTTCTTACCTGGCTCTATCTGCGGGAACGTTACCGTCGGGAAGCCGAGCTGGCGCTCAGGGGGGAGCAGCTGGAACGGCGTGTAGCGGAGCGAACCGCTGACCTGGAACGCTCCAATGAACAGCTGCTTGAGGAGATTCGTGAGCGGGAGCGGACTCAGACCGAGCTGAGGGAAACCCAGCAGGAGCTGATTCAGGCGGCCAAGCTGGCGGTCCTGGGGCAGATGTCGGCGGGCCTGAACCATGAGATGAACCAGCCGCTCACGGCAATCCAGACCTACGCCCGAAATAGCCGCAAGTTCCTGGAGAAGGGCGCGGCCGAGATGGTGGATGCCAACCTGCAGGAAATCGTGACTCTGTGCGACAAGATGGCGGAGCTGACCCGGCAGTTCAAAGTGTTCGCCCGCAAATCGGAGGGGCCACCGTCGATGGTGGATATGCGCTTGCCGGTGGATGCAGCGTTGAAGATCATCACTGCCCAGAAAAACAGCACGGGTATTGATCTGGACTGGCAGCGCCCGGAAGAGGCGATAATGTGTCACGGTGACCTGATTCGTATCGAGCAGGTGATGGTGAATCTGATGGCTAACGCGGTACAGGCCGTCGAGGGGCGGGACGAGCCCCGCGTCAGCATTGAAATAAAGGAACACGAGGACAGCTGGCAGTGCATTGTCCGGGATAATGGCTCCGGGTTGCCGGGCAATACCGAGCAGATCTTTGAGCCCTTCTTCACCACCAAATCCGTGAAACAGGGACTGGGCCTGGGGCTGTCCATATCCCGGCAGATTGTCGATGCCCTCGGCGGTCGACTGACGGGCCATAATCGGACCGACGGACCGGGCGCGGAATTCGTATTAAGCCTGAAAAAACGGGAGGCCATGGAATGACAGACCCTTCGGTAATCTTTGTCGACGATGATCCGCACATTCGTCAGGCCGTCAGTCAGACGTTCGCGCTGGAGGAGTTGCCCGTTGCCTGTTTCGAGGACGCGGCATCGGCACTGGAGCTGATATCGCCGGAGTATGAGGGCGTGGTGCTGTGCGATTACAACATGCCGGGAATGGACGGCCTTGAAATGATGGACCAGGTCCGGGGCGTGGATGAGGCGATCCCGGTTATCATCCTCACCGGGCAGGGTGATATCAGCACCGCCGTATCCGCGATGCAGCAGGGCGCTTACGATTTCATCGAGAAGCCCTTTGATCACGAGGAGCTGATCGAGCTGTTGCGCCATGCCCTTGAGAAGCGGCATCTGGCACTCGAAAACCGTCGCCTGAAGGCGCAGTTGCGCCATCTGGCGCGGCCCGGTCCCCGGATACTGGGGGACTCGCCGACCATGCAGAAGGTGATGGCAACGGTTGACCCGGTTCTGGATATCTCAGCCAACATTCTGCTCCACGGCGAGACCGGGGCGGGTAAGGATGCCCTGGCTCGTTACATTCATGAGAACAGCCGCCGAAGTGCCCACAACTTCGTCGCCATCAATTGCGGCGCGGTTCCGGAAAACCTGATTGAAAGCGAGCTCTTCGGTCATGAGGCGGGGGCCTTCACCGGCGCCGACAAACGCAGGATCGGAAAGATCGAACACGCTCACCAGGGCACGCTGTTCCTGGATGAACTGGAGAGCATGCCGATGCAGTTGCAGGTCAAGCTGCTCCGGGTGCTTGAGGAACAAAAGGTCGAGCGGCTGGGCAGTAATCAGGTGCTGGATGTGGATGTTCGCATCATCGCCGCCACCAAGGCGGACCTGAAAGCACTCAGCGACCAGGGGGAGTTTCGCTCGGATCTGTATTACCGGCTGAACGTGGTCAGGGTGGATATACCGCCGTTGCGCGAGCGAAAGGAGGATATTCCCCTGCTGTTCCATCACTTCGTGCTGATTGCCGCCGCGCGTTATGACCGAGAGAGCATTCCTCTGGACGCCAGTCAGGCAGCGCGGCTGATGCAGCACTCGTGGCCCGGTAACGTCAGGGAGTTGCGAAATCTGGCCGAACGGTATGTATTGCTGGGGCCGGCCGCCCTGGATGGTAATGCCGCCGATGGCCCCGCCAATGTTGCGGGTCGGCAAACCCTGACCGAAATGATGGACGGTTTCGAGCGGTCCGCCATCGTCAGTGCCCTGAACGCCTGCCACGGCAGTATCAAAGACACCATGGTCCAGCTGGGCATTGCCCGCAAGACCCTCTACGACAAGATGAAGAAGCATGGCCTGGACAAGGCCCAGTTCAAGGACTGAGCCTTGTCCTCTTTCGCTGCGGCGGCCTTCTCCGGTTACTGATTGTTTCTGAAATACGCAGTACTCTCAATGACGTCGGGAATAGCGCTTCGGTAACCTTACCTTCCTGTAAGGCCGGAGCCTCCGGCTACACTCCTCCCGTACCGACCAGAAGACGTTTCCATCATGAAAAACCTGACTATCCAGACGCGGGTGCTGTTGCTGGCCCTTGTGCCTGTCATTGTGCTGACGGCTTTTTTGACCACCTACAACCTGAACCAGGCGGGGGAAATTGGCGACGAAGCGGTTGCCGGTTTTTCGTCTGACATGGAGGCTAGCAAGCGCCAGGAGCTGAAAAACTACCTGGAACTGGCGCGCACCTCGATTGCCCACCTGTACAACCAGCCCGGCTCGGCGGACGATCCCGAGGTGCGTGAGCAGGCCTGGGACATACTGCGCCAACTGCGTTTCGATGATTCCGGTAGTGCCGGTTATTTCTTTGCCTACGACACTGACGGTGTCAACGTCATGCATGGCGTCAAACCGGCACTGGAAGGCAAGAATCTCTGGGGCTTTCAGGATCCCAATGGCACCTACCTGATTCGTGAACTCGTTAAGGCCGCCCGCGCTGGCGGTGGTTATGTCTCTTATGGCTGGCAGAACGGCGAGACCGGGCGGGTGGCCCCGAAACTCGGGTACGCCGAGATGTTGCCGAAGTGGGGCATCATGATTGGGACGGGCTTCTGGGTGGACGGCCTGGAACAGCAGGTCGCGGCCATGGATGAAAAAGTCGGGGACTCTCTGGCCGATGCGGTGATCGGGTCGGTCACCACGTCTCTGGTGGCCCTGGCGATCATCGTGTTCCTTGCCCTGATAGTGGTTCGCAGCATTATTCGCCCCTTGAAGTCTGCGGTTTCGGCCATGGATGACATCGCCAGCGGTGACGGTGATCTGACCCGTCGACTGGAGGTTGACGGTAAAGATGAGCTGAGTCAGTTGGCGACGGCGTTTAACAGTTTCGCCGATCAGGTACATGGCCTGGTCGAGCGGGTACTTTCATCCACCCGAACTCTGAATGATGCGTCGGCTGAACTCAGCGAGGTAATGGCCGAGGCTGAAGAGGGCGTGGAACGTCAGAAATCAGAGAGCGACCAGGTCGCCACCGCCATGAACGAGATGACTGCCGCCGCGCAGGAGGTGGCCAACAACGCCAGCGAAGCGTCAGAGGCGGCGGACCATGCCAATGGCCAGGTGTGCGACGCCCAGGGGTTGGTTTATCAGACGATCGACGTGATCGGGGGCCTGTCCGAGCAGGTCGAAGAGGGGGTTAAGGTCATTGAGAAGCTGGGCTCGGATTCTCGCAAGATCGACAACGTTCTTGAGGTCATCCGCGAGATTGCGGATCAGACCAACCTGCTGGCTTTGAATGCCGCCATTGAGGCGGCCCGTGCCGGTGAAGCGGGCCGTGGATTTGCGGTGGTCGCAGATGAGGTGCGTACGTTGGCGAGCAGAACCCAGCAAAGCACCCAGGAAATCCAGGAGACCATTGAGCGCTTGCAGACTGGAGCCAGTCAGGCGGTAACTCTTATCGGTTCGATCAGTGATCGAAGTGAGGCGACTGTAGCAGAGACCCGGCAGGTGGATGATGCCCTCCAGCGGATTAACCAGGCGGTTGGAACGATCAATGAGATGAACACCCAGATTGCCAGTGCCGCGGAAGAGCAGACCAGTGTCTCCGAGACGATCAATCAGAATGTTCATGAGATTGTTGCAATTACCGAGCAGACAGCCCAGGGAACGCGCCGGGCAGGGACCGCCACACAGCGGCTGAAGGCGCTGGCCTCAGAGATGTCCGACCAGGTGAGTCGGTATCGCGTATGACGGACTGATAAAAAACCGGGGCGTTAACCCCGGTTTTTTTTGGTTAGAGGTTGGCTTCGGCGAACTCGGCCAGGACGGAGCGGGGTACACCCTGAAGGTGGATGTGCGCGCCGTGGCGGAAACTCTTGAAGCGTTCGGTCATGTAGGTGAGGCCTGAGCTCAGGGCGCTCAGATAGGGAGTGTCGATCTGCGCCAGGTTGCCCAGACAGATCACCTTGGAGCCGTTGCCGGCACGGGTGATGATGGTCTTGATCTGGTGCGGTGTCAGGTTCTGGGACTCATCGATGATGATCAGGCTGTGCTGGAAGCTGCGACCCCGGATGTAGTTCATGGATTTGAAGTGCAGCGGGACCTTGCTGAGGATGTAGTCCACGCTGGCGGTCATGTTCTCGTCGTCCTCGTGCAGAGCCTCGAGGTTATCGACGATGGCGCCCAGCCAGGGTTCCATCTTCTCGGCTTCGGTGCCAGGCAGGAAGCCGATGTCCTCGTCCAGCCCCTGGGTGGAGCGAGTGGCAATAATGCGCTTGTAAAGCTTGGAGGCGACCGTCATCTCGATGCAGGCGGCCAGGGCGAGGATGGTTTTACCCGAGCCCGCGGAGCCGGTCAGATTCACGAG
The DNA here is from genome assembly GCF_019392195.1 of Marinobacter sp. F4206. NCBI lineage: Bacteria > Pseudomonadati > Pseudomonadota > Gammaproteobacteria > Pseudomonadales > Marinobacteraceae > Marinobacter > Marinobacter liaoningensis. The sequence continues at coordinate 134,611 of NZ_JAHXKI010000003.1, forward strand.
GTGGACGTCCGGATCCAGCAACAGGTTCAGGGCCAGGGCCTGATACACATCCCTCGGCACCAGTCCCCATACCTCTTCGTTCATCAGGTCGTGCTGATGCAGGTCCCGGATCACTATCTGGGTGTCTGAAAGATCCGAAACCTTGCCAACGAACCCCTGTTGATCAATGACAAACTCGTTGATGTTGAGCCTGGCCAGTTCCCCTTCGCGTTTGAGAATATGCTCGGTAATCCCTTCCCGCTGGATGGTTTCGACCTTTTCTATGGTGTCCCAGAAAGAGTTGGGGAATTCCCGGTAGCCCTTGGGCAGCAGATCGATGTCATCAAGGAGCTGGTCGTTGTGGTAGTCCTGGGCTTCGACACCAAAGCCACGGGCCTTGAGGCGCATGTTGATGTCTTTGCTCACCAGGATGATGTCCCGGGCCTTGTGCTTGTTCTGAAGTGCCGCCAGGGTGTTGATGATTTTGTTGTCGTTCAGGTGCTCCGGCAGGGAGTGGGATTCCACATGCTCGGTGCTCATCAGGATGAGCAGTTTGCCCAGGGGATCCGCTTTCTTGCCCCGCACGATGGGCACGCCTTTCTCGATCTCTTTCGGGCTGGAATCGCCAAGCAACTTGTCGATGTTCCGGATGGCCTGCCGGCAGTCCGCAGCCACCGCCTGCTTGCCGGATTTCAGGCTATCGAGTTCTTCGAGGACGGTCATCGGAATGATGACATCGTGTTCTTCAAAGTTGAGGAGGGCGTTGGGGTCGTGAATCAGGACGTTGGTGTCGAGGACGTACATCTTTTTGCGAGCTTGCGGTGCTCTGGGCATAGGTAGCGCTACCTCTCTGGTGGCTCAGTCGTTACGGGTACAGCGTTGCGTGAGTTCCGTGTCCGAGATCAGCTTCAGCATATCGTAAGTCGTTATGATGCCGGTAATTTTTGAATCCCGGGTGACAAAGATCCGGTGCAGGTGCTCGCGCATCATGATATCCGCAATGTCGCGCACGGGCGTCTGCTCGTCAACCGATAAAACGCTGGGGGTCATAATATCCCGGACTTCAACCGGGACCTTGCCCATTTCCTCGAAAATGACCATCCGGAGGCGACGGGCTTCTTCTTCTTCCTCGGGGGTGAGTCGGGCATCGTTATCGGAACGGTTGGCGTTCCACCGGAATTCGGTGATGTCCTTGAGGGTGGCGATACCGACAATGTCCCCGTTCTCGTCGGTAACCGGGCTGCCGGTGATTTCATTGTCGGTGAGGAAGCGGGCCAGACGGTCCATGGTCCAGGATTGGGGAACTGCCTTGATACTCGGGGTCATGATCTCGTAAGCGAGAACGGTCATCGAATAGCGCCTGCCTCTGAAGAGTTCTTTTGCTCAAGCTTAGCCTGTCAGTGGGTGTGCGTCATCCCTTCAGTTGCCAGATTGGCGCACATCCACAAGTTGGCCGGTTTCATCATAGACGAGTTCAAAGTCCTGGTAACGGTCCTTGGTGGCAACCTGCTCCAGCGCCTGTAACGAGCGGACCGGAATGTCCACCAGCAGAGAATTGACCAGCCAGCCGGGCAACGCGCCGTTTGGATCGGTGTGCTGCAACCAGATCATGCGGGTCTTGTCGCCTTCCGGGATGAAACGGTAAAGCGTGTCCGAGCGATCTACCCGGACTCGCGTGTCGAATTCGGCGCGCTGGTTCGGGGTGGCGTTCAGATCCATGATGATCTCGCCGGAGGCCTGGTTACCGTGGGTCCGGATGTGCAGCACGTAGTCGCGGTCGGTAACGGGCCAGGGCATATCGTTGACCGAGTAGGCGTAGCGGTCGTGAAAGTCGCCTTTGCCGAAGGCATAGGATTCGGTGCAGTTGTAGACCCATTCAATGCAGGACTGGGGGTTTATCATCACGGCCATCAGATTCTCGATAGGCGCGTCCAGAACAGCTTCGGCCTTGAATGCCTTGAAGCTGGAATCGTCCCGATCGATCGTGTAGACGCGAATGTTGTCGGCTTCCTTGCGCAGGCTCCAGCCCTCCGCATCCTCGGTAGGCAGTTCCGCCCGGGCATGGGCTGCTGCGAGGGCGGTAACCAGCAGGGCGCAGAGGCCTCCGCTGATGACTGAAGCCAGGCCCGTAAATCGATGGGCTCCGGTCTTTCTCATAGGGTAAACTTCCTTGACGATGGTGGCCCGAGTCTAGCATGAGGCGGTAACGGATAAGGCCACGGAAACAAGGGATTGTGAACCAGGTAACTACCTGGGCCGCTGCTCCCGTCAAATGGCCCGAAGTGACGATAACCATGAGCACACGAAAGCTGATTGATGAATACGGGAAAATCACCCCCGGCTTGCTCGATGGCCCGGTGGATGAGATTAATTACCTCGATTATGACCTGCGTACGGTTATGGACCGGCCGCGCTCCCGCCTTGCCCGCCAGTGGCGGTTCAACCAGTTCCAGTTTGTAAGCGCCATGAGCCCCGGGTGGGTCTTTGGCATGGCTCTGGTAGACCTCAAACTGGTGGCGAACGGTTTCTTTTACCTCTTCGACTTTGAAACCGGCACCCTGTATGAACAGTCGTTTCTGCAGCCCTTTGGCCGTGGCGCCCGGATTGAACCACAGCCCGAGCGCGGCATGGCAACGTTTATCAAGGGCGAGGCCGCGCTTCGGATCGTCGCGTCCGCCGGGGGGCGCAATATTACGGTGACGGCCCCCGGAGGCATCCGGGTCGATCTGGAACTCAAAGAGGACAATGATCCGCTTCGATTGGTCTGCCCCGCCGGCTACAACGGCTGGGTGTTTACCCGGAAATCGGCCGGTTTGCCGGTCGAGGGAGAAGTGCGCTGGGACCATCGGATCTGGCGCTGCGACGCCGATACCCGAGCATCAATCGATTGGAGTTGTGGCTTTATGCGTCGGGAGACCGCCTGGAACTGGGCCTGCCTGGCGGGAAAGCTGGCGGACGGGCGCTCTCTCGGGCTGAACCTGGCGGCCGGGGTCAACGAAACCGGGATGACCGAAAACGCCCTGTGGTTGGACGGTCGGTGCATGAAACTTGGTGCTGCCCGGTTCGAGTTCGACCGCTTTCGGCCGGGTGCTGACTGGCGGGTAACGACGGACGACGGCCGGGTGGAGTTGCAGTTCATACCGGCCGGCGTGCGCAAGGAGAAGCTGAATGCCCTGGTGCTGGCGTCCAATTTCCGCCAGTTCATTGGCACCTTTACTGGCCATGTGGTCGATGAGGCGGGAACAAAAATCCCCGTAGACGGCCTACGGGGATTGATGGAAGATCATTTCGCCCGCTGGTAGCCCCGCTGAACGTGGCTACCAGCGGGTACGATCATCGCTCAGGCAGGGTCACGTTCAATTCGAGTACGGAGCAACTTTCGTTGCGATCCACCTCGACCTGCACCATGTCGTCGCTGATCTGGACGTATTTACGGATGACCGCCAGCAGTTCCTGCTGCAGTTTCGGCAGGTAGTCCGGCTGGTCACGCTGGCCGCGTTCATGGGCGACGATGATTTGCAGTCGCTCCTTGGCCACGTTTGCGGTGTTCGTTTTCTTACCCTTGAAGTAGTCGAGGAAACTCATCCCTTAGCCTCCCTTGAACATCCGTGAGAAAAAACCCTTCTTCTGGGCGGTCATGAACCGGTGTTCCCGGTCCTCACCCAGCAGTCGTGCGACGGCGTCGTCATACGCCTGGCCGGCGTCGCTGTCTTCCTCAAGAATAACGGGGAGGCCCTGGTTGGAGGCGTTCAACACCACCTGGCTTTCCGGAATCAAGCCCAACAGTGGAATGGCCAGGATTTCCTCGACGTCACCCACCGACAGCATTTCGCCTTTCTCGACCCGGGCCGGGTTGTATCGGGTCAACAACAGGTGCTCCTTGACCGGATCCTGGCCCATCTCCGCGCGGCGGGACTTGCTTTGCAGAATACCCAGAATGCGATCGGAATCCCGAACCGAAGAGACCTCCGGGTTGGTGACCACAACCGCTTCATCAGCATAGTACAGGGCCATCAGGGCGCCGTGTTCTATGCCAGCGGGTGAATCGCAGACGATGTAATCAAAGGTCTCGGACAGCTCGTTGATGACTTTTTCGACGCCATCCTTGGTCAGCGCTTCCTTCTCGCGGGTCTGGGAGGCGGGCAGGATGTACAGGGTATCGACGCGCTTGTCACGGATAAGCGCCTGATTCAGGGTGGCTTCACCCTGAATGACGTTGACGAAGTCGTACACGACCCGTCGTTCGCAATTCATGATCAGGTCAAGATTGCGCAGGCCCACGTCGAAATCGATGACAACGGTTTTGTGGCCGCGTTTGGCGAGGCCGGTGCTGATTGAAGCGCTGGTGGTGGTTTTGCCAACGCCGCCTTTTCCTGAAGTAACGACAATGATTCTAGCCAAGGTTAGATTCCTGTTTCGCGGTGGATTCGTCGTGTATGCCGAATTATCCGGTCAAGTTGTTGTAGTCCTCTTGATATCAGGCCTTGTCCAGTGGCGTTACCACCAGCAGGTCGTCCCTGAGCTGGATCTGTACAGCGCTTTTCCAGCCATTGTCCTGAAGATCTTCGGAGATTTTATAGTGTCCGGCGATGGACACAAGCTCCGCTTCGAGAGATTGGCAGAAAACCCGGGCCGATTCGGCCCCGTGAATGCCCGCAAGGGCCCGGCCCCGCAAGGGACCATAAACGTGGATGTTGCCGGCCGCGAGCACTTCGGCGCCGGCCTGTACCGGTGCCAGTATGATCAGATCCCCGTCCGGAGCATACACCTGCTGGCCCGACCGGACCGGCTGGTTGATCACCCGGGCCGGGGCAGGTTCGGTGGGGGTGGCCGCGGTGGCTTCGGCAGCTACTGGCGACTCGCTGGCGGCGGAAACCTCCGGTTCGCGATCCTGCTCGTGGACGCGATCCCGCTGACTGTTCCCGGGCAGTAGCGCCAGCGCCGCGCCCCGGGCGAGTCTTCGCTGGTCATCATTGCCGCCACGGACCCCAACGACATGAATGTTGTGGCGGCGACAGGTGCCAATGATCTTGAAGAAATCCAGCTCGCTGTCGAGGCCCTCGTATTTTTCCAGGCTGACAATGATGGGGATGTCCTTGAAGAAGCCCGGTGCCTGACTGATCTTGTCCTTCAGTGTTGCTTCAAAATCGTCGTTGTCGAAGTAGTGAAGCTCGAGCGCTGTCATGGACACGCTGGCGCTTTTCAGCTGAAAAACCTGTGTAACCCCGGGGGTGGCGGTATCGGTCATGAACGGGTCTCTTCCATGGTGTTGGTCGCAGGGCGTGGTCGCAGGGGTTCGTTGTCAAAGCGAATGCCGGACCAACCGGTACTGATGAACTGGCGGATGTTGCCGTGACTGTCGCCGGCGGGGTCGCCCATGACCTGCTGATAGTGTTGTGCGAACAGTTGCAGGGTTTCCGCCTCCGGCAGATTGCAGTAGCGGCCAAGCCCGAAGACCCGGCAGGATCCGGCATTCTCGCCCGGAGGGTTGTGCAGCGGGCCATTGTGGAATTCGGTCGGCCGGTATTCAAAGTGGCGGTCGATCAGTGCCAGCGTGTCGTCGAAATCGGCATGGCCTGCCGCAAGGGACGCAAGATGAATGCGCACCGCATCATTGACGTTCATTATTTGTGTTCCTGCTTGGCACCGGTCTGGTAGCGGGATTTCCATTCCTCGTAAGGCATGCCGTAGATCTCTTCCCGGGCGTCCGGATCCGAAATGTCGAACCCGCGTTCTTCGGCTTCAGCGCGATACCATTTGGACAGGCAGTTCCGGCAGAAGCCAGCCAGGTTCATCAGATCAATATTCTGGACATCGGTATTGTTTTGCAGGTGCTGCACCAGGCGCCGGAAGGCAGCAGCCTCGATTTCAGTGCGGTTGGACTCGGGAATAGGGTTGCTCATGGGGGCCTCGCGATGATTTCGACTTGTCGTATTGGGGTTCCTGACATTCTCTGCATGATAGCTTAAGATACAAGGCTGTATAAATGTACAGATTGTTGACGCGAGCTGCTCCTTACCATGCATCAGCGCAAGATTATCCATCTGGATTGTGACTGCTTCTACGCGGCCGTGGAGATGCGAGACGATCCCAGCCTTCGGGACGTGCCGCTGGCGGTGGGCGGTGATGGTGGCCGGGGGGTGGTGACCACCTGCAACTACCGGGCGCGGGCCTTCGGCGTGCGATCTGCGATGCCGGGCAGCGAGGCCCGGAGGTTGTGTCCCGGTCTGGTGACCGTTCCGACGGACATGGCCCGCTACCGGGCGGCATCGCAACAGGTGATGGCCATTCTGCGGGAGATGACCGATCTCGTGGAACCCCTGTCGCTGGATGAAGCCTTCCTCGATGTCTCCGAAATTACCGATCACAAGGGCAGCGCCACGCTGATGGCCCGCTACCTGCGGGAACGCATCCGGCGGGAGGTCGGAATCACGGTCTCTGCTGGCGTCGCCCCCAACAAGTTCCTGGCCAAGATTGCCAGTGACTGGGAAAAACCGGACGGCCTGTTTGTGATCCGCCCGGAGGATGTCGATCACTTTGTCCGCGGGTTATCGGTGGAAAAGCTGTTCGGCGTTGGCCAGGTGACGGCTGCCAAGCTGCATGCGCTTGGCGTCGAGACCTGCGGGGATCTCCAGGCCGTGGGGCCGGAGGTGCTCGTAGATCGTTTTGGCAAACAGGGATATCGCCTGCACGAAATGGCCCACGGTCGGGACGAGCGCCCGGTCGTGGTCTCCCGCGTTGCCAAGTCGATCAGTGTTGAGCGTACCTTTTCCCAGGATCTGCCCGACCGGTCGGCATGTGAGACCGTTATGGCTGCCCTGGTGGCGGACCTGAACCTTCGCCTTACTCGTAAGGCCCGCCGGAAGCCAATCCACAAGCTGTTCATCAAGATACGTTATAGCGACTTCTCCACCCATACGCTTGAGCGGGTTCGTGAGCACGTCAAGGAGCCGGATTTTGAGGATTACCTGCCGCTCTTCAAGGAGTTGGCTGGCGAGAAGGATCGTCCCGTGCGCTTGCTGGGGCTGGGCGTGCGGTTTCGCAATGATGACGCGCCGGTCACCCAGCTGCGACTGTTCGACTGAGCTTAGCCGGGCAATACCACCAGCATCTCGGTGAGCAGGTACCGGGCAGAGGCGTAGCCCATCAGACCGCCGATCACCGCGCCTGCGGCAACGTCGGTGGGATAGTGCAGGCCCAGTACGACCCGTGAGGCGGCGACGCTCAGCGTAAACGGCAGGATCACCAGTGCCAGGCCCGGCGAGGCGGTCAGCAGCATGGTCTGGAAGCAGACAGCGTGCAGGGTGTGGCCGGACGGGAAGCTGTAACGATCAAGAGGCGGTGTGCCGCAGTTGATCGAAGGAAAGGAAATGAACGGCCGCTCCCTTATCAGGCGGCGTTTCAGCAGTTTGTAGGTCACGGTGCAGGTCAGCCCGGTCAATGCCATCAGCAGAGCCAATGCCGGACCCTGATCCGGCATGATCAGGGGGATGGCAAGAATCAGTGCATACCAGAACCAGCCGTCGCCCAGACGACTGACCAGTTGGAAATAGCCCAGCACGGTCGGGAACCGTGCCACCCGGTTGATGGCCTGGCAGAACGCGAATTCCCGCTGATCCGCTTGATTAAAGAAGCGACATGCTTTGCTTGTTAATGCCATGGTATCGGACCCGAGAAGGTTGGTTGAGAACCAGTTGTTCGAACTGTTCGATCTGCGAATTCCAATTCATTTCAAGGGCATCCAGGCGAGCCTGGGCGCGGATGCGATTGAGAAGGGTTGGCTGGTCGGCCAGGCGCAGGGCACCGTCGACAAAGTCTTCATCCCGGGGCAGGGCGGCTTTCATGCCATTTTCTTCGTGGCGCAGATGCTCGCTCGCCGCTCCATCGTCATAGGCCACAACAGCGAGCCCGCTCGCCATGGCTTCCAGAACCACGTTGCCAAAGGTGTCTGTTTTGCTTGGAAACAGGAACAGGTCACCCGAGGCGTAGTGTCGGGCGAGGTCCTCACCGCGCCGGGTGCCGCAAAAAATGTAATCCGGATGCCGTTCGGCCAGGTGCCGCCGCAGTGGACCGTCGCCCACCAGAATGAATCGGGTCTGGGGATGCAGGCCGCGGATGCGTTCGTAGCAGGCCACGGCCATGCGCAGATTTTTCTCGGGAGCCAGTCGGCCGACATAGAGCACCGCCCGGTCCTTGGCTTTCAGGCCCCACTGTGACCGCAATGCGTCGTCCCGCTTGTAGGGGCTGAATCGGCCGCAATCGACGCCGCGGCTCCAGAGGCCGGTAGGTTTGATGCCCATGGTTGCCGTGGTTTGTTCCATCTTCCGAGTCGGTACCAGAGTAATGGCCGTGCGATTGTGGAACCAGCGACCGTAGGCGCACAGCAGGTGTTCCAGAACGCCAACCCCATAATAGCGGCTGTAACTGTGGAAGTTGGTGTGGAAACCTGAGCTGACGGCAAGGCCCAAGCAGCGTGCGGCCGATACGGCTGCGACACCCAGCGGTCCCTGGGTTGCCACATAGACGGCGTCCGGGCGATCTTTCTGCCACAGCGACCTGAGGTGGCCGCTTCGCGTCAGGCCGAAGCGAAGGTCGGCATAGCCTGGCAGGGGCAGACCGGCAACCACATGCTCGTGACTAAAAAGAGCGAGGCCGGCGCCGGCTACCGTCCCCTTGTTTTCGTGACGCTGCCGTGGGCGTATCACGGTGACTCGATGTCCGCGCTGCATCAGCCCCTGACAAAGATGCCTCAGGGTATTCGCCACCCCATTGATTTCCGGCGGAAAGGTCTCAGAAACAATGGTAATGTGTTGTTGGCGTCGCTTGGCCTGGTTGGTCTCGGTCACGCTGTTTCCTGTGGTTCCTCTGACATGCCCCCAGTGTGGAAAGCGGGCATGACAGTTCTGCGACAGTCCCGTGACATTCCCTTTACCCGTCGGACAAACGGATTCGGAGATATTATGCAAACGCGAAAGCTTGGAAATACCGACATTGATGTCAGTCTGATCTGCCTCGGCACCATGACCTGGGGTGAGCAGAATACCGAGCAGGATGCTTTTGAACAGCTGGATTACGCCACGTCGCAGGGGGTGAATTTCATTGACGCGGCGGAGATGTACCCGGTACCGCCCCGTGCCGAAACCCAGGGGATGACCGAAACCTGTCTGGGTAATTGGCTCGCGAAGCGCGGGCGCCGGGATGATCTGGTGATTGCCTCCAAGGTTGCCGGACCGGGTAATGGCCTGACTTACCTTCGTAACGGCCCGAGACTGACCCGGGCGCACATCCGGGAAGCCTGTGATGCCAGCCTGCAACGCCTGAAGACCGACTATATCGATCTGTATCAGGTGCATTGGCCGGACCGTAACGCCAATTTCTTTGGCAAACTCGGGTATGAGCACAATCCGGATGAGAATTTTACGCCTATCGAGGAAACCCTCGGTGCCCTGGACGAGCTGGTCCGAGAGGGCAAAATCCGACACATCGGGCTGTCGAATGAGACGCCGTGGGGAACGATGGAGTATCTGCGCCTCGCCAAAGAAAAGGGATGGCCTCGCCCGGTCAGTATCCAGAATCCCTATAACCTGCTGAACCGAACGTTCGAGGTAGGTACGGCGGAAGTTGCGTATCGGGAGCAGGTGGGGCTGCTGGCCTATTCACCGCTGGCCTTTGGCATGCTGTCCGGAAAATACCTGGGCGAGACCTGGCCGGAGAAAGGACGGCTGACCCTGTACGAGCGGTTCAGCCGTTACACCAGTGGTCGGGGTATGGAAGCCACCAGGGCGTATGTGGATCTGGCCCGCAAGCATGGTCTTTCCCCGGTGCAGATGGCCCTGGCCTACGTCAACAGCCGCGGCTTTGTCACCAGCAATATCATTGGCGCCACCACCATGGAGCAGCTGCGGGAGAATCTTGGTTCGGCTGCTGTGGAATTGGATACGGAGGTGTTGGAAGCCATCGAAGTCATTCATGGGGAGTTCACATACCCTTGTCCGTAACCGTGCCAGCCGGCCCCGAACCCCCGGCAATTGCCGGAGGGTTCATTGGCAGTTACAAACGGAAATATTCGTGATTATTTTTTGACAAAAACATTGTGAAATACTGACAAATAATCGACTAAATTGTGTCCAAATTCACAGCTTTTCAGCGCTCAATCATTAGACTTTAGCCTTAACTATCCTTAGAATTCCGTTCCGGTCAAAGGTCTCTGAAGTGTCATGATTATTCGCATTTTTGTCGCATTACTCGCTCTCAATCTGGTCGCTTTCGTCGTGCGCGCCGAAGCCGGCGAGCGCGTATTCGATGAGGTAGGCGAGATCGTTACTGCCGAGGACGTGTACGAGCTCCAGGAGCAGATGTCCGGCGATTTTGACGAGGATTCTGCCGAGGCTTTCAGCGAGCTGGGTTCCCGCCTCCTGACGCTGACACTGTCCCGGGCCGATGACGACGGTAAGCGCTACGCGTCCGAACCGGCCAGACCCGACCATGGCATCGCCCTGCTCAACGAAGGAGCCTGCCTTAACCTGAAGTGGAACTTCTGACGCCTTTCTCCTCTACGCCCGTCAACCTTCTGCCTTTTTGTCTCCCCCGAAATCCCTCCGAATCATGATCTGGCGCATTGCCAGTGCCTTTGTGTCGTGTGATCATCGCCGAACAGCCTGATATGACCCATAAGGAGCTTGGTGATGGCGGACGAAAACGGTCGTCGCTCAAACGATGTGAACGCCTGTGTCGATGAAGTGATTCGTCGGGTTGGGAAAAATATTACACTGGGTTTGCCACTGGGCCTGGGTAAACCGGTCCGGTTCGTCAACGCGTTATATCAGCGTGCTGTCGACGATCCCGAAATCGAGTTGCATATCGTTACCGCCCTCTCGCTTCTGGCGCCCCTGGGTGGTTCCTCCCTCGAGAAGCGTTTTCTGGAGCCCTTTACCGAGCGCCTCTATGGCCGGATTCCAGAACTGGCATACGCGCGGGCTGTTTCTTCCAACCGTCTTCCCGCCAACGTTCAGGTCTCTGAGTTTTTCTTCAAAGCCGGCAGTTACCTCAACAACCAGTCTCAGCAGCGGCATTACGTTTGCAGCAATTACACTCATGCCGTGCGCGATCTGATGGCCCAGGGGATCAACGTGGTGGCGCAGATGGTCTCCCCGGGTGAGGGGGAGGGCCGATCCGGTATGGTCAGCCTCAGCTGTAATCCAGACCTGACGCTGGATCTGTTACCCCTGATGCGGGAGCGAGAGGCGCACGGAACCCCCGTTGCGCTGGTGGCCGAGACGAACCGTCATCTGCCCTGGATGGATCATCATGCGGCGGTGGAGGAAGCCGATTTCGACGTGGTGTTTGATCACGCGGCCACCGATCACCCGCTGTTCTCAGCCCCGGAAATGGCGGTGAGTCCCGAAGACCACCTGATCGGTTTCTACGCCAGTTCTCTGCTCCGGGATGGCGGCACCTTACAGGTCGGCATCGGATCCCTGGGGGCCGCCCTGGTTCACAGTGCCATTCTCCGGCACCAGCACAACGACGCATGGCGTGCCGTATTTGATCATCTCAGGGTCGACGAACGTTTCCCGGTGGTAGAAAGCGACGGTGGCACCGGGCCGTTCGAGCGGGGCCTGTATGGCTGTAGTGAAATGATGGTGGATGGCTTCCTGTACCTGATGCAGGCGGGCATTCTCCGGCGCGAAGTCTTCGATAATGCCGACCTCCAGACGCTCATCAATCAGGGTGATCTGACTGAGGCTGTTTCCATGGCATCGTTGGACGTGCTCCGCCGTGAACAGCTGATTGATTCACCCATGCGCGCGAGGGACGTCAGCTGGCTGGTGAAGTTGGGTATCCTGAAAGAGACGGTCGCATTCAAGGGCGGGCGTCTGCTGATCGGTGAGCAATCCGTTGACGGTGACCTTGACAATCCGGAGGCGCGGGAGGCTATCGAAACCTTGGCGCTGGGCCGTCGGCTCAAGGGTGGGATTGCCATGCACGGTGGCTTTTACGTTGGGCCGGAGCGGTTTTACCAGGCTTTGCGGGATCTGAGCGATGAACAGCGTAATCAGATCTGCATGACCAGCGTGAATTACATCAACCAACTATACGATCATCGCTTCGGAAACCAGCGACTCAAAGCCGCGCAGCGGGTGGATAGCCGGTTCATCAATTCCGCCATGATGTACACGCTTAACGGCGCCGCGGTGTCGGATGGCCTGGACGATGGCCGGGTTGTCAGCGGTGTTGGCGGTCAGTACAACTTCGTGGCCATGGCCCACGAGCTACCGGGCGCGCGATCCATCCTTACATTACGAGCCACTCGCCACTCGGCCGGCAAGACGCTCTCCAACATTGTTTTCAATTACGGCCACTGCACGATTCCCCGTCATCTCCGGGATATTGTGATTACCGAGTACGGTATCGCCGATCTGCGCGGCCAATCCGATGAGCAGGTTTACCTGCGGCTCATCCGCATTGCCGACTCCCGCTTTCAGCAGGACCTGCTCAAGCAGGCGCAAAAAGCGGGCAAGGTGGATCCGGCCTTCCGGCTGCCGGCCGACTGGTGCGATAACACGCCCCAGGCTGTTCGCGAGGCGATTTCAGTTGGCGGAGATCAGGAGTGGTTCCCGGCTTTCCCGTTCGGCCGGGATTTTACCGACGAGGAGCTGACGTTAGGGAAAGCCCTTAAAACCCTGAAGGCCGCAACGGCAACCCGTCGTGGTAAACTGTCGACGTTGTGGCAGGCCTTCCGGGCCCGGGATGATCAGGGCCGCTACGGTTCATTGCTCGAGCGCATGGGGCTGGGCAATCCCTCCGGGTTTCGGGAGAAACTGGACCAGCGTCTGGTTATTCACGGTCTGCAACTGATTGACACACCAACCGATACAGGAAAGCCAGAAGCCTGATGGATGTTTCACAAGCCAAACCCGATGTTTTCACCGTCCACTATGTCCTGAAGAACAAGATTGGCGAACTCGTTGATACCTCCGAAGGTAGCGAGCCTCTGCACTTTATTTACGGCAGCCCCGATATCATCGAGGGTATCCAGAAAGCGGTGAAAGATCGCAACGTTGGCGATTGCCTGGAAGTCACCGTTCCGCCTGCAATGGCATACGGTGAACACAACCCGGAGCTGATTCGCAAAGTGCCCCGTTCGATGTTCGAAGGTGTGGAAGATCTTCAGATCGGTATGAAGTTCCAGACCAACACTGGCGATGAGGCAAAGATTGTTCAGGTCGTCGGCATCGACGGCAACCTGGTCAAGGTTGACGCGAACCATCCCCTGGCGGGCTTTACGCTCTACTTTGATCTGGAAATCGTGGGTCGACGGGAAGCTACCGAAGACGAGGTAGCCCAGGGGCGCCCGCTGTTCTGATGCCCGGGCCGCGGCGATCGTCCAGCTCACCCTGCTGGATTCTGGTCAGGCCCGCCTGCACTGTCGTCCTCAGCTCATCCGCCAACTCCGCTGTGCTCGTTTCCGGCTGTACCTCGATCGGGGGGTGAAAGAGCACATCCACCCTTGCGGGCGGCTGTTTCAGCATCGTCACGATATGGCTGTGGAAGGCGTCCTCGCCGACAAAGGGCGCCAGATGGTCTGGGCGTCCATTGCGACGGTAACTGATGGTCACCGGCTGTATGGCAACATCCGAGTCCTCGGCGGCGCCCAGTAGCAAGCCGTGAAAGGGCAGAACGGTCAGCCCGCGGCTGGTGGTTGCTTCCGGGAAAATCAGTATGGATTCGCCCGCGTCCAGCCTGTCGGCAATTGCTCGTCGGATGCGCCGGGCCTTGCCGCCGCCACGTTTGATGAACAGGGTGCCGGCTTCCCGCGCCAGCCAGCCAATGACCGGCCATTGTCCAACCTCGGCCTTTGACAGAAACAGGATCGGGGTAAGGCTGCCGAGAATCGGGATATCCGTCCAGCTGATATGGTTGCTGGCATAGAGCACGTTATGCTCCGGTGGAGCACCGTGAACATGAAGGTCGAGGCCGAGGCACCGGCAGGCGCCGAGGAAGCTGCGCCGGGCCCAGGGCGTGCGATTGATAGGGCGGCGCGTCAGGGTTTCAGCGGTCAGAAGGGTCGCCGTCAGCAAGGCAATGGCTGCCAGGAACAGGCTGAAGGTTGTCAGCCGGAAAGTCAGTCTGAGCCATTCCATGGGAGCTTCCTCCGGGTTTCTGCTTCAGGACGCCTTGCCCAGAAAGTGTCGACTGTAACGGCTGGCCAGTTTGTCGACCTCAAGAAGGACCAGTAGGTCAGCGCACCGGAAATCCGGATCCCAGCAGGGTTCGCCGCAGACCCGTGCGCCAAGACGCATATAGGCTTTCAGGAGTGGCGGTACGTCCACGGGGCGTTCCTCGTCGACAATATGAGTCAGGTGCGGCAGATCCCGCAGGGGATACACCCGAAAGCTGTCGTCCGCCAGGTATTCCCGTTGCAGATGGCGGGCAATCCGCCAGGCCTTGAGTCCACCATCGGACATGCTGATACTTGCACAGCCGATCAGGTAGTCAACGTTGTGGGCCACCAGGTATTCGGCCACGGCAGACCAGAGCAGGCTGATCGTTGCGCCATTGCGGTAGTCCGGGTGCACACAGGTACGTCCCAACTCGGCAACGGCGCCCGGCAAATGGTTCAGGGTCGAGAGGTCAAACTCTCCGGCGGAGTAGAAACCGCCGACTCGGGAGGTGTCTGCCTGGTGCAGTATTCGGGTGGTGGCCACCAGTTCACCGGTGTCGCTGTCAGTGACAACAAGATGATCGCAGGCAGTATCGAAGCTGTCGGCATCCAGGCCAGGAATGTCCGCGCCAAGATCGCTGTCGTATTCTTTGGAAAACACCCGGTAGCGCAAACGCTGCGCCTCTTCGATCAGGACTGGGTTGCGAGTAATATCGGTTTTCAGTCGACGGGCGCTGCGACGGGGTCTCACGGATTGTGCGGTCATGGCATGGTCTCTTTTGTGTCCATTTCCCGACAAGCCTATGAAGCCGGTATGACACACGGGTGACCGCGAGGTGACGTGTCCGTGACAGTGGCTGATAATTTGGGCCAGGCACGACCTTTGTCACGGGCTGTAACAGAGCCGTCGTTCCATGTATATTTCTGAATAGCATGTATAATTGCTGTTACAGCAGGTTGCCTGTATGGTCAGGCAAACAGTGTTACCCAAAACCGGAATAACAAAACCAGAGATGGATGGCGTGGAACAGACAAACGAAAGTTGGCGAATTCTCATTGTCGAGGATGACGAGCGGCTGGCAGAGCTGACCCGTGAGTATCTGGAAAGCAACGGGCTGCAGGTCTCCCTCGAAACCCACGGTGGTCCGGCGGTCGAGCGCATCCGCAACGAACAGCCTGATCTGGTAGTTCTGGACCTGATGCTGCCGGGTGAGGATGGGCTGTCCATCTGTCGCCGGGTACGTCCCTATTACTCCGGCCCCATCATCATGCTAACCGCTCGCACTGACGACCTGGATCAGGTGCTGGGTCTGGAAATGGGTGCGGATGACTACATCGGTAAACCGGTCAAGCCCCGTGTCCTGCTGGCCCGGATCCGGGCGATGTTGCGGCGGGTCACCGAGACCGGCCAGAGTAGTGGCGAAGAGCCGAGCGGCGAAGAGCCGGTGCGGCTTCAGTTCAATGATCTGGTGGTTGATCGCTCAATGCGGGAAGCCTGGTTGAATGACGAGAGCATTGATCTGACCAGCGCGGAATTTGACTTGCTCTGGCTGCTTGCCAGCAATGCCGGTCGCGTGCTCAGCCGGGAGGAAATCTTCACGGCGCTGCGTGGCATTGAGTACGACGGTCAGGATCGCTCTATTGATGTCCGGGTTTCGCGGATTCGTCCAAAAATCGGCGATGATCCCATCCATCCCCGTCGGATCAAGACCGTTCGTAGCAAAGGCTATCTGTTCGTTAAGGAAGCCTGACGATTCAGCCTCTGGAGCCGGTGTGAACTGCTTTCGTCACACCGGCATTCCGTGCCAGGGTTTGTGACATGCCCCTGATGTTTTTTCTCAAGCTCTATGCCCGCTTTGCCGGCCTGACAGCGCTGGTGCTTCTGCTCTGTGTCGGGTTGTTTTCCGGCGTCAATTCTGTCCGGTCACAGTTCTGGCATGAGCGTTTCCCCGAGCCACTGATGCGTTGGCTGCAATCCGATCCTGCTGCCTCCGAGCGTTATCATTGGCTCCGTTCCCTTTACGACTTCTCGATCCTGGATTCGGCTGAGCTTGAATCATTGTCCCCGATCACTCGTGAGCGTCTCGGTTACCAGCAGGTCGTCGCTGTGGAAGGTTCCACCGGCTATCGGGTTCTCGTGGGCGCGCCTGGGCATGAAGTTCTGCAGATGCGTCTGGGCGACACCTATCAGCAGGTGGCCGAAGCCGTGGCACTGATCTTCCGCTGGCACCTCGATTCGCCCGGATCTGACGAGCGTGCCGAACTGGCCTCCGGGATGGCGGAGGCACTGAATGTCGGGGTCCGGTGGATCGACAGAGCCACTCTCCTGCCTTCCGCCGAGGTGCTTGACCGGGTGGCCAGGCACGGCATGGTTTTTTTCCGCGACGGCACGACCGGACCGGGGCATGTCCTGGTAAGGCTGGAAGACGGTGAGCTGTTGCGTATTGATGTGGCGGCCCCGTTCGATCCTTGGGCCTGGCCGGTCATTCTATTGCTGGTATTGGTGATCGGTGGCGTGCTTGCAGTGGCGCTTTACCTTGGGCTCCGTGAAGTCGACAGCAATCTTCGTAAGGTTGAGTCGGTCGCGATTCGCATTGCCAGGGGCGAGATGGGGGCAAGGGTCGAAGCGGGCTCCGGCACTCTTGTGTCGAGGCTGGCGGCTTCTTTTAACGGCATGGCGGAACATATCCAGCGCCTGGTACAGGTCCAGCGGGAGATGATTCACGCCGTATCCCACGAGCTGCGTACGCCGGTTGCGCGGATCCGGTTCGGTGTTCAGATGATTGAGTCCTGCCAGGATGAGGAACGGCTGCAGAAACAGCTCGACGACATCGATGGGGATATCCAGGAACTGGACGAACTCATTGACGAGATCCTGACGTATGCACGCCTTGAGCAGGGCGGTCCGGTTTTTTCTTTGCAGGAGGCCTCGGTGACGGACCTGGTCCGGCAGGTGGTTTCCGAACAGCAGATTATTCGTCCGGCGCTGGTCATCGAGGCGGACATCGAGAAAGGCTCTGAGCAATGGGCAATGTCGGATGTCGAACCCCGGTATATTCATCGGGCCATCCAAAACCTTGTGGGTAACGCCGGTCGGTACGCCGACGGTCGGGTCCTGGTGCGCTGTCACATCGATGAGGACAATTGTCGTATCGACGTTGAGGATGATGGTCCCGGGGTGCCGGAAGAGGATTGGGAAAAAGTGTTTACCGCGTTTGCCCGGCTCGATGACAGTCGGACTCGTACCTCCGGCGGCTACGGCCTGGGGCTCTCCATAGTTCGGCGGATTCTTTATTGGCACGGTGGCCAGGCGTTTGTCGGCCGCAGCGAGGCCCTGGGGGGTGCCCGATTCAGTCTGGTATGGCCGCGCAAGAAGCCCGTTGAGGCCATTGTGTGAACTGCGCCTCACCCTCTCACCTGATGTAACAAAGCTGCTACACAACCGCTACTGAAGATCCCGCCGGTATTGCCAATAATAGCAAGCGTAAGGGATGACTTTTGAGGTTGTAGTTCTTACGAACTTTCCTTGTTTCATTCGTCATTTGAGGGCCGGTTTTTCCGGCCCTTTTTTTATGCCTTTCCTTCCGTTTTTTGTTCTGGTTACTCTTACCGCCTTCGCTCTGCTGCTAGAATCCGGAAAAAATAACCGGAGATCTCCATGACCCGCTATCTGCTTGCCATTGACCAGGGCACCACCAGTTCCCGTGCCATCGTATTCGACGAGAGCGGCAGCAGCGTCGCTGCTGACCAGCAGGAGTTCCACCAGTATTTCCCCAAGGATGGCTGGGTGGAGCACGATGCGCTGGAAATCTGGGACAGTACGCTGACGGTTTGCCGAGGTGCGCTGGAAAAAGCCGGGGTAGCCGCGGACAGGCTGTCCGGGATCGGCATCACCAACCAACGCGAGACCACCGTGATCTGGGAGCGCGCCACCGGGAAGCCGATTCACCATGCCATTGTCTGGCAGGACCGACGGACGGCCTCCCTGTGTACCAAACTCAAGACGGATGGCCATGAAGATACCGTGGTCGAACGAACCGGTCTGTTGATCGATCCCTACTTTTCGGCGACCAAGATTGCCTGGATCCTGGACAATGTTGAGGGTGCGAGGGCGAGGGCCGAGGCCGGGGAACTCGCGTTCGGTACCGTGGACAGCTGGTTGCTGTGGAACCTGACCGGTGGCAGCTCTCACTACACCGACGCAACCAACGCATCCCGGACCGCGCTGTTCAATATTCACAGCCAGGATTGGGACGAAGAGCTTCTCAAGCTGTTCCGGGTGCCTCGAGACCTGCTGCCGGAAGTGCTGGACAGTGCCGCCGACTTTGGCAGCACCGAGGCCCAATGGCTGGGCGCTCCGGTCGCCGTTGCCGGTATTGCCGGTGATCAGCATGCGGCATTGATAGGCCAGGCCTGTTTTGATCCCGGCATGGCGAAAAGCACCTACGGGACCGGCTGTTTCCTGATTCTCAACACCGGTGATCAGGCGTTACGATCTGAAAACCGATTGCTGACCACCATGGCGTACCGATTGAACGGAAAACCCTGCTACGCCATGGAAGGCAGTATCTTTGTGGCCGGGGCCGCCATGCAGTGGTTGCGGGATGGTCTGAGGCTGATCAGTCATGCTGGCGAATCGACCGCTCATGCCGAGTCTGTTGGCGTCGACAATTCCGTGTACCTGGTGCCCGCCTTCACTGGTCTGGGCGCACCCCATTGGGACCCCCACGCCCGTGGCGCGATCATGGGGTTGACCCGTGACACCGGTATCGCGGAAATCGTGACTGCCGGACTCCAGTCGGTCTGTTACCAGACCAAGGATCTGGTCCGGGCGATCCAGAACGATGGCGCCCGGCTGGAGTCATTGCGGGTGGACGGTGGCATGGTGGTCAATGATTGGGTTATGCAGTTCCTCGCAGACATTCTCAATGTCACGGTGGACCGCCCCAGAGTGACCGAAACCACAGCGTTGGGTGCCGCATTCCTGGCAGGTCTGCAGACCGGGGTATACGAGAGCCTGGATGAAATTGCCCGTCTCTGGGAGTGCGAGCGTCAATTCCACCCGGACATGGGGCCAGCGCTGCGGGAATCGCTGTATGCGGGTTGGCTCGACGCGGTAGAGCGCGTCTGCAACAACTGAGTCTGGCTCAGGCTGTGCGCTCGAACGCAATGAGGTGATCTGCTTCGACGCGCACAGGCACGGTTTCGCCCAGGTGGAAATCGAGGTGGCTTCGGAACAGGGCTTCGAACTCGGTTTCCTCCGAGCATCGGAAGCGGTACAGCGTGGACGTGCCCGCGAAGGTTTTCTCAACCACCTTGGGGCGCAGCTCGGAGTCCGGATCGTAAAGAATGTCGTCCGGTCGGATCAGGACATCGACCAGTGTGCCCGGTGACCATTTGTACGCCCGGTTACCACGAATAACGCCCAGCTCGGATTCAATGGTGTCCGGCCCCAGTGCCTTCCCGGGTACGAATCCGCCCTGGCCGACAAAGCTCGCAACGAAACGGTTCGAAGGCTCGTGGTAGAGGTTATAGGGGACGTCCCACTGCTGGATTTGCCCGTCGCGCAGCACTGCAACCTGGTCGCACATGGCAAAGGCTTCCTGTTGGTCGTGTGTGACCAGAATGGCACTGATGCCCAGGGTCTTGAGAATGTCACGTACATCCAGGCTCAGGCGTCGGCGCAGGTCTGCATCAAGGTTGGAGAAAGGTTCGTCCAACAGAATCAGGGTCGGCTCGGGCGCCAGTGCCCGGGCCAGCGCAACCCGCTGTTGCTGGCCGCCTGACAGCTCATGGGGATAGTTGTCGGCAAGGTCCTGCAGGTGCACCACGTTGAGCAGTTCCATCACTTTCTGGCGCCTCTCGGCCCTGGGCATTTTCCGCAGACCGAAGCCAACGTTGTCGGCGATGGTCAGGTGGGGGAACAGGGCGTAGTCCTGGAACACCATGCCAATTCGACGCTTCTCCGGGGGGAGTGTGCGTCCGGGCAGGCTGATGGCCTGGGATTGCAGGCAGATCTCGCCACTGTTGAGAGGGAGAAAACCGGCTAGTGCCCGGAGAATGGTGCTTTTGCCGCAGCCGCTGGGTCCGAGCAGGCAGCCGATATCGCCGTGGCTGAGTGCAAAGCTCACGTCCCGAACAACGGAATCTCCGCCATAACCGCAGGACAGGTTGTTGACCTCGAGCAGCCAGTCTCCCGGGGAATTCGCGGTCATAACCATGGGCTCAGTCCAGACGGTTCAGGATGAGGAATTCCAGCAACGCTTTCTGGGCGTGCAGCCTGTTTTCGGCTTCGTCCCAGACTACGGAACCCGGGTGTTCCATCATGTCTGTTGAAATTTCTTCGCCACGATGTGCCGGCAGGCAGTGCATGAACAGGGCGTCTTTGTCCGCGACTTTCATCAGATCCGGGTTGATCTGGTAATCCCGGAAGGCCCGCTCACGGGTTTTCTGTTCTTCTTCCTGGCCCATTGATGCCCAGACATCGGTAACCAGCAGATTGGCATGGCGGGCGGCCTCCGCGGGCTCACGGAATACCGTGACCCGGTCGCCATGGGCTTCGAGTAGCGAGGCATCGGGCTCGTAACCTTCCGGACAGGCGACGTTCAGGTGGAAGTCGAACTGTGAGGCGGCGTTCACGTAGGAATGGCACATATTATTGCCGTCGCCAATCCACGCCACGGTGGCGCCGCGAATGCTGCCACGATGTTCGCGGTAGGTTTGCATGTCCGCGAGCAACTGGCAGGGATGAAAATCGTCCGTCAGGGCGTTGATCACAGGCACCCTCGATGCCGCGGCGAAGCGCTCGACCGTGTCGTGGGCAAAGGTCCGGATCATCACGGCGTCGACCATGCTCGAAATCACAATGGCCGAATCTTCGATCGGCTCGCCGCGGCCCAGTTGGGTGTCCCGCGGCGACAGGAACAGGGCTGAACCGCCAAGTTGGGCCATGCCGGCTTCGAACGATACCCGGGTCCGGGTGGAGGACTTCTCGAAAATCATCGCCAGAACGCGATTCTTGAGAGAGTCCCGCACCGTTCCCTGACGCCACTCGTTACGGAGTCTGGTGGCGTGATCCACCAGGCTTTCGAGCTCGGTGGTGTTCAAGTCGTTCAATGTCAGAAAATGTCTTGCCGCCATGCAATGGCCCTTATGTCAACGAACCCCGGGATAGGCGGGGTTGGCGAAAAAGATGGCTAAAAAGTTGCCTGAAAAAGGGCCAACAAGTCTAGCCCTTCGGGGCAGGGATGACAACGCCGCCGGCCGGGGCGCCAAGGGTGGTCATGATCAGAGGTTTGGTGCGGTGTTCAGGTGACGTGTACAATAGCGGCAAGTCCGTTGCCCTTTGGCAATTTTGTTTCCTTTCAGAGGTGAGTGTTCATGGACATCAACGAAACCATCAAGAGCCAGCTCGAAGATAACCCCATCATTCTGTACATGAAGGGCAGCCCCCAGGCTCCTCAATGCGGGTTTTCTGCCAAGACGGTCCAAGCACTGATGGCCTGTGGCGAGCGTTTTGCGTTCGTTAATATTCTGGACAACCAGGAGCTTCGCGAGGCCTTGAAAGTCTACTCCAGCTGGCCTACCTACCCGCAGCTTTACATCAATGGCGAGCTCGTCGGCGGTTGCGACATCATTCTGGAGATGTCCGAAAGCGGCGAACTGGCCAAAGTGGTCAAGGAAGCTGCGAAGCAGGCCGAAGCCTGAATTAGAGTTTTCAGAGCCGTTTCGGGGAGAACACCAGTTCCACCTCGAACCGGTTCTGGTTCTCGTCGTTGGCCGGCGGCTCCGGATAGGGGCTGGCCGCCAGCGATGCCCGATAGGCGGCATCGTCTATTATCTTGATTCCCGTCGATTTCAGAATTCTTGCCCGGGTCAGGGCGCCATTTTCCAGTAGCTGCAGCTCAATCTCCATCGCCACCGTCTCCGACAGTTGGTTGATTGCCGGCACTCTCAGTCTTTGTAGTTCGTGGCTCAGGTGGACGGCCAGTCTGATCAGGTAGGGATCCTGTTCGCTGGGCGATTCGGTAACTTGGGTGACGTTGGCTTGAGGTTCGGCCTCAATCCTGGGAGCCTGGCTCCCCGATCGAGTCGCCACACTGGCGGGGGATTGCCGGGCCTGTGACTCCTGGGTTGAAGGTGAGGTCGTCGGTTCGGCCGGCACCTGTTCTCTCTGCGGCTGAGAGATTTTTTCCCGAGCCGGTGGCTCCGATTCGGTTATTTTTCTCTCAGACTTCGTGACGATGGTTTCGGAGGTTGAAGGGGCGCTCTGGTTTGTCGTGGGGGGCATCTCGAATCTGGGGTTGCGACTGCTGGGAGCTTCCGACGAGGTTGAGGCCGCCAGGGCGGGGCTGACTGTTGCCCCGGGCGAGACCAGTTCAAAACGAACGCTATGGCGAGTGTCGTCTGGCTGCTGGATTGGCGACGGGAACCCGGACAGCAGGAGCGTATGCACCAGGACCGCCGCGGATAGGGCCAGGCCGATCCTGTAGTTTGCCGGCGTGTGGTGCGTCGTCCGTTGTAACTCCTGCATCAATATCAGGCTGTCTTGCTCCGCAAGCTGCCCACAACCGCGTCCATGGCCCGATCAATCAGGGCACCTTGCTCGAGCAGTGTCAGGCGACCCCGACGCATCTCGTGCGCCAGTTCAATCCGGTTCTTTTCGATCACCTTCAGGCCCATTCGGTTCACAAAGACGAAGCAGTCGGCATCTTCGATGATCGCCGATAGTTTGCAACGGAAGCTGGCACCGTTCACCAGCCGGAACTCCACCCAGTTTCCGATCTCGATGCTGTCAATCTGGGCAACGTACTCGGAGATCGCCGCTTCTTCCAGTTGCTGTTGTCGTTCCACGGCAGTCTGATGGAGCGTTGCGATTTCTTCTTCTGGGTCAGTTGGTGAATCCTGGCGCGCCTCGATGGCGGCGTTGGTTCGAAACGCTTCAGCCAGTTCATGCTTGAGGTGGCCCATCATTTCATCCAGTTTGGATGAGTTGTAGGAAACCTCCTCAAGCCCGGTTCGAAGGGATTTCAGCAGGCTCGGGACCACTCGTACCCACTGGTCCCGCTCTTCATCTTCCTGGTGAGGGTGCAGGCACCAGATCAGGTCGTCAACGACTCGCACGGTTTCCTGCCAGCGGTGCTCCACATCATCCCGAAGATAGGCCAGGAACATGACCCGGCTCCAGCCGTTCATCAGGATGTCGTGAACCGGATCGGGTAACTTATATCGGGCAATTTTCTGCTTCAGCAGGTTATCGACGGTTTCCTGTGCTTTCTGGGACTTGATGCGGCCGCGCTCCGATTCACGTGTGCGTTGTTCAACGAGAGAGGCCTTGCGGTTTTCCTTCTCGAGAAACTGTTCGAACTCCTGGTTGAGGGTTTCGAACAGGGAAATATCGCCATTGAATTCATTGAGAATCCGTTGAACGATGTTGTGGATCTGACTGTACAGCTTGTCCTTGGCCTTTTCATCACTCGAGCTCCAGCCTATGCCGGCGCGAGCTAATGAGTTCAGCAATCGGCGGGCAGGGTGGGTCGCCTGGCTGAAAAAAGTCTTGTCCCGGATCACCACCTTGAGAATGGGAATCTGAAGCCGGCTGATGAGCACCTGAATCGGGGCCGAGAGATTGTAATCGTCAAGGATGAACTCAAACAGCATGGATACCAGGTTGATGAGGTCCTCGTCGGCCTCATTCAGCGCCGGTTTGCGGCCATCGCCGGCGTCTGCCTTCGCCAGGATCTGCTGCACCACATACCGGAGGTCGATGGTGATCGGTTCGCCATCGCTCAGATTACCGCTGATCGGGCGGGTATCCGGTAGTGGCAGCGCGTTGAGCAGATCGGCGAGCTCCGAATCCCCGACAACACGAATGTTGGGATCGGAGGTGCGGGGAGGCATGCCGGCATTGGCCCGTTGCAGTGCCAGCATTTGCCGGATCTGGTCGAAGACTGCACTGTTGCTGAGATCTTCCGTGGTATGACTGGCTGCGGTCCCGGACGGAGGAGTCCCGGCGCTCCTGTCGGCCTCGGATGAGTGTTGCTTGCCGGATTTTCCGTGGTAACGGAAATTGGGAATGACACCGGCCTGAATCAGTATCCGGTTGGCTTCATCCAGCAGCATGCCCAGGTTGGAGACGACGTAACGGTCAAACTGTTTGA
The DNA here is from genome assembly GCF_019392195.1 of Marinobacter sp. F4206. Classification (NCBI taxonomy): domain Bacteria; kingdom Pseudomonadati; phylum Pseudomonadota; class Gammaproteobacteria; order Pseudomonadales; family Marinobacteraceae; genus Marinobacter; species Marinobacter liaoningensis. The sequence continues at coordinate 158,914 of NZ_JAHXKI010000003.1, forward strand.
GTAGGATGAGGCGCTCGCGGATCTGGATTTCAAGTGCCTGGATGGCTTCGATAAAGGCGCTGCACAGGTGTTCCGGCGCCATCGGGTTAACCGGCGATTCGTCAGTAGCTTCCGGGTAGACCTGGCTGAAACGGGCCTGCAATTGCAGTAGTGGGCCCTGAAAGTGCGCTTTGGCTTTGGTGATCATGGCGTTGAGCGCGACCTGTTCTTCCAGGTCCTCGTCGCCCACAAGGGACAGGCTGTCGACGCCAGTCTGCTGGTTCAGGGATTCTTCCTGACTGTGCCCGGTGTGCGGGGGCTGAGAGAAAAAACGCGCGACAGCATTCTGGAAATGCCGTTCAACACCTTTCCGCTTGATGCGGATCTCCCGCATGGCTTCGAAATAGCGGTTCTGTTCGTTGTTGCTGCGGGCATTATTGGCCAGCTCGAACAACGAATCATCAACGGCGTCAAATGCGCCCTGCATCAGATCGCCCAGTCCGGCGACAACGGTGTCACGGATGCGGGTAACCTCCGCAGGAACCGGTTTACCGTTGCCCGCTTCCCTGTGCTCACGGAGGTAATGTATGCCGGACTGCTTGTTCATGGCAGACTCCTTTTACGCCTCAACCGGATACATGACCGAGCTTACAATCCTATATTTTAATTATTGGTCAAATTTACCGCATTTTCAGCAAACTTAACATGAATAAAATCAAAGCTGGGATCGCCTTCAAAAAACGAAGGGTGCCCGCGCGGGCACCCTTCGTTATTTCAGCGCGTTGGTGCTGATAGCTCGAGTTCAGCTTACATAAACAGGACCAACGCCCATGCTCCAGATGACCACGCTGATTGCCATGAGTGCGACGAACATCACCAGGCCAACGGTCAGCACTGCCGAGGCAAACATGAAGCCACGATCTTCCGGGATCTTCATCAGTATGGGAAGGCCTTCGTACAAGAGGTAGACGGCGTAGGAGATGGCAACCAGTCCCGCGAGCATGTTAACCCAGATGTTCGGATAGGCCGCGATCACACCAATCAGGAAGACCGGCGTGGCTGTGTAGGCTGCAAGTGCAACGCCTCTCGGGACGCGCTCCACGGCATCGTAAGTGGCCGCAAAGAAGTCGATAAACTTACCAAGCACGAAAATTCCCGCCAGCATGGCGGCATAGAACAGCACGGAAAGCTGTAGCGCACTTCCGCTCGACAGTCGCGTGATCTGGCCATCCCCGATTTGCCAGCCCACCTGGGTGGTGCCGTAGAAGCCGGCAGCCGCCGGAATCAGGGCAAGCAGAAGAATGTGGCCAAGGTACAGCCGGGTGGTGGTTTCGGACTCATTGCGAATGGCTTCCCACTCCTGATCCGGGTGGGTCAGAAGACCAAAGCTGTGCGTCAGGCTCATGGACGTACTCCTTATCATTGTTTTTGTCTCGCACCGTCTTGAGTGTTGGTGGCGATTCGATAAGGGTCAAGGAAGTGGTTAAATTGTGATCTTTCTAGAAAGTGCTCCGCTATAACTTTGGGGTCTATAGCGGAGCTGAGACAGGATTCTTCAGCGGCCGAGCGTGCGTTTGCGGCGCTTTCGGGGATGGACGATGGCGGCTTTTACCACGTTGTCCTTGATTTGCAGGACCTCAACCCGGTGACCATCCACCTTGAGACATACGTTGGTGTCGGGGATGTTTTCCAGGGTTTCCGTGATCAGGCCGTTCAGGGTCTTCGGGCCATCGATGGGTAGCTTCCAGCCCAGAGTCTTGTTGATGGTGCGCACGGCAGCAGTGCCGTCGATGATAAACGTGCCGTCGTCCTGGGGGATGATGTCGGGGCTCGTGGCTGCGTAGTCCGTTGTGAAGTCGCCGACGATCTCTTCAAGGATGTCTTCGAGCGTCGCCAGTCCGAGTACATCGCCATACTCGTCCACGACAATGCCGAATCGCCGCTTGCCTTTCTGGAAGTTGATCAGCTGTGTGTTCAGCGGTGTGCTTTCCGGAATGAAATAAGGTTCCTGGCACAACTGCATGATCATCGCCTTGTTGATCTCCTCCTGCTGGAGAAGTTTGGAGGCGCTGCGCAGGTGCAAAATGCCCTGGATGCTGTTGATGTCACCTTTGAAAACCGGCAGTCGGGTGTGCTGGCTGCTCCGGAGCTGCCGGAGAATGGTGTCGGTGTCATCGTCGAGGTCGATGCCTACTACTTCGTTTCGCGGCACCATGATGTCGTTAACGGTAACCTTTTCCAGGTCAAGGATGCTGACCAGCATGTCCTTGTGCTTGGCCGGAATCAGGGCGCCGGCCTCATTCACCAGGGTTCTCAGTTCCTCGCGGCTGAGGTGGTCGCTGGCCGCGTCTTCGGGTGAAACGCGCAGCAGCTTCAGAATCCCTCCGGTAAGCAGGTTGACCGCCCAGACAATGGGGTAAAGGATTTTCAGCAGCGGTCCAAGGATGTAGCTTGCCGGGAAGGCAATTTTTTCCGGGAACAGGGCGGCCAGGGTCTTCGGGGTGACCTCGGCGAAAATAAGGATGACCACCGTCAGCAGGATGGTCGCGATCGCGATGCCGGCATCGCCCCAGATTTCAATCGCAATGACCGTGGCGATGGACGAGGCAAAGATGTTGACGAAGTTGTTGCCGATCAGGATCACCCCGATCAGCTGGTCGGTTCTCTGAAGCAGGTTCTGGGCCCGTTTGGCGCCTTTGTGGCCAGTCTTTGCGAGGTGTTTCAGGCGATACCGGTTCAGCGACATCATCCCGGTTTCGGAACTCGAAAAGAAACCGGACAGGAAGATCAGACCGACAAGGAGGATAAACAGCGCGGTAAGCGATGTTTCGTTCAAGAGAAGGTGTCCTTATATTACCGACAAGTGGGGAAAATAGGGTGTGGTTGAGCCCGGTGTCAAGTTATGCGGTCCGGGCAGTCAGCCACCTTTCTGGAACAGCAGCTCCAGGACGAACTTACTGCCGTAGAATGCCAGCATCAGCAGGGCGCAGCCGGCCAGGGTCCAGCGGCTGGCAGTCATGCCGCGCCATCCCTTGGTGTAACGGCCAATCAACAGCGCAACGAACACCGCGAGGGACAGCAGTGAAAAGACGGTCTTGTGAGCCAGGTCCTGGGCGAACAGGTCTTCCACGAACAGCGCGCCGGTGACGATCGCAAGGATCAGCATGACGACGCCGGCCCAGACCATCTCGAACAGCAGCGACTCCATGGTCTGGAGCGGCGGCAGGTTGCGCACCAGCAGGCTGTTGTAGTTGTGCTTGAGTTGGCGATTCTGGAAATAGAGCAGCGTGGCCTGGATGGCGGCAAGGGTAAACAGGCTGTAGGCTGTTATTGACAGGGCAATGTGTGACAGCATGCCGTAGCTTTCATCGGACACCAGCCTTGAGGGGGTGTGGGTCACCAGGGCCAGAATGATGGTCAGTGCTGCAAGTGGGTAAACGCCGAGGAACAGGTTCTGGACCGGTTTTCTCAGGTTGAGGCCCAGCAGTAGCAGCACGATCAGCCAGGAGATCAGAACCGAGCTCTTGAAGAAGCCGAAGTCAAAACCGCCATCGTGATGGACGCTCTGGGCAATGAGCAGGCCATGGCTGGTCAGGGCGAGAACGCCGATCAGGGTGGTGATGGCAAGATTGCTGGTGACACGGCCTCTGAAATGGAGTGCTTGCAGCGCGGTGCCGATGCTGTACAGAAAAAGTGAGGTGACCGCGAGAATCAGCGTTCCCATGACTTCCTTATATACCACTGTTCTTACTGGGGATCGGTGGCTCGAATCACCGATTTGACCGGGCTGGTCGTTTCAGGGCGATAGTCTGGTTATAATGTCGCGATTATGCAACTGGAATCAAGGAGCCGGGGCCGGCTCTGCGGACCATGCACTCAATTTATCCGGGGTACGGAAGAGCAACATGTTTGAGAACCTCCAAGACCGACTTTCCGGTAGCCTGCGCAAGATTTCCGGTCAGGCGCGGCTAACCGACGACAACATCAAGGACACGCTGCGCGAAGTGCGGATGGCGCTGCTGGAAGCGGACGTCGCCCTGCCGGTGGTGAAGGATTTCGTGGAAGGTGTTCGCAAGCGTGCCATCGGACAGGAAGTGCAGCGCAGCCTGACGCCGGGCCAGGTATTTGTAAAGGTGGTCCAGCAGGAGCTGGAACGGGTGATGGGCGAGGGCAACGAATCCCTCAACCTGTCGGTGCAGCCGCCGGCGGTCATCATGATGGCTGGTCTGCAGGGTGCGGGTAAAACCACCACAGTGGCCAAGCTCTCCCGTTTCCTGAAAGAGCGTCAGAAAAAGTCGGTCATGGTGGTCAGCGCTGACATCTATCGTCCGGCAGCTATCAGGCAGCTCGAGACCCTGGCCGGTGAAGTAGGCGTCGAATTCTTCCCCAGTACGGCCGATCAGGACCCGGTGGACATCGCGGAAGGCGCGATTTCCGCGGCCCGAAAGAAACATGTCGACGTTGTGATTCTGGACACCGCAGGCCGTCTGCACATTGATGAGCAGATGATGGGGGAAATCGGGCGCCTGCATAAAGCGGTCAATCCGGTTGAAACCCTGTTCGTGGTGGATGCCATGACCGGTCAGGATGCGGCGAATACAGCCAAGGCGTTCAACGATGCGCTGCCACTGACGGGGGTGGTCCTCACCAAGACTGACGGTGATGCCCGTGGTGGTGCGGCACTGTCTGTCCGGCACATTACCGGCAAACCGATCAAGTTCCTCGGTGTCGGTGAGAAATCAGACGCCCTCGAGCCCTTCTATCCCGACCGCGTGGCCTCGCGCATTCTGGGTATGGGCGATGTGCTCTCCCTTATAGAGGAGGCCGAGCGCAAGCTGGACCAGAAGAAGGCCCAGAAGCTCACCAAGAAGATCAAGAAGGGCAAGAGCTTTGATCTGGAGGATTTCCGCGATCAGCTCCAGCAGATGAAGAGTATGGGTGGCATCGGTGGCTTGATGGACAAGTTGCCGGGTATGGGGCAGATGGCCCAGATGGCGCAGCAACAGGTCAACGACAAGTCCATGGGGCAGATGGAGGCGATTATCTGCTCCATGACGCCGAAGGAGCGCCGCTATCCTGACAGCATCAATAACTCCCGTAAGCGTCGTATCGCTGGCGGTTCCGGTACCCAGATCCAGGACGTCAATCGTCTGCTCAAACAGCACAAGCAAATGCAGAAGATGATGAAAAAATTTGGCAAAAAGGGCGGTATGGCGAATATGATGCGCGGCCTTGGTGGTATGATGCCGCCCGGCGGCGGTGGTGGCGGAATGCCTCCGTTTGGCCGTATGTAAAATGCCTTACACCAAAAACAGGGAAACAGTGTGTTTCCCTGTTTTCTTTGGCGCTCAATTAGCATAGAATAGCGCCCCTTTCGAGTATGGGTCTTCGCGTCAGCCGTGTTCCGGTGGCGTGAATCGTACAAAGTTCGTACAACAGAACAGGATATTGGTTAAATGGTAAGCATCCGTTTGGCTCGTGGTGGCTCCAAGAAGCGCCCGTTCTATCATCTGACAGTTACCGACAGCCGCAAATCTCGCGACGGTCGTTTTATTGAGCGAGTTGGTTTCTTCAACCCGGTCGCCCGCGGTCAGGAAGAGCGTCTGCGTGTAGATCGTGAGCGCGTTGAATTCTGGATGGGCCAGGGCGCCCAGCCGAGCGAGCGCGTTGCCCAGCTGCTGAAGGCTGCTGAGTAATCACGTTTTAACCCGGGGTTTATGGCATGACACAGCATTCGCAGGAAACTGTGATCGGCCGAATTACCTCGGTGTTTGGGGTTAAGGGATGGCTCAAGGTCTACTCCTACACTGACCCCAAGGAAGGAATACTGAACTACCGTGACTGGACGCTGGATCTGGACGGCAAGCGTATTCCGGCCAAGCTTGAGGAGGGTCGTCGCCAGGGGCAGGGGATTGTCGTCAGGCTTAAAGGTATTGATGACCGGGATGTCGCTCTCAAGTATTGCGGCGCGGACGTCAAAGTCGGCACCGACGAGCTGCCGGAGCTCCCGGAAGGGGAGTTTTACTGGTTCCAGCTCGAGGGTCTTGAGGTCCTGACGGTCGACGGTGAGTGCCTGGGGACAGTGCATCACCTGATTGAGACGGGTTCCAACGACGTTCTCGTGGTGCACGCCTCGGCAAGCTCTATCGATCAGCGAGAACGGCTGATTCCCTATCTGCCGGATCAGGTGGTAAGGGAAGTGGATCTTGCCGCGGCTCGCATGGTCGTTGATTGGGATCCGGAGTTTTAACGGGTGTGGATTGGCGCAGTCAGTCTGTTCCCGGAGATGTTCGGTGCGGTAACGGATTACGGGATTACGGGTAGGGCGGTTCGGGATGGTCTTCTGACGTTCCAGAGTTGGAATCCCCGTGAGTTTACCCAGGATCGGCACCGCACCGTGGACGACCGGCCTTATGGTGGTGGCCCAGGGATGTTGATGAAAATTCAGCCTCTCAGGGATGCCATACATGCGGCGCGGGAGTCGGCACCCGGTAAAGCCTGCGTGGTGTATCTTTCGCCCCAGGGTGAAACGCTGAATCAAACTGTTGTCGAGTCCCTTGCGGCGGAGGAACGGTTGATTCTCGTGGCAGGCCGATATGAGGGTGTGGATGAGCGCCTGATATCGACGGAAGTCGATCGGGAAGTGTCACTGGGGGACTTCGTGTTGTCCGGTGGCGAATTGGCAGCCATGGCTGTCATTGATGCGGTAACACGCCTCATCCCCGGAGCGCTGGGTCATGCGCAGTCGGCAGAGCAGGATTCCTTTGCTGACGGTTTGCTGGATTGTCCGCACTATACCCGGCCCGAAGTTTACGAAGGTCAGGCGGTGCCGGATGTTTTATTGGGCGGTCACCATGATCAGATCCGGCGTTGGCGACTGAAGCAGTCGCTGAGGCGAACCCTGGAGCGGCGCCCCGACCTGCTGGAGCAGCGGGTGTTTACGGACGAAGAGCGCCGGCTGCTGGAAGAGATTTTGAACGAACCGGGTGCCTCTGAATCATCAGGGCATTAAAAGATTGGGTATCAGGAGCATTACGATGAGCGGCAAGAACAACATCATCAGTCAACTTGAAGCAGAACAGATGACCAAGGAAATCCCTGCCTTTGCGCCGGGTGACACTGTGGTCGTTCAGGTTCGCGTAACCGAGGGTAACCGTGAGCGTCTGCAGGCGTTCGAGGGTGTTGTCATCGGCAAGCGCAACCGTGGCATGAACTCCTCTTTCACCGTGCGCAAGATCTCCTACGGTGTTGGTGTTGAGCGTACCTTCCAGACCTTCTCCAAGCTGATCGACAGTGTCAGCGTGAAGCGTCGTGGCGACGTGCGTCAGGCTAAGCTTTACTACCTGCGCGACCTGTCTGGTAAGGCAGCTCGTATCAAGGAGAAGCTGGGCTGATCAGCTATTCGCTGAACGGTGCACGCAAAAAAAGGGCAGCCCTGGGGCTGCCTTTTTTTGTGTCTGCGCCCCCGCTAGGGCATGCTCCAGTCAGACTGAACCTATGAGAGTGATAATGTGAGACCGGAAGATGAGGCCGTTATCACCCGTTTTACCGATGCCATCTGGCTTGAAGACGGGTTGGGTGAGAAAACACGCCAGGCGTATCGCAGTGATCTCGCTCGCCTTTCGGCCTGGCTTGAGGAGCAGCCGGGAAAGCCGCTGCTCTTGGCGGCGCGCAGGACAGACCTGCTGGCATGGATGTCCCGAGGCTTGGCGGACGGTGTGAAAACGTCCACCGCTGCGCGGCGCCTGTCGGGAGTGCGCCGGTTTTTCCGATTCCTGCTGCGGGAAGGTCTGATTGTTGAGGACCCTACCCTGCGAATTGACAGCCCGCGCCTGCCGCGGCGGTTACCGGATTCGCTGACTGAAGAAGAGGTCGATGCCCTCCTCGCCGAGCCGGACCCGGAAGTGCCGATTGAGCTCAGGGACCGGGCGATGCTCGAGATCCTGTACGGCTGTGGTCTGCGGGTTTCAGAACTCACCGGTTTGCGGGTTGATCAGGTAAATCTGCGCCAGGGCGTGGTCCGGATCACCGGCAAGGGTGACAAGGAGCGCCTGGTACCGTTGGGGGAAGAGGCGGTCGACTGGCTGTTGCAGTATATGAAGGAGGCCCGCCCCGAGCTCCTCAGGGGGCGTTCCTGTGATGCGCTGTTTCCGGGTAACCGGCCGGCTGCGATGACCCGGCAGACCTTCTGGCATCGCATCAAGCACTATGCCTCACGGGTCGGTATTCGGAAGCATCTCTCGCCGCATACCCTGCGCCATGCATTTGCGACTCACCTGCTGAATCATGGGGCGGACTTGCGCGTGGTACAGATGTTGTTGGGGCATTCCGATCTTTCCACCACACAAATCTACACCCACGTCGCTCGACAGCGCCTGCAGTCCTTGCATCAGTCGCACCATCCTCGTGGCTGATCCCGGTTTTTTTGGGTAAGGTGTCGGGTTTGAACTTTTGCGGCAGTCCTGTGTCGCAGTATCGTGTTTCTATGGCCCGGCCACGTTCGGCGAGGGTCTCAAAATTGTCTGACTGGATGTAGCTATGTCTGCCAGAGAAAGTGTGAAGAAAGTTGCAATGGTGGTTGGCCTGGCGGTTGGCGCTGTGATCGCGTTACCGGCCACGGCCGGCGAGGTTGAGGATGGGATTGCCAAGCGTCTGACCAATGCCGTACCCGGACTTAAGGTGCAGTCGGTGACGGAATCCGAAGCCAAGGGCCTGTACGAAGTGCAGAGCAACAATGGCGACACGATTTACACCACGGCAGACGGGCAGTATCTGCTGACTGGCGACCTTTTGAAAATCACCGATAACGGCATTGCCAATGTGACCGAACAAGCGCGAGCCGGCCAGCGTGAAAAGGTCATGGCGGCGTTTGGTGGCGATGGCGTGATCCGGTTCCCGGCCGACGGCGAGGAAAAAGCCGTGATCGATGTTTTCACCGACATCGATTGCCCCTATTGCCGGAAGTTGCATGACGAAGTGCCAAAGCTCAACGCCTACGGCATTACGGTTAACTACTATGCCTTCCCGCGTTCCGGTCCGGGCACTCCGTCGTTCAAAAAGTATGTTTCGGTTTGGTGCGCAGAGGATCAGCAGGCCGCCATGGATGCAGCCAAAGCCGGGCGTTCTGTGGAGTCGGCAAGCTGCGAGAATCCCGTGCTCGAGCAGTACCAGTTGGGTGGTCGAGTGGGTGTAACCGGGACGCCGGCTATTGTGTTGGAGGACGGCAACATGGTGCGCGGCTACGTTCCTGCCGATAACCTTGCCAAGGGTCTCGGTCTGCTCTGACTGTCTTGAGAGTCCGGTGCCTTTGCCGGACCGCTCACGGATTTGACATCCTTCCGGTTCAGGGCTTATTCACGAGCACCTGAATCGGTATACTATGCCTCCCTTATTGCAATTCATCAGCACCCTTTCGGGTTCAGAGGTGAGAGTTTGAAAGACGTCAGTGTCGGAATCTGCGGACTGGGTACCGTTGGCGGCGGTACGTTCAATGTCTTGACCCGCAATGCCAGGCTCATTGCCGGCCGGGCCGGGTGCAACATCCGAATTACTCGGATTGCCAGTCGTCGTCCCCGGAATGACATGGATCTCGGGGATGTGCCTTTTTCCACCGACATTTTTGACGTGGTGAACGACCCCGCTGTGGATGTCGTCGTCGAATTGATCGGCGGTTACGAAACGGCGAAAGAATTGGTGCTGGCAGCGATCCGGAACGGCAAGCACGTGGTTACGGCCAACAAGGCCCTGATTGCGGTTCACGGCAACGAGATTTTTGAAGCGGCGGAAAAGGCCGGTGTGGTGGTTGCCTACGAGGCCGGCGTTGCGGGTGGTATCCCGGTCATGAAAGCGATCCGTGAGGGGATGGCCGCAAACCGTATTGACTGGATTGCCGGCATCATCAACGGCACCGGTAACTACATCCTTACCGAGATGCGGGCCGGTCGTGAATTCTCAGAAGTCCTTAAGGAAGCCCAGGACCTGGGGTATGCGGAAGCCGACCCGACGTTCGATGTAGAAGGCATTGATGCGGCCCACAAACTGACCATTCTGGCCGCCGCCGGTTTCGGCGTGCCCCTGCAGTTTGAAAAGGCCTTCACCGAAGGCATTTCAAAAATCACGCCGTACGACATCGCCCATGCCGAACTGCTGGGCTATCGCATCAAGCACCTGGGCATCGCCCGTCGTCGCGACGACGGCATCGAGCTTCGCGTGCATCCGACCCTGGTGCCCCAGAGTCACCTCATCGCCCAGGTTGACGGTGTCCTGAATGCGGTGTTGGTTGACGGTGATGCCGTCGGTCAGACCATGTACTACGGTCCGGGTGCCGGTGATGAGGCGACAGCCTCCGCGGTCATCGCCGATATCGTCGACGTGGCTCGCGCTGTTGCCAGTGGTAGCCAGCAGCGCGTGCCCTACCTCGGCTTCGAGCCAGAAGCTCTGGAGGACCTGGATGTTCTGCCCATGGAAGATGTCCAGTCCGCCTATTATTTGCGGATTACGGCACTGGATCGCCCGGGCGTGCTGGCGAAGATTGCGTCCATCCTGAGCGAGCATGGCATCAACATCGAGTCGATCATGCAGAAGGAATCCGAGCTGAAGGATGGCCGTATCCCGGTGATCATCCTGACCCACACGGTTCAGGAGCGGCAGGTCAATCGCGCTATCGAGGAGCTGGAAGCCCTGACTGACACCGACGGTCAGGTCGTTCGCATCCGCGCCGAAAACTTTAACTAACAGGTACGCTCGTGAGATATATCAGTACGCGGGGTGAAGCGCCCGCACTGGGCTTTGAGGATGTTCTGCTGACCGGTCTGGCCGCCGACGGTGGCTTGTACGTTCCGGAATCGTTGCCCCACTTCAGCCTTGAAGAGATCCGCAGCTGGCGTGGATTGTCGTACAGCGAGCTCGCGTTCAACGTGATGTATCCGTTCGTCGATGATGCCATTCCGGCGGACGATTTCCGCAAAATGCTCGATGAAACTTACTCGGTGTTCAGTCACAAGGCGGTCGCGCCACTGGTGCAACTGGACACCAATGAGTGGGTCATGGAACTGTTTCGCGGGCCGACACTGGCGTTCAAGGATTTCGCCCTGCAGTTGTTGGGTCGGTTGCTGGATTATGTGCTGGAAAAGCGTAAGCAGCACGTTGTGATCATGGGTGCCACCTCCGGCGACACCGGGTCGGCCGCCATTGAAGGTTGTCGGCGATGCGAGCACGTGGATATCTTTATCCTGCATCCCTATGAGCGTGTCTCGGAGGTGCAGCGTCGCCAGATGACGACGGTGAAGGGTGAGAACATCCATAACATTGCGGTGCGGGGCAATTTCGATGATTGCCAGCGCATGGTGAAGGAAAGCTTTGGTAATCAGAGTTTTCTCGGCGGCAAAACCCAGTTGGCGGCGGTGAATTCCATTAACTGGGCCCGGATCATGGCCCAGATTGTGTACTACTTCCAGGCTTCCCTGGCACTGGGTGGCCCTGATCGAAGCATGGCGTTTTCGGTGCCGACCGGCAACTTTGGCGACATTTTCGCCGGATATCTGGCAAAAAAGATGGGCCTGCCGATCTCTCAGCTAGTGATCGCCACCAATCGCAACGACATTCTTCATCGATTCATGAGTGGCAATAAATACGAGCAGCACCAGCTCGAGCATACCCTGTCGCCGAGCATGGATATCATGGTCTCCAGCAACTTCGAACGTTTGCTGTTCGATCTGCATGGTCGTGATGGCCAAGCGGTGAAAAAACTGCTGGAAGATGCTGCCAAGGGGCCGGTGAGTATCGAGGATTATCGTTGGCGGCATGCGCGCAAGCTGTTTGACAGTGATGCGGTTGATGACAAGTCGACCTGCGACACCATCCGCGAAATCCATGAGCAGAATGAATACCTGCTCGACCCGCACACCGCCATTGGTGTTCGCGCGGCTCGCAATTGCCGGCGAGACAGCTCGGTGCCGATGATCACCCTGGGGACTGCTCATCCGGCGAAGTTCCCGGATGCGGTGGCCGAATCCGGAGTGACGGTCAAGCCCCAGCTGCCAGCCCATATGGCGGATCTGTTTGAACGGGAAGAGCGTTACACCGTTCTGGACAACAACATTGCCGGTGTTCAGGAGTTCATAAGCAAGCACTGGAAAAATGCCTGATCCGGTATGACACCGAAAAAGATCCTGCGCCGCCCCCAGCCGGATAATGCACCGGCCTGGGGGCAACAGCTACCGCCACTGCTCCGTCGCCTCTACGCGGCCAGGGGGGTTACCTCCGATGAGCAGTTGAGCTATACCCTCAAGTCGCTTGCCTCACCGATGGAGCTTCGTGGAATTGACCGCGCTGTCACCCTGTTGGCGGAGGCCATTGGGCAGCAGCAGCGTGTCCTGATTCTCGGGGATTTCGATGCTGATGGAGCCACCAGCACGTCGGTGGCCATGCTGGGTCTGTCCATGCTCGGGCTTCAGGGGCTCGATTTCCGCGTGCCGAGTCGTTTTTCCGATGGCTATGGCCTGACGCCGGGTATCATCGAGCGACTTGCAGAAGAGGGCGATTTACCGGACCTCCTGGTCACCGTGGATAACGGGATCTCCGCCATTGACGGCGTCAGGGCCGCTCGGGAGATGGGCATGAAGGTGATTGTGACTGATCACCACCTCGCGGGTGAGGCCCTGCCGGATGCGGATGCCATTGTGAACCCTAACCAGCCCGGCTGCCCCTTCCTGAGTAAGAATGCGGCCGGGGTCGGTGTCATGTTCTACGTGCTCACTGCGCTGCGTAAACATCTCCGCGAAGCTGGGCGCCTTCCTCAGCCCGAACCCAATCTCGGGGTACTGCTTGATCTGGTTGCTCTTGGCACCGTGGCAGACGTTGTACCGCTGGATCACAATAACCGCATTTTCGTGGAGCAAGGCTTGCGTCGGATTCGCAAGGGCGAAGCCCGCCCGGGAATCCTGGCTCTGCTTGAGATTGCAGGCCGTGACCATTCTGCGATCAGTTCGACCGATCTCGGCTTTGTGGTAGGCCCCCGCCTGAATGCGGCCGGGCGCCTTGACGATATGAGTATCGGTATTGCCTGCCTGCTGGCCGACAGCCCGGATGAAGCCCGTCGCCTTGCTCAGGAGCTGGACAGCTTCAATCGTGAGCGCCGCACCATCGAAAAGGATATGAAAGCCCAGGCCCAGGATCTGCTTGCGTCAATGTCCCTGGATGTCGAGGGCTTGCCCTGGGGGCTGGCGCTGTTTGACCCGGAGTGGCATCAGGGCGTTATCGGTATCCTGGCTGCCCGGATCCGGGAGCAGACTCATCGTCCCACCATTGCCTTTGCCAGTGACGACAATGGCCAGGACATTAAGGGGTCCGCCCGCTCAATCCCCGGCCTGCACATTCGTGATGTTCTGGCAGCCGTGGACGCCCGCCATCCGGGCATCATGAAAAAATACGGCGGTCATGCCATGGCCGCCGGCATGACTCTGGCGCGGGACGACCTCGATGCGTTTTCCGACGCCTTCGACAAGGCCGTCCGGGACACTCTGAAGGCCGAAGACCTGGAGGCGGCGATTACCACCGACGGACCCCTGAGCGCCGATGAGCTGAGCCTGGATACGGCCGCTTTGCTGAAACGCGCGGGGCCGTGGGGGCAGCATTTCCCGGAGCCGGTTTTTGATGGCGAGTTCCGGGTGGTCAGTCAGCGCATCGTTGGCGAAAACCATCTGAAGCTGGTGCTGCAGCCCTTGGAGGGTGGCGGCATCATTGATGGCATAGCCTTCAACACCGGTTCGGAAGTGCCTGACTATACCCGCACCGGGGCCCGGGTCGTGTACAAGCCGGATGCCAATACTTTTCGTGGGCGCACTAATCTGCAGCTCCTCGTGGATTATCTCGAGCCGCTTTCCTAGTTGGCTCAGGTGGCGGGTCCCCGCACCCCGAGACCGGCTGGCACTTCTGCGCTCGTCCGGTTTGACTGTTTGACGTATCGGTTTACCCCGGCTGATTTAGCTACAGAATTCCGGTAGAATCCCGCCACTGTTTTACTCACCATTTTCAAGAGCGAGTAAGGGTTTCATGGAAATCAATCCCATTGTGACGAAGATAAAAGAGCTTCGTGAGCGCACTGAAGCGCTCAGGGGGTATCTTTGACTACGACCAGCGAAGTGAAAGACTGGTCGAAGTAGAGCGTGAACTTGAGCTGCCCACTGTGTGGGAAGATCCTGAGCGCGCCCAGGGTCTGGGCAAAGAGCGCGCGGATCTTGAGCTGATCGTAAAAACCATCGACAACCTTACCAGTGGCCTCGGCGACGCCGAAAGTCTGCTGGATATGGCGGTCGAGGAAGACGACGAGGCCACGGTCGCCGAGATCGAGGCGGATCTTGAGGGGCTCGATAAGGAGCTTGAGAAGCTGGAGTTCCGCCGGATGTTCTCCGGTGAGATGGATGCCAACAACGCCTATCTGGATATCCAGGCCGGCTCCGGTGGCACCGAGGCCCAGGACTGGGCCAATATGTTGCTTCGCATGTACCTGCGCTGGGCCGAGCGTCGGGGATTCAAGGCTGAGATTGTCGAGCTTCAGGAAGGTGAAGTAGCGGGGATCAAGAGCGCTACCATCCACATTCAAGGTGACTATGCCTACGGCTGGCTGCGCACCGAGACCGGTGTTCACCGCCTGGTCCGGAAGTCTCCGTTCGATTCCGGCAATCGTCGTCACACCTCGTTCTCTTCGGTCTTCATTTCACCGGAAGTGGATGACAGCTTCGAGATTGAAATCAATCCGGCCGATCTGCGTGTGGATGTGTATCGGGCTTCCGGTGCCGGTGGTCAGCACGTTAACCGGACCGAATCCGCCGTTCGTCTGACCCACAATCCCACGGGTATTGTGGTGGCCTGTCAGGCTGGCCGAAGCCAGCACCAGAACAAGGACCAGGCCATGAAACAGCTGAAGGCCAAGCTGTTCGAGCGCGAGATGCAGGAGCGCAACGCCGAGAAGCAGAAAGCCGAAGATGCCAAGGCCGACATCGGCTGGGGCAGTCAGATCCGTTCCTACGTGTTGGACGACAGCCGCATCAAGGACCTGCGCACCAAGGTGGAAACCAGCAATACCCAGTCGGTGCTGGATGGTGACATCGACAAGTTCATCGAAGCCAGCCTGAAGATGGCGCTTTAATCAGCGCCATCAACCCAAAAACCGGATAATTCCCGATCTTTAGTGAGCCAACATGACTGAACAAAGCCACAGCGCCACCCAGCACGAGGATAACAAGCTGATTGCCGAGCGCCGTGCCAAACTGGCCGAGCTGCGCACCGAAGGCAATCCTTTCCCCAACGATTTTCGCCGCGACAGCACCGCTGCTGAGCTGCAGGAAAAATACGGTGAGAAGAGCAAGGAAGAGCTGGAAAAGCTGGACATCAAGGTGGCCATCGCCGGTCGCATGATGCTTGATCGTAAAGCGTTCAAGGTTGTTCAGGATATGACGGGGCGGATCCAGATCTATGCCACCAAGCATGTCCAGAAGGACACCAAACACTGGGACCTCGGCGATATCGTTGGTGTCCGGGGCACCCTGACCAAGTCGGGTAAGGGCGACCTGTATGTGACCATGGACGAGTACGTGCTGCTGACCAAGTCGCTGCGCCCGTTGCCGGAGAAGCACAAGGGCCTGACCGACATGGAGGCTCGCTACCGTCACCGCTACGTTGATCTGATGGTGAATGAAGACACCCGCAAGGTGTTCATGGCTCGAACCCGCCTGATCAGTAGTATGCGGAACTACTTCAATGCCCGTGGGTTCATGGAAGTCGAGACGCCGATGCTGCAGGTGATCCCGGGTGGCGCGACGGCACGTCCGTTCGTGACGCACCATAATGCGCTGGACATCGACATGTATCTGCGGATTGCCCCGGAGTTGTTCCTCAAGCGGCTGGTGGTCGGCGGGTTCGAGCGGGTGTTCGAGATCAACCGCAACTTCCGGAACGAAGGCCTCTCAACTCGGCACAACCCGGAATTCACCATGGTCGAATTCTATCAGGCGTATGCCGACTACAACGATCTGATGGATCTCACCGAGGACATGTTGCGCCAGGTCACCCGGGAAGTGCTGGGCACCACGACGGTGGTGAATACCCGCGAACTGTCCAATGGTGAGGAAGAAACCGTCGAATACGATTTCGGCAAGCCGTTCCGGCGGATGACGGTGGTTGAGGCCATCCTTGAGCACAACCCGGATATCCAGGCTGGCCAGCTTGGTGACGAAGCCAGTGCCCGCCGCGTGGCAGACAACCTTGGTATTCAGCTTAAGGAGACCTGGGGCCTCGGCAAAGTTCAGATCGAGATTTTCGAGGCAACCGCAGAACACCTGCTGGTCCAGCCCACCTTCATCACCGACTACCCCAAGGAGGTGTCTCCGCTGGCTCGCTGCAAGGACAACGATCCGTTCGTCACCGAGCGATTCGAGTTCTTCGTCGGTGGTCGCGAGCTCGCCAATGGCTTCTCGGAGCTGAATGATGCCGAGGACCAGGCTGAGCGCTTCCGGGCCCAGGTGGCAGAGAAGGATGCCGGCGACGACGAGGCCATGTTCTATGACGAAGATTACGTCATGGCGCTGGAGTATGGCCTGCCGCCCACCGCCGGTGAAGGCATCGGCATTGATCGCCTGGCCATGCTGTTGACCGATTCGCCGTCGATCCGCGACGTGATTCTGTTCCCGCACATGCGTCCGGAACACAGGGTTGATCATCACGAATCGGACGACGGGGCGTAAACCATGCATCCGGTTGAGGTGCTGGCGAGTCAGCTGAGGCCCGACCGGGGCTGGTCCGATCATCTTGCCCACGAATTCCGCCAGCCCTACATGCGTGAGCTGGCGGAATTTCTCGCTGCCGAGGAACAGGCCGGCAAGGTGCTGTTTCCTGCCAGCCAGCACTGTTTCAATGCCCTGAACAGCACCCCCCTGGATAAGGTCTCCGTGGTGATTCTGGGGCAGGACCCCTACCATGGCCCGGGTCAGGCCCACGGTCTGTGTTTTTCGGTCCGGCCGGATGTGCCGCCGCCGCCATCACTGGTCAACATCTTCAAGGAAATCCACAGCGACCTGAATATCGAGGCGCCCGATCACGGCTGCCTACAGCCCTGGGCAGAGGACGGCGTGCTGCTGCTTAACAGTGTGCTCACGGTGGTTCAGGGGCAGGCCGGGGCACACCAGGGCAAGGGCTGGGAAACGTTCACCGACAAGGTGATCGAAACCATCAACCGGGAAAGGGACGGGGTGGTTTTCCTGCTCTGGGGCAGTTACGCGAAGAAGAAAGGCCGGCACATCGACCGAAACCGGCATCTGGTGCTGGAAGGCCCGCACCCCTCACCACTGAGTGCCTACCGCGGTTTCTTCGGCTGCAGGCATTTCTCACGCGCCAACGATTGGCTGCAACAAAAAGGGCAGCGATCCATCGACTGGACGCTGCCCTCCAAGGCCGAGCTTTTAGCCCGCTACCAGAACTAGTCCTTACTTCAGCAGCGCCATAGCCGCTTCCATCTCCGCATTCAGGTCTTCTTCCTCGCTCATGTCGATGTTGGGGTCGAGCCCCAGGCGGTCGAACGCGGAAATACTGTTCCAGTCCATCTCGGTCCACGGGTTGTCACTACCGGCGACCAGTTGCAGGTTAGCGACCATGACCAGATCTGCGTAATCCGCAGCGGGTACTTGCCGCTGGAAGTTCGCATATTCCAGCGGGACGTTCTGCAGTTCTTTCGGAAAGTCCCACTTCTTCAGGATGGCGGCGCCCAGGCGCGGATGCAGCTCATCGATCACGTTATCGAGCATGATGCTGCTGATCTGGATATCCTGATCCTCAACGTAGCGCAGGATGGGCAGGACACCGATCTGGTGTACCAGGCCGGCGAGCGTGGCCTGGTCCGGTTTGAGCCGGGTGTAGTGCTGAGCCAGTACGTGGCAGACGCCGGCCACTTCGGTGCTGGTCTGCCAGGTGGCCCGTAGGCGTTTGTCGACCATGTCGGATGTGGCCTGGAACATCTGTTCCATGGCCAGGCCCATCGCCAGGTTACTGGTGTAGGCCATGCCCAGGCGGCTCACGGCCATGTTCAGGTTTTCAATGGCACGGCTGCCCCGGAACAGCGGGCTGTTGCAGACCCGGATGATGCGAGCCGAGAGGGCGGTGTCGTTACTGATCACCTTGACCAGATCGGCAATCGCGGAGTCCTCGGACTCGGCGATCTCCCGAACCTGCAGGGCCACTTCCGGCAGGGTTGGCAGTACCAGTTTGTCATTCTCGATAGCGGTAATCAGGTCGGTTTTTATGGTTTCGACGATATTCGACATGGTCAGTAGCGGTCCACTTGTCAGGGTGTGGTGCTGGCATAAAGGCATCGCCAGCAACCGTAAAAATCATATAAGTGAGTTACTTTATAGCAAATTACGATCAAATTGCCTGTCAACTTATGTATCTGTCTGTGGGCTTTTTTCCCGCTCCGGCACGGCGTAGGGAAGGGGCAGCGGGGTCAGCGTTTGGCCGGCAAGGCCGTCAACGGTGAGGTCAGCGTCTGCTGCGTCGTGCCGGACCACCGCCAACAGCTCGCAGGTACCGTTTTTCAGGGGCACAGAATTGACCACGCTACCCACGGACCGATCACCGGCGAGGATCGACCGGCCTGGCTCAGGGGCATCGGCGGTGTCGAGCTGGAACCGATACAGGCTCTTTTTGAGTTGACCGAGAAAATGCATGCGGGCGATTACTTCCTGGCCGGTGTAACAGCCCTTTTTGAAGTGTATGCCACCGACATGTTGCCAGTTCAGCATCTGGGGTACGAAGGCCTCCAATGTCTGTGCTGTAAGCGCTGCGATGCCGGCGGCAATCTCGGACGCCTGCCAGTCAGCCAGGCTGCGTTCTTCGCTGGCGTCCAGGGCGGGGGCCTTACCGGCCGTGTGCCAGAGCTCGAATCGTGACAGACCTTCGGCAGTCGGTTCCACGCGAATCAGGTATCCGCTGTCGAGTGCCAGAGAATCCCCCGGTTTTTTCAGTTCTGAGAGCGCCTGGCCTGCAAGCCGTTGTGCGTCTGAATCACCAAACAGGCCAAAAATGCAGCCATCGGTGACCGGGTCGGCGGATGTGCCCCGGAACAGCATCAGATATTTGCGCAACTGGCCGAGAGTCGATTCCGCCAGTGCCGAGTCCAGATCCATCACGATGTCGTCCCCGTCGCGGACCACGCGCGTCAAGCAGTAGGCTCGTCCCTTGGGCGTGGCCGCCGCCGCGCGGGGCGAGTAACCGGCGACAACCTCATCAAGATTCTGGCTGAACTGGCCCTGCAGAAACTTGTCGGTACCGGGGCCGCTGATGCGCACCAGAACGCGATTGCCCAGCTTCGCCCAGCCGGTCTCGGGCAAAGGCGACGCGGCGTTTGGGAGAGTGGAACGGGGATCGCCCGAGGCTGGTGGGGCTGCGTCGGTCATGCATTACTCCTGGTCGGGGCGTCGCTTGGGCGGTGACTGAGGCTTGCCCAGTCTGAGCCATACCCTCAGGCGACGAAATTCATCTTCCGGCACGTTGCCACGGAGGTGGGCAGTATTGGCCAGAAGAATCGCGGAATACGCCTTGACTGTGGTGCCGATGGGGCGAAGTTTCAAGAGGGCGAGGCGAGAGCCAAGCCTGCTGGTGCCGGCAGCCTTTACGGCAATTTGCCGGCCGTCGCCAAGGCGGGCGCTCAGTTGGCCACGCTCGACTGTCAGCCTGTTGATGGCGGAGTTGCCCCTGAGCAGGCCGGAGCGCCGGTATTGCAGCCCGGCGCCCGCGAGTGCGACCGGGATGCCGGCCAGAAGCCAGGGTTTGCCTCCGTGTGCTGCGGCCACCAGGAAGCCCAGCAATGCCAGCCATGGAACGGTGGCCAGCAGACCGGTGGCGACAGATGGATGGAGTGTCAGTTCAATCCGGTTGGACACGGTTCAGAATCATATCAACCATGCGCTGGAGATCCGGGTCTTCGGGACGGCTGCGTTGCATGAACCACTCGAACATATCGGTGTCCTCGCAGGTCAACAGCTTCTGATAACGGGCCTTGTCTTCGGCTGGCAGGTCCCGGTAGACCTGTTCGACAAAGGGGATAAGCAGCACGTCCAGCTCAAGCATTCCGCGGCGGCTGTGCCACCACAGACGGTTGAACTCGGAATTGTCGGAGGGGGCAGCATGTTCGGACATAGCAGATTCCGTTGGTTGAGTGTGGGTCAATGGAGAAAACCGGCCCCGATTCAGGGTGACAGGGTACGGTAGGTGGTGGGAACCAGCACCGTATCTTTCGCTTCACCAGTCAAACCAGGGTAGTCCAGGGTGTAGTGGAGTCCCCGGCTTTCCTTCCGCTGGAGGGCGGAACAGATGATCAGGTCGGACACGGTTACCAGGTTCCGCAACTCCAGAAGGTCATTGGAGACCCGGTAGTTGCTGTAGAACTCACCGATTTCCCGGGACAGCAGGTCAACACGATGCTTGGCCCGCTGGAGCCGTTTGGTGGTCCGGACAATACCGACATAGTCCCACATAAAGTGCCGCAACTCATCCCAGTTGTGGGAAATAACCACGTCCTCGTCGGAGTCCCGGACCTGGCTCTCGTCCCAGTCCGGTGCTTCCGGTGGTGGCGGTATGTCCGCCTCCCGGCGGGCGATATCCTGCGCCGCCGAACGGCCGTACACCAGACACTCCAGCAGGGAGTTGCTGGCCATGCGGTTGGCACCGTGCAAGCCCGTGAAACCGGCTTCGCCCACCACGTAGAGCCCGTTAATGTCCGAGCGGGCGCGCTCGTCGGTAATGATGCCGCCGCAGGTATAGTGAGCGGCGGGCACCACCGGGAGCGGCTCCCGGGTGATATCGATACCGAAACCGAGGCACTTCTCATAGATGGTCGGGAAGTGGTGCCGGATGAAATCTGCGGGCTTGTGGCTGATGTCCAGATACAGATGGTCAGCACCCAGGCGTTTCATTTCATGGTCAATGGCGCGAGCAACGATGTCCCGGGGCGCCAGTTCGGCGCGTTCGTCGAACCGGTCCATAAATCGGCTGCCGTCTGGCAGCTTCAGCAGGCCGCCTTCTCCGCGCACCGCTTCGGTAATCAGGAACGATTTGGCGTGCGGATGATACAGGCAGGTTGGGTGGAACTGGTTGAATTCCATATTGGCGACCCGGCAACCCGCCCGCCAGGCCATGGCAATGCCGTCGCCGGAGGCACCGTCCGGATTGGTGGTGTACCGATAAGCTTTGGACGCGCCCCCGGTGGCGATGACGGTAAACCGGGCGCGGAACAGCTCAACGTGGTTGTCCTCAAGATTGAGGATGTAGGCACCGACACAGCGATTGCCCGGTAAAGACAGTTTGCGGTTGGTGATCAGGTCAATGGCGACCCGACTGGACATGAGTTCGATGTTCGGGCGTGCCTGGGCCTGCTCGGTGAGCGTGGTCGAAACTGCGTGGCCCGTAGCATCGGCGGCATGAATGATGCGGCGGTGGCTGTGCCCGCCCTCCCGGGTCAGGTGGTAGTGGGCGTTCTCGTCCTTGGTGAAATCGACGCCGGAATTGATCAGCCAGTCGATGCTTTCACGACCATGCTCGACGGTGAAGCGGACGGCCTCCTCGTGGCAAAGGCCAGCTCCCGCCGCAAGCGTATCCTCAATATGGTCTTCAATGGAGTCGTCGTCGTCCAGAACCGCGGCGATGCCGCCCTGGGCCCAGAGCGTGGCGCCGCTGGAAATGTCGGCCTTGCTCAACACGCAGATGCGCAAGTGTTCTGGCAGGTTGAGTGCAACGGTCAGGCCGGCAGCACCACTGCCGATAATGAGAACATCGAATTCGTAGGACTGTGGCATTGGGTCGTGATCGCGGGCCATAATGTGGAGGTCTATTGAACTAAACTTTGCTCGTGCTGTCTATTTGGCCTGACAGGGTGAGCCGCCCATAAGGGTGACTTGACCCGTTTAATGAATGGACGCCGGACAGCATAATGACCCAACGAAACCTAGCGAAGGCCGCTCCACTGGCCGAGAAAACAGGGAAGCCCGGCACACCGTCCATGACTCCTGATCAAGACCAGAGACAGGGTGAAATCTCTGACAGTCAGACCGATCTGCAGCTTGTTCGCAAGGTGCGGAATGGTGACCGTTCGGCTTTTGATCTGCTGGTCGTCAAGTATCAGTCGAGGGTCGCCTCGATCATCAGCCGGTACGTCTACGACAGTCAGGAAGTCATGGATCTGACCCAGGAAGCCTTTGTTAAAGCCTTCCGGGCCCTGGACCGGTTCCGTGGCGACAGTGCCTTTTACACCTGGCTCTAC
The DNA here is from genome assembly GCF_019392195.1 of Marinobacter sp. F4206. Classification (NCBI taxonomy): domain Bacteria; kingdom Pseudomonadati; phylum Pseudomonadota; class Gammaproteobacteria; order Pseudomonadales; family Marinobacteraceae; genus Marinobacter; species Marinobacter liaoningensis. Next base: position 181,199 of record NZ_JAHXKI010000003.1, read on the forward strand.
CGGATCGCGGTGAATACCGCCAAGAACTTCCTGGAATCCCGGGGGCGGCGGCCTCAGGGTAGTGCGGATGTGGCCGAGGCCGAAAACTTTGACGATGGCGGGCGGCTCAGGGATGTTGCTTCTCCTGAGCGGCTGTTGCAGCGCGAAGAGCTTCAAAAAGCGCTGTCGGAGGCGATTGCCCAGTTGCCGGAAGAGTTACGTTCGGCGTTTCTGCTGCGGGAGTATGACGGCCTCAGTTATGAGGACATCGCCCGGATACTTGATTGCCCGATCGGGACCGTGCGTTCCCGGATTTTCAGGGCTCGGGATGCGGTTGACCGACATCTCGGGCCTTTGCTCAATCATTCAGTGACGTAGTTGAGGGTTCATCCTATGGACGACCGTCTCAGAGAAACACTTTCAGCCATGATGGACGACGAGGCCGATGAACTGGCGGTTCGGCGCCTGCTTTCCCATGGCCAGCAGGACGAAGTGCGCGAACAGTGGCAGCGGTGGCAGCAGGTACGTGGTCTGATGCACAGTAGCCATTCGCCGGCGGACGGTGTCGACGTCAGTGTGGCGGTTCGGGAGGTGTTGGATGGCCGGCCCAGGCAGGCCAGGGACCACGGCGTGACCGATCTTGAGCCGACGGGCCGATGGCAATGGCCGGCGGTCGCCATGGTGACCATGGCTCTGCTGATTGGCTTCGGCGCCGGAGCCGGCTGGGAGTCGGTTGACGTTACTGCCGCGACCTCGGTTGCCGCGTCGGAGCCGGTTGATCAATCCACGTCACAGCCGGTCAATGAAATCGCACTCCAGGGTCTGGATCAGGAGCAATGGGAACACATGAGCCGATATCTCCTTGAACATGCCCAGCATAACAGTGTCGGTGCGGGCCGCGGCTCCGTCGGCTATGCACGACTGGTGAGTGCCTCGGGTAACGGTTACTGATTATGTGCGGTAGCATTTCCAGGCACGGAGCAGATTCCGGCATTCTGACATCCGGCTTGCCGGCGGCGCTTTTGCTGGTCGTTTGCCTGCTGCTGGTAGTCAGGCCGGTGGTGGCGGACGATACCGAGGCAACCCGGTGGCTCGAACGAATGGGCCCGGCGCTCAATATGACCACCTACCGGGGCGTGTTCGTTTATGCCCGTGGCGATCGGGTGCATTCCATGCGCATTGCCCACCGTTTTCGCGACGGCATGGTTGAAGAGCGACTCGTACTCCAGGATGGCGGCAACGGCGAAATCGTTCGAAAGGGTATGGACGTGGTTTGCGTGTTGCCCAAGCAGGGTCGGGTAAGTCTGGATCAGGTCATTCCCTCGGGCCCCTTTGCCGAGGCATTTGCCAATGAGCTTGTGCCCATCAGTCGCTGGTATCGGGCAGAGCTGGTTGGTGAGGACCGGATTGCCGGCTATGACGTGGTTATTATTGCCCTTACGGCCAAAGACTCTCACCGATACAGTCACCGGCTCTGGCTGGAGAAAAGTTCCGGGCTATTGGTCAAATCGCACGTTGGTGAACCTGGCGGTAGGGTTCTTGAGCATTTCCAGTTCACCAGTCTTGAGATAACCGACAACATTCCTGACAGCGAGTTTGAAATCCAGACAGAGGGACGCGAAATCACCCGCAGCCTGGAAGGCGTCGCGTCGGGCGAGCCTGCGAGCCAGACGTCCATGGACGGTTGGGATCTGGGCTGGCAACCAGAGGGTTTTGTTCCGGCCGCAGCGCCGCGCTCTGGTCAGGGCCAGGCGGTGGCGTTTTCCGACGGTGTTGCCGCCTTTTCGATTTTCGTCGAGCCGCAAGGGCAGGTCCGGATGCCGGTTGGCGCATCCAGAATTGGTGCGACCACCATATACATGCGGGAGCTGGAAGCCGGTGCCGGCAGTTTCCTGGTCACGGTGGTCGGGGAGATACCGCCCAAGACTGCCCGGCAGGTTGCCGAATCCGTCCAGGTAGGTGATGCCCTCGCGCATCATTCAGGTGGTTCATGATCACGGAAAACGGAACCGTCATTGCCCTGAAGGATGATCGGGCGTGGGTTCAGACCATTCGCCAGAGTGCCTGCGAAAGCTGTTCGGCCCGCAGTGGCTGTGGGCAGCGGGTGCTTGCCTCGGCCACCAGCGGTCGTGCCAACCAGGTTCTGGTTGCAAACACCGTCAGGGCCCGGGTCGGTGACGAGGTCACCATCGGCATTGATGAGCAGGCCCTGCTGGGTGCGTCGCTGATCGTATACGCCCTGCCTCTGTTCCTGATGGTGCTGGCCAGTATTGCCGGTCACCGGTGGTCCGGTGGTGCCGACCTCTGGGCAATCATCGGTGCCCTGATGGGGTTGTGTGCGGGTTTTTTTGCGGGCCGAAGATTGCAGTCCCGCCAGGACGGCCGTTATGAACCGCGACTGCTTCGGGTGAATCGTATTGCGTCCGAAACCTGTATCTGAGCGCTACTTAAATCCTACTGTTTTGTAAGTTGAAAATTGCCCTGATCATCTCTAAATGTGGTTAATGACATGAACGCAAAGGGGAATAACATGCCGAGAATACTGACAGAGGTTGCCCAGCCAGAACCTGCCGTGCGGGCATGGAAAGTTCTGGGTGCTCTGCTGATGCTGTCCGTCATGGTGTCGGTTTTCTGGAGTCAGGGTGTTTCCGCCAGAAGTCTTCCGGATTTTACCGAACTGGTGGAGGATAATGCGGGCGCAGTGGTGAACATCAGTACCACCACCACGCCAAAGGCCGGTAGTGGCGCCATGAATGGCTCGCCGTTCAGCGAGCGTCAACTCGAACAATTGCCCGAATTCTTCCAGGATTTTTTCCGCGGCCCCCAATCTCCCTTCGGCGGTGCTCCGGGCAATGCCGAGCCCCGGCGCTCGATGGGCTCGGGCTTTATCGTCTCCCGTGATGGCTATGTGCTGACCAATAATCATGTGGTCGAAGGCGCCGATGAAATCATTGTTCGGCTGAACGATCGGCGGGAATTGCCGGCCAAGCTGGTCGGTACCGACCCCCGCTCGGACATGGCGGTGCTGAAGATTGAAGACGGGGATGATCTGCCCGTGGTGGAAATCGGGCGTTCCCGGGATCTGAAGGTTGGGGAATGGGTATTCGCCATCGGCTCACCGTTCGGGTTCGACTACACCGTCACCGCGGGTATTGTCAGTGCCCTTGGCCGTTCCCTGCCGACCGAGAACTACGTGCCCTTCATTCAGACCGATGTCGCTATTAACCCGGGCAATTCCGGTGGTCCGCTGTTCAATCTGGATGGCGACGTGGTGGGGATCAATTCCCAGATTTATACCCGTTCCGGTGGCTTCATGGGGGTCTCCTTTGCCATTCCGATTGACGATGCCATGAACGTGTTTCGTCAAATCCGGGATACGGGCATGGTGGCCCGCGGCTGGCTGGGTGTTCTGATTCAGGAAGTCAATCGCGATCTGGCCGAGTCTTTCGGGCTGCGGCGGCCCCGGGGTGCGCTCGTGGCAGAAGTGATGGATGGATCGCCGGCGCAGGAAGCCGGACTTCAGTCCGGAGACATTGTGCTTGAGTACGACGGTGAGGAAATACAGCTGTCGTCGGACTTGCCGCCCATGGTGGGCAGAACTCCCATCGGTGAAACCGCCACTCTGACCGTTCTTCGGGGTGGTGAGGAAATGACGCTGGACGTTGAAATTGGCAAACTCCCGCAGCAGGGTGGCGAGCAGCAGGCCAAACCCGCTGAGAGTGACAGCTCTTCCTCGGCCCCGCTGGGAATGACCGTTGAGCCCATTCCGGACGAGTTGGCCGACTCCCTGAGTGTCGATGGCGGTGTGGTCGTTACCAACGTAACCCGTGGCCCCGCGTTCGAGGCCGGGATCCGCCCTCGTGACGTCATTACCGAGATCAACCGGAAAGAGGTGACGTCAGTGGATGAATTCATGGACGTTGTGGAATCGCTTCCGAAAGACCGGGCTGTGTCTGTCCGGGTGGTTCGTCAGGGCCGTGCCGTTTATCTCGTCATGAAACCCTGACCAGAATTCCTGATCGGACCAATCGGGCCTGAAAAGCCTCCGGTGCTTGTCGAAAACGACACGTCCGGAGGCTTTTGTTATACTTGCCCGATTCGAAAATTTAGCATGGCCATGGAACGGACCGGATCAGATGATGAACAAAAAGGATCTTCCCCTCCGACAGCTGTTGGAGTTTCGTAACGCGTGGGTCGCGTGGCTGGTTTTTGCCGTCGTGATCGCGGTAACGACGTTACTCTGGCAGGTGTCAATTCGCCTGGTCGAAGACCGTACCCAGGCCCGTTTCCGGACCCAGTCCCTGCAGCTCAGAACCGCTATTGAAGAACGCCTGCTGAACTATGAGCAGGTGCTCGCGGGCAGTGCCGGCCTGTTTGCCGTGGCCGGGGATGTGTCCCGTGAACAATGGCGTGAATACGTCGACAAAGTCGACATCAACCGCTATTACCCGGGTATCCAGGGTATTGGCTATGTCCGGCGCATTGGTGTGAGACAGATGGCGGACCACATTGCGTCGGTCCGAGCCGATGGCGTCCACAATTACCTGGTCAGCCCCCTGGGAACCGGCCCCTATTACTACCCGATGGTTTACCTTGAGCCAGGCACCGACCGTAACCGTCGGGCGCTGGGTTACGACGCGTTCAGTGATCCGGTCCACCGTCGTGCCATGGAGCGGGCCCGGGATGAAGCGTTGCCAACGGTGACTGGCAAGGTGGTGCTGGTCCAGGAAGAGCTTGCCGAAGATCAGGCCAGTTTTCTGATGTACTACCCGGTCTACCAGGGCGGAGAGGTTCCGGAAATCCGCGCCGAACGGCGGATGATGCTGGCAGGGTATGTCTTCAGTGCCTTCCGGATGAACAACCTGATTGATGGCATTGTCGGCTTGATCTCGCCTTTCCTCGACGTACGCATCTATGACAATGGAATGGTTGACCGCGACACGCTGATGTACGGCTCCAACCTTGGCTCACTGGACAACGAGTTCAGTTTCGAGATGAGCCAGACGCTCACCGCCGGTGGTCGAAACTGGCTGCTGCAGACGCGCTCCACACCGGCTTTCGATTATCTGGCTTCGGACCCGCGTCCACCCATCGTGCTGGGCAGCGGGATAGTGATCAGCGTATTGCTGTTCCTGTTTGTGCTGGCGCTGATTCGTTCGCGCCTGATGGCGCAAATCAGTGCCGGCCGCTATCGCGCGATCACCGAGGGCGCTGCCAACGTAACCCTGGTTATGGATCGGAACGGAGAGGCGATCTACGCCAGCCCGTCGAGTTTCGACATCCTTGGGTTTGACCCGGGCAAATTGCAGTCATTGTCGCTTGAAACCCTTGCACACTCGGACGACTGGCCTCAATTGCAGCAGGGCTTTGATGAGTCAGTCGCGGCTCCGGGCAAACAGATGCCGGTAATTCGCGCCCGCATCCGAGATGCCGGCGGTCAGTGGCGCGACATGGAGGGTACCTTTACCGCCATGTTGACCGTGCCGGGGGTTAATGGGGTTGTACTCAGCCTGCGGGATCTGACCCAGCTGAAGGCCGCCCAGTCTGAGCTGCATCGGCTGGCGTTTTACGACCCCCTGACCGGTCTGGCAAATCGCCAGCTGTTTCGGGACCGGCTCAATCATGTGGTGCGTCGCAGCCGTCGCAGTGGCGAGCCGGCAGCCCTCATGTTTCTTGATCTCGATGGCTTTAAGCGAATCAACGATACCCTTGGGCACGACTCCGGCGATGAGCTCCTGTGTCAGGTGGCCGAGTGGCTGGAGGGCTGTGTTCGTGAGGAAGACTCCGTGGCCCGTCTGGGAGGGGATGAATTCGTGGTTCTGCTGTCCCGGATAAGTGGACCCGATGCCGCAGGCAAGGTGGCGGAAACCATTCTGCGTCGTTTGTGCCAGCGCATTCGACTCAATGACCACGAAGTGGGAATCACCGTCAGCATCGGTATCACCATGATTCCTCACGACAGCGAGGATTCCGGAACCCTGATGAAGTATGCCGACCTCGCGATGTACCGGGCCAAGGAGTTGGGTCGTAATACCTACCAGTTCTTCACCCCCGCGATGAACATCAAGGCCGCGCGCCGGTTGCTTCAGCAGGAAGAGCTGGCGACAGCGCTCGAAGGTGATCGCTTTGTGCTGCATTACCAGCCCAAAGTAGACCTGGCCACCGAACGGGTGATCGGTGTCGAGGCGTTCCTGCGCTGGCATCACCCTGAAAAGGGGCTGGTATCCGCCCAGCAGTTCATCGGCCTGGCCGAAGAAACCGGTCTGATTGTTCGGCTGGGCGAGATGGCGTTGCGCCAGGCGTGTATCCAGGTTCAGGCCCTTGAGCGTGCCGGCTTCGAGTCCCTCAAGATGGCCGTTAACCTGTCGGTCAGGCAGCTCACCGATTCCGGCTTTCTGGATATGATCCGGCAGGTTATCACCGAGACCGGGGTGTCGCCGGAGCGGCTCGAACTGGAAATGCCGGCGGAATTGCTAAATGAGGATCCCCGGACGCTTCGGGAGCTGCTGGTTGCCCTGCATGATCTCGGTGTCTGCCTGATCCTGGACGATTTCGGGACCGGATCCTGTTCACTGGTGTCGCTGCAGCAGCTGCCCCTGGACGTGATCAAGATTGACCACCGTTTTATCCGCGATATCCCCTATAACGTCAGTGCCACCGATGTGGCGTCTGCGGTGATCGCGCTGGCGCGCAAGCTGCACCTGACAGTTGTGGCGGAAGGTGTCGAGACTCCGCAGCAGCTCAGCTTCCTCAAGTCCGCCGGGTGCGCCCAGTGTCAGGGCAATTTGTTCAGCTATCCACTGGATGAGGACGCACTGATCGGCTTCCTGATTCGTCAGTATGAGAAACCGCTGATTTCCTGATCATGGCAATGACAGCCGGTAACCGGTAAAATCACGCCGTTCCCGGATCCCGGTAGCGGCCCTTCCGGGCTCAACCCTACGTCTTACACGAGTATTCATTGTCTGTGACTGAACTGAGCCGAATCCGTAACTTCTCCATCATCGCCCACATTGACCATGGTAAATCTACCCTTGCAGATCGCTTTATCCAGATCTGTGGTGGCCTGACGGACCGGGAAATGGCCGAGCAGGTCCTTGATTCCATGGATCTGGAGCGGGAGCGTGGGATTACCATCAAGGCCCAGAGCGTGACGCTCAATTACACCGCGAAGGACGGTCACGAATACAAACTGAACTTTATCGACACTCCCGGACACGTGGATTTCTCCTACGAGGTTTCCCGCTCCCTTTATGCCTGCGAGGGTGCCCTGCTGGTAGTGGACGCAGGGCAAGGGGTGGAAGCCCAGTCTGTGGCCAACTGCTATACCGCGATCGAACAGGGGCTGGAGGTGGTTCCGGTCCTGAACAAGATGGACTTGCCCCAGGCCGAGCCTGAGCGGGTGGCGGCCGAGATTGAGGATATCATCGGCATTGAGGCCTCCGAAGCCGTGCGCTGCAGCGCCAAGAGTGGTCTCGGCGTTGAGGATGTGCTGGAGGATCTGATCAAGCGGATTCCGCCGCCCAAGGGTGACCGGGCGGCTCCCTTGCAGGCGCTGATTATTGATTCGTGGTTCGACAACTACCTGGGCGTGGTGTCCTTGGTCCGGGTGACCGAAGGCACGATGAAAAAGGGCGACAAAATCGTCATCAAGTCCACCGGCAAAAGCTGGAACGCGGACAAGGTCGGGATTTTCAATCCGAAGCCTAAAGACACCGATATTCTCGAAGCCGGGGACGTTGGCTTCGTGGTAGCCGGGATCAAGGATATCCACGGCGCTCCGGTGGGTGACACCATCGTGCACCAGAAGTTTTCCGAAGAGACCCCAATGTTGCCGGGGTTCAAGAAAGTTAAGCCCCAGGTCTACGCCGGCCTGTTTCCGGTCAGTGCCGATGATTACGACGATTTTCGGGATGCCCTCGAAAAACTGACCCTGAACGATGCCTCTCTGTTTTTCGAGCCCGAAAACTCGGACGCCCTGGGTTTCGGTTTCCGTTGCGGTTTCCTCGGCATGCTGCACATGGAAATCATCCAGGAGCGACTGGAGCGTGAGTACGACATCGACCTCATTACCACGGCACCGACGGTAATCTATGAGGTGGTTACCAAGCAGGGTGAGACGCTCTCGGTAGACAATCCGTCCCGGCTTCCGGATATTGGTTCCATTGAGGAAATGCGCGAGCCGATTGTCGAGGCCAGCATCCTGGTACCCCAGGAACACCTGGGCAACGTCATCGCATTGTGCGAGGAAAAGCGGGGCGTTCAGAAGAACATGCACTTCATGTCCACTCAGGTGCAGCTCACCTACGAGTTGCCGATGGCGGAAGTGGTGATGGATTTCTTCGACCGCATCAAATCGGCGAGCCGGGGTTTTGCCTCGCTGGACTATCATTTCGTCCGCTTCCAGCCCGCCAACCTGGTCCGTCTGGATGTCCTGATCAATGCCGAGCGGGTGGATGCCCTGGCGCTGATCGTTCACAAGGAACAGGCTCACTACAAAGGGCGTCAGTTGATCGACAAGATGAAGGAACTGATCCCGAGGCAAATGTTTGATATCGCCATCCAGGCTGCGATCGGCACACAGGTGGTCGCCCGGGTGACCGTCAAGGCACTGCGCAAGAACGTCACGGCCAAATGTTACGGTGGTGATGTGAGCCGGAAGAAAAAGCTGCTTCAGAAGCAGAAAGAGGGCAAGAAACGCATGAAGCAGCTGGGTAATGTCGAGGTGCCTCAGGAAGCGTTTCTGGCCGTGTTGCAAGTGGATAAATAAAAGGCACCTGGATGGATATTGATTTTCCCCTGGTTCTGGTAGTTCTGACCTTTGCCACAGGTCTGATCTGGCTGGCGGACAAATTGTTCTTGCGCGAGCGCCGACTGGCGGCGGCCCGCGCCAGCGGTACGCCGGCAGAGGATGCTGGTGCCGTTGCGGATGAGGTCGAGGAGCCCAAAGAACCGTATCTGGTCGATCTCAGCCGATCGTTTTTTCCGGTGCTGGCTATCGTGCTGGTGCTTCGGTCTTTCCTGGTAGAGCCGTTCCAGATCCCGTCCGGTTCGATGTTGCCGACACTCGAAGTCGGTGATTTCATCCTCGTTAATAAGTACGCCTATGGCCTGCGTCTGCCCGTTGCCGGAACCAAGGTTCTGGAAGTGGGAGACCCGGAGCGCGGCGACGTCATGGTCTTCCGGTACCCGAAGGACGGGGAGACCAACTACATCAAGCGGGTGATCGGTATGCCCGGCGATCGGATTCGCTACCGGGACAAGCAGCTGTTCATCAATGGCGAAAAGGTCGAAACCCGGTTTGTGGCGCGTCTGCCACCGGTGGAGTTGCGCCGTGAAGACCTTGGCGACGTAGAGCACGATATCTTCCTGACCATGGGGCGCCCCGGTGCGGCCGGCGAGGGTGAATGGGCCGTGCCCGAGGACCATTACTTTGTCATGGGCGATAACCGCGATAACAGCAACGATAGCCGCTACTGGGGCATGGTTCCCGATGAGCTGGTGGTGGGCAAGGCCTTCGGCATCTGGATGCACTGGAAATCACTTACCAGCCTGCCATCCTTTGATCGAGTAGGCGGTATTGAGTAATTCGAACTAGTCTGGAGTGCAGTAACAATGAAGAAAAACAAACTCTCCGCCATGGGGCGACAGGGCGGCGCCTCAGCATTGACGGTAATGGTCATGGTGCTGTTCTTCGGTGGCCTGCTTACGCTGCTCATCAAGCTGGGTCCCGTCTACCTGGATGACATCACGATCCAGGAAGCGCTGGAAAGTCTGGACGGAACGGACGGTCTGTCCAGCATGGGGCCGGCCCAGGTACGCACCCTGATTAACAAGCGCCTGAGTGTGAACAACGTGCGTGGTTTCGACGCCAAGAACATCTCAGTCGAAAAGAACGGGCAGTTTGTTGTCATCGTTGTGGATTACGAAGTCCGCAACAATCTTTTCCGTAACGTGGATACCGTCGTCCACTTCAAGCATGAATACGAGATGAAGGGCAAGTGAGTTCGCAACCGGATCTGGATCAGTTACAGCGCCGCATAGGCTATCAGTTCAAATCGCCCGAGCGGCTTTTGCTGGCGCTTACCCACCGCAGCTACGGCAATCAGAATAACGAGCGCCTGGAGTTTCTGGGTGACTCAATCGTGAACATGGTGATCGCCGAATACCTGTTCCTGCACTTTGAAAAAGCTCGGGAAGGCCAGTTGAGCCGGTTGCGCGCCCGTATGGTCAAGGGGGTGACCCTGGCCGAAATCGGGCGGGAGTTCCAGCTGGGTAATTACCTGCGTCTGGGTTCGGGTGAGCTCAAAAGCGGCGGTTTCCGTCGGGAGTCCATTCTGGCGGATGGGGTGGAGTCGATCATCGGCGCCATCTACCTCGACAGTGATTTTCATACCTGTCGGGAGAAGGTTCTTCAGTGGTTTGAGCAGCGGCTCGAGAAACTGGATCTTCAGGATACCCAGAAAGATCCGAAGACCCGGCTGCAGGAATACCTCCAGTCCCGCCAGTTCCCGTTGCCGCGGTACGACGTGATATCCGTCGATGGCGAAGCCCATAACCAGACATTCCATGTATCCTGTGCGTTGCCTTCACTGGACCGTAAGACGACCGGAACCGGCAACAGTCGTCGGGTCGCCGAGCAACAGGCAGCCCGTAACGCCCTGCAAGAGCTGGGCGTGGAGAATCAGTAATGAACGATATTACCCGTCCGGAAAACCCGGACAGCCGCTGTGGATTCGTGGCGATCGTCGGTCGGCCCAATGTGGGCAAATCCACACTGCTCAATCACATTCTTGGCCAGAAGCTGAGCATCACCTCCCGCAAGCCCCAGACGACCCGCCACCAGGTACTGGGAATCAAGAGCCTCGGGCCGGTGCAGGCCATCTATGTGGATACGCCGGGCATGCACGAGGAAGAGCCCCGGGCCCTGAACCGCTACATGAACAAGGCCGCCACGTCTGCGCTGATTGATGTCGATGTGGTGGTGTTTGTGGTCGACCAGCTGTCCTGGACGACCGCCGATGAAATGGTTCTGGAGAAACTCAGCAAGCTCAAGTGCCCGGTCATCCTGGCGGTGAACAAGGTCGACAAGATCGAAAAACGGGAAACCCTGTTGCCCCATCTGGACATGCTGTCCAAGAAGCGCGACTTTGCGGAAATCATCCCGTTGTCCGCTCTCAAGGAAAATAATCTGGAACCGCTGGAAGAAGCCGTTGGCCGATTCCTGCCGGAAAGCGTCCACTTTTATCCCGACGATCAGATTACCGACCGCAGCGAGCGTTTTCTGGCGTCGGAAATCGTCCGCGAGAAAATCACCCGCCAATTGGGCGCCGAACTGCCGTATTCCGTCGCCGTGGAAATTGAGGAATTCAAACGCGAGGGCAAGACCCTGCACGTTTCAGCGTTGATCCTGGTCGAGCGGGAAGGTCAGAAGAAAATCATGATCGGTGACAAGGGCGAGCGCATGCGCCGCATCGGCCAGGAAGCACGGGCCGATATGGAGCGGCTGTTTGACAGCAAAATCATGCTGCGGCTGTGGGTCAAGGTCAAACGGGGCTGGGCTGACAGCGACCGGGCCCTGAAAAGCCTCGGAATGAACGACCTCTGAGGCGTCTATGAGGGGGCCGGAGCAGCAGGAGCCCGCCTACGTGATCCACCGCCGTCCCTGGCGGGAAACCAGTCTCATGGTGGACGTGTTTGCTCTTAATCGCGGGCGCATGACGGTCATTGCCCGCGGTGCCAACAGTGCGAAAAGTCCCCTGAAAGCCCAGTTGCAGCCGTTTCAGCCCTTGATGCTGGATTGGACCGGGCGAGGGGATCTCAAAACACTCACCCATGTTGAGGTGCGCAGCGCGCCTTCGCTGCATCGCACCGCCTCGCTCTACAGCGGTCTGTATCTCAATGAGCTTCTTCAGCGGATTCTGCCAGCAGCGGATCCGCATCCGACGCTGTTTGCCGCCTACATTGATGCCCTCGCGGAGTTGGCCGAAGCGAATGATGTTGAGCCCGTGTTGCGTCGGTTTGAGCGTGCCTTTGCCGCCGCTCTCGGGTTTGACTTCGCCTGGGACCTGGCAACAGACACCGGGCAAACTGTCGAACCGGCGCAGTCGTACTGCTACGATCCGGAGCAGGGGATCGTGGCATCGCCGGGGCCCGGAGTCCGCTTGCAGAATCTTTCCGGTGAAGTGTTGCTGGCCCTGGCGGCAGGGGACCTGGAATCGGATTTATCCCGGCGCATGGCCAAGCGGGTGATGCGGGTGCTTACGGATTTTCTTTTGCAGGGCCGCCCCCTGCACAGTCGCAGTTTATTCAGTCACCTTCGGGGAGAACGGCATGAATCCTAGAGTTTTGCTCGGCGTTAACATCGATCACGTGGCCACCCTGCGCCAGGCCCGCGGGACCCGGTATCCAGATCCGGTCCAGGCCGCATTGTTGGCGGAGGAAGCCGGCGCCGACGGTATCACCATCCATCCCCGGGAGGATCGACGCCATATTCAGGATCGCGATGTGCTTTTGCTCCGGGAAACCCTGCAGACCAAGATGAATCTCGAAATGGCAGTGACCGACGCCATGTTGGCGTTTGCGGAGCAGGTGCGCCCCGAGTGCGTGTGTCTGGTCCCGGAGAAACGCGAAGAGCTGACGACTGAAGGTGGTCTGGATGTCGACGGCCAGGAAGCCAGAGTGGCAAAGGCCTGCGAGCGGCTGGCGCGGATCGGATCGGAAGTGTCGCTGTTTATTGACCCGGCCCCGACCCAGATCGACGCAGCGGTGCGTTGCGGCGCGCCCGTTGTCGAGCTGCATACCGGTGAATACGCGGAAGCGAAGACCGCGGAAGAAACCGAGGCTGCTTTTAAGGTTATTGCCGATGCCGTGGGCTACGCACGCAAGAAGGGTTTGATCGTCAATGCCGGTCACGGGCTGCACTACCACAACACCGAGCGGGTGGCTGCCATCCCGGGAATCAACGAGCTGAACATTGGCCATGCCATCATCGCCCGGGCGGTGTTTACCGGACTGAAAGAGGCCGTGCGCGATATGAAGGCGATTCTGGATCAGGCCCGCGGTCGGACCTGATCGGTTCGAGGCAGGGGGGCCTGTCAGGTGGTTTCCGCCTGTTGGCGCTGCTCCCGGAAGAGTTGTTGCCAGTCGGTCTGATCGCTCCAGATCTGCAGTCGCTCCATAGCCGAGACCAGCTGGTCCTTCTGGTGCTTGATATCCGGCGCCGAACATTTTAGTGCCGTCTCCAGGCGATTGGCGGCCGCCCGCAGCTCCGGAACGCCACAGTAGCGGGTTGCCCCATGCAACTTGTGCACGCACTCCAGCAGGCCGTCCAGGTCGCCGTTATTCCAGAATCCGTCCACCCTCGACTGATCGCTTCGCATCTGCTCAAGCAGCATGCTGAACAGCTCCTCGGCAAGATCGGCCTTGCCGGCGGCAAGCTGAATGCTTTCCTGAATACTGACACAGTCCTGCTGCATCTTGCGTGTTGACGGCCGCATGGCGCGACGGGTGTCCCGCACCTCGGGGACCGGAATCTGTTCATCTTGATCGGGCTTGCGGCACACGTAGCCGGTGTAATCGCGGATGATGTCCGTCAGCTGGGCGCTACTGATGGGTTTCGGCATGTACCCGTCGAAACCCTGCTGGATAAGGCGCTCCTGCTCGTCGGCCAGGGCGTGGGCGGTCAGGGCAATGATCGGGGTCCGGTGGGAGGTGGGGTCCATGTCACGGAGACGGGAGGTCGTCTCCACGCCGTCCATTCCCGGCATTTGCAGGTCCATGAATACCAGGTCAAAGGGTTTCTGCCGGGCCTTGCTCAACGCCTCGAATCCGCTGGATGCACCCTGGGCCTCTATCTGGCAGTCATTGAGCAGGGTAATGACCAGTTTCAGGTTGGCCTCGTTGTCGTCCACGGCCAATACCCTGGGTACATTGCCTGCGGGAAGGCGGGCGACCGGGCTGTCGTAGTCCAGCGCCATTCGACCGCCGGAGCTGATGCCGTGCACGAGCAGCAGCAGTTCGTCGTAGAAGGCATCCCGGCACACCGGTTTGGTCAGATGGCCGCTGGCCAGGCCTGACAGCGCCGTGTCGTGGGTTTCCAGCGTAGGTGTCAGCAGCAGGGTACGGCAATCCCGCTCGATCTCAAGGGTCCGTACCAGTCCGCAATACTGGCTGGAATTCAGCAGATGCCGGGTAATCCCGATAATGGCCAGGGCGTACCCCGTCTGACTTTTCTGGGCTTCCTCGATTTGCTCCTGCATGGCGCCGGGCGAGGCTACCCGGTCTACGGTCATGCCCCAGTCCCTGAGCAGGTGTTCCACGGCCAGGCCGGTGGTTTTCTGTTGCTCGAGATAGATGACCCGTTCGCCGCGAAGTGCGTCTCTCGGGGCAATGGCTTCGCCCGTGGTGGAAAGCTCGGATGTCAGTGTAAACCAGAATGTAGAGCCCTTGCCGAGCTCGCTTTCCAGGCCGATTTTGCCGCCCATTTCCTCAACCAGCCGCTTGGAAATCGCCAGACCGAGCCCGGTGCCGCCATACTGGCGGGCCGTGGATGCGTCGGCCTGGCTGAAGGCGTTGAACAATGACTGTTGCTGGGCGCGAGACAGGCCCACGCCGGAATCGGTAATGCTCAGTCGCAGGGTGACCCGATTGCTGTCCTTTTCCTCTTCTTCAAGGCTCGCCCTGAGCACGACCTCGCCGGTCTGGGTAAACTTGATGGCGTTGTTGACCAGGTTGGTAATCACCTGTTTCACCCGCAAGGGATCACCCATGATGTTGTCCGGCACGTCGTTGTAGACCAGAGGCACCAGATCCAGGTTCTTGGAGTGGGCTGCCGGCGCCAACATTACCATCACCTCTTCGACGATATCGCGAAGCTGGAACGGTACGCGATCCAGGATCAGCTTCCCCGCCTCAATCTTGGAGAAGTCGAGAATGTCGTTGATGATGGTCAGCAGAATCTCGGAGGACTTGCGGATGGTACTGAGGTGGTCCCTCTGCTGCCGGGGCAGGGGGCTCTTGAGCAGCAACTCGGTAAAACCGATGATGCCATTCAACGGCGTTCGGATCTCATGGGACATGTTGGCCAGGAACTCGGACTTGATCCGACTGGCTTCCAGTGCTTCCTTGCGGGCAAAGTCCAGCTCTATGTTCTGGATCTCGATGGTCTCGAGGGTTTCTCGGAGATCCTCCGTGGCCTGGTCAATATTCTGCTGCATTTCCGCCTGGGCCTGGCTCAACTCCTCTGCCATGGCGTTCAGGCCGGATTCCAGTTGCTCGAATTCGGGGCCCGCCCGGGTAAAGACCCGGGTCTCGAGCTTGCCTTCCTTGAGTTTGGCGACGGCCTCGTTCAGTTCAAACACCGGGTCGGTAAAGGCTCGGCTCAGCCGCAGGGCGATGGCGAGGCTGAGTACAACGCCCCCGAGTACCAGCAGGAGCGAAATCAGGAGGGCTTTGTAGGTTTCCTTTTCTGTGCGGACATGGGACATCTCAACCGCCACCCAGCCCAACGGTGCGTCGGGCTGCGCCATTGAATCCCGGGCATCGGGGTCGAGCATGGTTTCGAGCATCAGGTCCTGCAGCGTCACCGGTGTAATAAATCGGGTGCTGGTTGCACGACGCACCCTGGTAGCCGCTTCGGCGGGCAGTTCGTCCGGCGAAATGGCGTCGGAGCTGCCCGGTCCGGTATGTAGAAGTCTCGCGCCATCGCTGCCAAAAAAGGTGATGGAACGGACGTCCTGCTCTTCCAGAAGCGCATTGGAGAGGCTGCTCAGCAGACTGCGGTTGGCGGTAAACAGGCCGTATTCGGAGCCGGCGGCCAGCTGCCGTGACAGCGATTCGCCACGGTCCTTGAGCAGGCTCTCAATGTTGTTTACCCAGCTGTAGGTAAAAAACATGCCCAGCATGAGCGTGGTGAGCAAGGTGGGGATCAGAGTCACCACCAGTACTTTTTTGCGAATGCCCCAGCGTCGCATACCCGGTTCCTGATTTAATGCCTGGGCCCCGAAGGCAAAATCGGGGTCACGTCCTTGTCAGAATAGATGATCCGGAGGCCAATGACTGTGGTATCAGTCCCAGCGCCACCCGATATTTTAATTTGGTTATAGCCACCGGTCATGGATATAGCTAGAAGCTGTATTGGGAGACTGCGGTCATAACGCGTATCATGCGAACGCAAAAGTGTACCACAGGGTAATGATATGAATTTCCCCACGATTGAAGATTATGTCGGGCATACCCCTCTGGTTCGCCTGCAGCGTCTTCCGGGTGAGACCTCCAATACGATTCTCGCCAAGCTTGAAGGTAACAATCCGGCCGGCTCGGTGAAAGACCGGCCCGCGATCAGCATGATTCAGGAGGCTGAGCGCCGCGGAGAGATCCGGCCGGGCGACACCCTGATCGAGGCGACCAGTGGTAATACCGGCATTGCGCTGGCGATGGCGGCCGCCATCAAGGGCTACCGGATGGTTCTGATCATGCCCGCCAACATGAGCGAAGAGCGGCGGGCGTCCATGCGTGCCTATGGAGCGGAGATCGTCACCGTGACCAAGGACGAAGGCATGGAGACGGCGCGGGATCTGGCGCTGCAGATGGAAGCGGAAGGCAAGGGCAAGGTTCTTGACCAGTTCAGCAATGCCGACAACCCCCTGGCGCATTACCGCACCACGGGGCCGGAGATCTGGGGGCAGACTGAAGGCCGGGTGACCCACTTTGTCAGCTCGATGGGAACGACGGGCACGATCATGGGCGTTTCCCGCTACCTGAAAGAACGTAACCCGGATATCCGGATAATCGGGCTACAGCCCAAAGAAGGTGCGGCCATCCCCGGCATCCGTCGATGGCCCGAGGAGTACCTGCCGAAAATCTATGACGCAACGCGGGTTGATCAGGTTCTCGATATTGGCCAGGAAGAGGCGGAAAATACCATGCGCGCCCTGGCCTCCGAGGAGGGGATTTTCTGCGGCGTGTCATCCGGAGGCTCCATTGCCGCTGCACTGAAGCTTTCCGAGCAGGTTGAAAACGCTGTCATCGTTGCCATTATCTGTGATCGCGGCGACCGCTATCTGTCCACCGGCGTCTTCCCCGGCGCCTGAACCGGACCCTTTCATCAAGAGTAGTCAGTATGAGTAGACGACGCCGGAAGGCTCTCCCCAAGGAGCCCGTGCGCTGTGATATTGAAAAACTGAGCCACGACGGCCGGGGTATTGCCCGTCAGGACGGTAAGGCCCAGTTTGTTGATGGTGCCCTGCCGGGTGAAACTGTCATGGCCAAAATGGTGAGCACTCGCAGCAAGTTTGATGAGCTGCGAACCCTGGAGGTGCTTGAGGGCGTACCGGAACGTCAGACGCCCCCGTGTGAATTTGCCGATCTATGTGGTGGTTGCAGCCTCCAGCACATGAGTGGCGATGCCCAGATCCGGTTCAAGGAAGATACGCTGAGGGAGCATTTTGCCCATTTCGGAGGCATAGAACCGGAAGAATGGGTGGCCCCGATGCGCTCGGAAAACAGCCTGGGCTATCGTCGGAAGGCCCGCCTCGGAGTGCGTTACGTTCCGGCGCGGGAGTCAGTGCTGGTTGGTTTTCGCGAGAAGCGGAACAGTTTTCTGACCGACATCGACAAGTGCGTGGTGATGGACCCGAGGATTGGCGAGCGGATCCTCCCCCTGCGTGAGATGCTCCACGGCCTTGATGCCTACAATCGGATTCCTCAGGTGGAAGTTGCCTGCGGTGATGACGACGCGGTCATGGTGTTCCGGAACATGGATGAGCTGAGCGAGGATGACCGGACCCGTCTGGTCGAGTTTGGCAAGGCCCACGATTTGCATATCTACCTGCAGCCCAAAGGACCGGACACGGTGCACCGGATCTGGCCCGGGTCTGACGGTCCGGCAGACGAACGACTGAGTTACCGGCTGGACGAATTCGACCTGACCATGAAATTCCATCCCATGGACTTTACCCAGGTCAATGCAGGGATCAACCGCACCATGGTACATAGGGCTGTCGAATGGCTTGATGTCCGGCCGGGAGAGCGGGTGCTCGATCTGTTTTGCGGACTGGGTAATTTCACGCTGCCACTGGCGCGCAAAGGTGGCCAGGTTGTCGGCGTGGAAGGGGATGAGACCATGGTCGTGCGTGGCCGCGAGAACGCGGAACTGAACGGTCTGGACAACGTCGCTTTTCATGGTGCCGATTTGCATGGCGATTTCACCGGCCAGAGCTGGGCCAAAGAGGGGTTCGACAAGATCCTGATTGATCCGCCACGTTCAGGTGCCGAGGAAATCTGTAAATACCTGACCGCGTTTGGCGCCAACCGGATCGTCTATGTATCGTGCAACCCGGCAACATTGGCGCGGGATGCGGGCGTTATGGTGCGCAACGGTTATCGGCTGGTGCGTGCCGGTGTGATGGACATGTTTCCCCATACCACTCATGTTGAATCCATCGCCCTGTTTGAGCGGGATTCCGACTGACGGAGCAGATGCGTCCCAGGGATGGGTGCGGGAACCATCAGAAATGGCAAAACCGATATGGTAAAAGTTCGCGAAGATTATGCGTTGACCGGTGATGGCGAGGTGGACATCGAACGATGGGTCCAGCAGATCGCCTCCCAGACCCATCTGGACGATGTCGACCAATTCCGCAAAGCCTGTGAAAAGGCGGCGGAGATTGATCTCCAGGCCTTTCGCGAGGACCGCCTCTGGGCGCCGGGATCAAGCAGCTTCCGGATCGGCATCGAGATGGCTCAGGTGCTGGCGGAGTTGCATCTGGATCAGGCCAGCCTGGTTGCTGCCATCCTGTACCGTGCCGTCCGGGAAGAGCGGGTGCCGCTGGAGGATGTCCGAAAGCAGTTCGGGGACGAGATTGCGGGCCTGATCACCGGCGTTCAGCAGATGGCGGCGATTTCCTCGATCCATCATCCGCTCAAGGGCAATGTCCTGGGGCAGAGCGAGGGCCAGCTCGATAACGTCCGGAAAATGCTGGTTACCATGATCGACGACGTGCGCGTCGCCCTGATCAAGCTCGCCGAGCGTACCTGCGCGATCCGGGCAGTCAAGAACGCGCCCGAAGAAAAGCGCATGCGGGTCGCCCGTGAGGTGTTCGACATCTATGCCCCGCTGGCTCACCGGCTGGGTATCGGCCATATCAAGTGGGAGCTCGAGGACCTGTCATTCCGGTACCTGCACGAGACCGCCTACAAGAAAATCGCAAAGCTGCTGGACGAAAAACGGCTGGACCGGGACGGCTACATCAAGCGTGTCATAGGCGCGCTGCACAAGGAGCTGGACGACTCCGGCATCGTCGGGGACCTGTCGGGCCGGGCCAAGCACATCTACAGCATCTGGCGGAAGATGCGGCGCAAGGGCATCGACTTCTCCCAGGTCTACGATGTTCGGGCCGTCCGGATTCTGGTGCCCGAGGTCCGAGACTGCTACGCGGCGTTGGGGATCGTTCACAGCCTGTGGCGCCATATTCCCAACGAGTTTGACGACTACATCGCCAATCCCAAGGAGAACGGCTATCAGTCACTGCACACGGCGGTGATTGGCCCCGAGGGCAAGGTGATGGAAGTCCAGATCCGCACCCACAAGATGCACGAGGAAGCGGAACTGGGCGTCTGCGCCCACTGGCTTTACAAGGGAACCGACCGGGGCAACAAATCCACCGGCTACGACGCCAAGATCAACTGGCTGCGTCAGGTGCTGGAATGGCAGGAGGATCTGGGCGATCTTTCCGGCCTGGCTGACCACCTCAAGTCGGATGTGGCGTCGGACCGGGTTTACGTGTTCACCCCGGAAGGGCATGTGGTGGATCTTCCCCAGGGTGCCACGCCGGTGGACTTCGCGTATCGGGTTCACACTGAGATCGGTCATGCCTGTCGAGGCGCCCGGGTGAATAACCGGATCGTGCCGCTGACCTATCCGCTGAAAACCGGCGATCAGATTTTCATCCTGACCTCGAACAATCCGGCACCCAGCCGTGACTGGCTGAATCCGAGCCTGGGCTACGTTCAGACGTCCCGGGCCCGGGCCAAGGTAACCCACTGGTTCAAGCAGCAGGACCGGGGCCGGAATGTCATCGATGGACGGGCCATTCTGGAGGACGAATTCAAGCGGCTGTCGCTGTACGACGTCAACCTGAATGAGCTGGCGGAAAAGGTGAACTATCACGGCTCCGAGGACATGTTTGCCGCCATTGGTGCCGGTGATCTTCGACCTGCGCACGTCGCCAATGTTGCCCAGCAAATGCTGGAGCCCAGGTCCGAACAACTGGACCTGAAACTCAGTAGCCAGCGCCACAAGCCCTATGACACGGCCACCGACATCCAGATTCAGGGTGTGGGCAAGCTCAAGACCCAGGTCGCCAAGTGCTGCAAGCCGCTGCCCGGTGATCCGATCGGTGGTTACATAACGGTTGGCCGGGGTGTCACCGTGCACCGGCAGGATTGCCTGACGTTCCTGAACTTGCGCGAGTTTGAGCCCAATCGGATCATTGAAGTCAGCTGGGGCGGCCAGCCAGCGGCGGTTTACCCGGTGGATATTCAGATCGAGGCCTACGACCGCTCTGGCCTGCTGCGTGATATTACCCAGGTACTCTCGCACTCGAAGAGTGACGTACTGGCACTGAATACCCTGACCAATCAGGACGAGAATACCGCCACCATGACGGTGACGGTGGAAATCTCCAGCCTTGAACAATTGGCCCGGCTGTTGGCACAGATACGCAACCTGCCCAATATCATCGATGTGAGGCGCAAGCGCGGATGAGCTACTCCATAGACGACCTGAAAACCTTGATGGCACGGCTCCGGGATCCGGAGATCGGTTGCCCCTGGGACACGAAACAGACCTACGGAACCATCGTTCCCCATACCATCGAAGAGGCGTATGAAGTTGCGGACGCCATTGAGCGGAAGGACTATCCGCATCTCAAGGATGAGCTGGGTGATCTGCTGTTTCAGGTGATTTTCTATGCCCAGATGGGGCAAGAGGATGGCCATTTCGATTTCGATGGTGTGGTCGACAACCTTGTTCGCAAGCTGGTCCGCCGCCATCCACATGTGTTTCCAGAGGGAACACTGGATAGCCGGATAGATCCGGATAACCGGCCGGATGAGGCCTGGATCAAGGAAAGCTGGGAGCGTATCAAGGCCGAGGAAAGAGCCCTGGTTCCACCCTCGGAAGCGCCGGTCAGCCGCCTGGATGGCATTGCCCGCACCCTGCCTGCCATGGCGCGGGCCGAAAAGCTGCAAAAGCGGGCGGCCAGGCATGGTTTCGACTGGCCGGAGATTGGTCCGGTGTTCGACAAGCTCCACGAGGAAATTGACGAACTCAAGGAGGCCTGGCAGGCCGCTCAGGCCGGAACCGGTGATGCGGATGCGGTGGAGGATGAGTTGGGTGACCTGTTGTTTGTGTGCGTGAATCTGGCACGGTTCATGAAGGTAAATCCCGAGCAGGCCCTCAAACGCACCAATCACAAATTTGATGCCCGGTTCCGGGCGATTGAGCAGGTGCTTACGCGTGAAGGCCGCGACATGGACGAGGAATCCCTGGAAGCGCTGGACGCCGTGTGGCAGGCGGTCAAGGGCGTGGAAAAGGAGAGCTCAGGGGGCTGAAACAGGTGGGGCGGTAAGTACAATCCGTTACCAATTAGCAGGTTCCCGGCGAAGCGGCTTCGTCTACACTTCGGGAAACGGTCGCACCGATTTCGTGCGCCGTGCGCCATCAATAAGATGCAGGAGTGAAGGCACCATGAAAATCAAGGATCTGGTCAATTACTGGGACAAGCATGCTCGCGGACGGTTGACCCGCGACGCCTACTTTATGGCGTTGTCCGACCAGCATCACAAGCGTCTGGAAAAACTGGCGGCGCTCTACCCCATGAAATCGCCGCAGGACCTTATGCGGGACCTGATTTCAGCGGCGCTGGATGAAATGGAAACCAGTTTTCCCTATGTTCAGGGTACCAAGGTGGTGGCCTATGATGAGGATGGTTTCGAACTCTATGAAGATCAGGGCCTGACCCCGAAGTTTGTGAGTCTGAGCCAGAAGCACATCCAGCGCCTCAAAGCCCGCCAACTGGAATCGGTGGCCTGACCCGCTGACAGGGCAACGCTTGCTCAGCCCTCGTTGAACGGAGTGGCGTTCGCCACTCCGGATCCATGCCTCTCGCTCTGTATTTTCTGCCCCGGTGCCTCTCCGGGTAATTACTTGTCCTTGCTTTCCAGTCTGTCCTTCAGCGGGCTTTGGCGAACCAGGTCGTCCAGGGCCGCGCCGATCATGTCATTGAGAATGTCGCTTTCACTGCGGTCCGGATAGAGTTCTGCGAGGGCAGCAATCCTGGCGGCATCTTCCAGCGGCAATCGCAGGTTGTAATCGTGGGTCCGCTCTACGGGTTCTTTTTGCTTTTCCCAATGCTTGGGTAAATCAGTCACTTTCATGGGTACTCCTTGCGGCCAGAGGCTTGAAACGCCAATAGACTTTCTCGACTATTCCTTAGTATCGTAAGTTTACTTTGCCTCCGTCAATTCAAAAGGACGTCAATGTGACTGAGCTACATCCCGATCTCCGAGAGAATGTACGTATGCTGGGGGACCTGCTGGGTCAGAGCATCCAGCGATACCCCGGGCAGGAGTGTTACGAACTGATTGAGGAGATCCGCGCGGCGGCCAAGGGCGACCGGTGTCAGGAGAGTGGTTCCGGGCAACGCCTGGTCAGCCTGCTGGGCAAACTGAGCGATGACGAACTGCTGCCGGTGACCCGGGCGTTCAACCAGTTTCTCAACCTCGTCAACCTGGCCGAACAGTACCACGGTATCCGGCGTAAGCGGGGGCATCAGTCGGACCTGATGGTGGAGTCCCTGAGTGAGGTTTTCGAACGCCTGAAATCAGGCGGCGTCAGTCCGGATGAACTCCACGAACGAGTGGCAAACCTGCGCATTGAGTTCGTGCTGACGGCGCACCCGACGGAGGTTGCGCGCCGGACTCTGATTATGAAGTACGACGAGATGTCCGAGTGTCTGTCGCAACTGGATCACGATGATCTGATGGCGGCCGAGCGTGAGGAAGTGGTCGAGCGGCTCTCCCGCCTCGTGACCGAGGCCTGGCATACCGACGAGATTCGCCATGAGCGGCCAACGGCGGTGGACGAGGCCAAGTGGGGCTTTGCGGTTATAGAGAACAGTCTGTGGCAGGCTCTGCCGCGTTTTCTGAGCAGCCTTGATGCCGCCCTGTCCGAATCGACAGGACGGGGGTTGCCGCTGCAGGCATCCCCCATCCGTATTGCGTCATGGATGGGCGGGGACCGGGACGGGAATCCCAACGTGACCCATCAGGTTACCCGGAAGGTTTTCCTGCTCGGTCGATGGATGGCGGCTGACCTTTATTTGCGGGATATCCAGGCACTGCGTGCCGAGCTGTCCATGTGGCGGGCCAATGACGAACTCCGGGAGCGCGTCGGCGATGCCCGGGAACCGTATCGGCAGGTGCTGGCGGAACTGCGCGAACGGCTGGTAAAAACCCGCGACTGGGCAGAGGCCGGTGTTAAAGGCGAGACAGCCGATGCCACCGATATCCTGTTCGAGAACGAAGATTTCACTGCCCCCCTGGAATTATGCTATCGCTCGCTGGTGGACTGCGGTCTGGAATCCATCGCCAATGGCCCACTGCTGGATACCATCCGTCGCGCCCACACCTTTGGTCTGCCGCTGATACGCCTCGACATCCGCCAGGAGGCATCCCGCCATGCCGAGGCGGTGGCCGAGATGGTAGATTATCTTGGCCTTGGCGATTACCTGTCCTGGTCGGAAGCCGACCGTCAGGCGTTTTTGGTAGAGGAGCTTCAGGGTCGGCGGCCATTGGTGCCCCGAAACTGGGAACCTTCAGAGCAGGTCCGTGAAGTGCTCGCAACCTGCGAAGTCGTGGCTCAGCAGACGCCGCAGGCACTGGGATCCTATGTGATCTCCATGGCGAGCAAGCCGTCGGACGTGCTCAGTGTCATCCTGCTGCTGCGGGAAGCGGGAATGAAGTATCCCATGCGCGTGGTTCCCCTGTTCGAGACTCTGGATGACCTTCAGGGCGCCCCCGACAGCATGGCGTCGCTCTATGAGGTGGACTGGTACCGTGAGTACTGCCAGGGGCGTCAGGAAGTGATGATCGGTTACTCCGATTCGTCCAAGGATGCCGGCCAGCTCATGGCCGCGTGGGCACAGTACCAGGCCCAGGAAAAACTCACCGAGGTTGCCAATCGGTACGGGGTACACCTGACGCTGTTCCATGGTCGCGGCGGCACCGTCGGTCGTGGTGGCGGCCCTGCCAATCGGGCGATCCTTTCCCAGCCACCAGGGTCGGTAAATGGAAGTTTCCGAATTACCGAGCAGGGTGAAATGATCCGCTTCAAGTTCGGTTTGCCGCATCTGGCGGTGCAGAGCCTGACCCTCTATACCACGGCGGTAATTGAGGCGACGCTGGCGCCGCCGCCAGCTCCCGAGCCGGAGTGGCGCGAAACCATGGACTGGCTGACCGAGCGGTCCCTGAAGGCCTACCGTGAGGTGGTCCGTGAGAACCCGGACTTTGTGCCTTATTTCCGTCAGGTCACACCCGAGCAGGCGTTGGGCAAGCTTGCTCTGGGCAGCCGGCCGGCCCGGCGCAAGGCGACGGGTGGCGTCGAAAGCCTGCGCGCCATTCCCTGGATTTTCGCCTGGACCCAGATGCGGCTGATGCTGCCCAGCTGGCTGGGCAGTGACGTGGCGCTGGAGGCGGCGGCCAGGGACAATCGACTGCCGGTGCTGCGCGAGATGATGAAGGGGTGGCCTTTCTTCCGGACCTACGTGGATATGCTGGAAATGGTGTTGGCCAAGTCCGACCTGCGAATTGCCAGCTACTACGAGCAGACCCTGCTGGACGACGATAAATTGCGGGCACTCGGCGAGGACCTCCGGGAGCGTCTGCAGCGTTGCATTCAGCGCCTGCTGGAGTTGAAAGAACAGACGGATCTGCTGGAAGGCGAGCCGGTCTTTGCCCACTCCATGCGAGTTCGTAATCCTTACACGGACCCTCTGCATTACCTGCAGGCCGAGCTGCTCCGGCGCAATCGTGAGAGCGAGGGCAAAGGCGAAGTCCCGGAACTGGTAGAGCGGGCTCTAAAGGTGACTATGGCAGGTATTGCTGCAGGCATGCGCAACACCGGTTAAGCTGGGCGCGACTAAACAGGGGCCCCGCGGCCGCCGAGAATAAAGAACAATAGGAGTAAGCTGTGGCTCTCGCTGCGCGACTGGAACGATTTCTGGCCCGGAAGGGCATACCCTACACCGATCTTCGGATCGACCAGGCGACCAATCTTGGTGCAGCGGTGATTGCCTCCGGGCAGCCACAGTCGGACTTCATTCAGGCTACTTTGCTGATCGACATCAGTGGTGCCGTGTTGGCCGTCCACAAATTCGACAGTTCGCTGGATCTCGATGCCGTCCGTCAGCTCACCGGTCGCAACCTGCAGCCGCTCACCGCCCGCCAGACCATGAGATTGTTCAGTGATTGTGATCCCGGCTTCATCCCACCCATTGGTGCGGCCTATGATCTGCAAGTCCTGGTGGACGAGGATGTGTCCCGGGCCGAGCGGGTTCTGCTTGCCGGCGGAACCGACCACGGGTTGCTGGAAATGGAGGGTCGTCACCTGAGGCTGGCCCTGGCCGGGAGCAGAGCTGGACACCTGGTGATCCGGGGGCAGGGCAATGGTGGTCGGACGGCGCTCACCCTGGACGAAGTCGCCGACAAACTCCAGCAGTTGTATCGGCTGCCGCCCATGCCGGCCCTTGCCCTGCGGATCCTGCGCCTGACAGCCAACACCGAGGCCACCGCCCGGGAGCTTGCGGAGCTGATCGAATTCGATCCCAGCCTGACCGCCCAGATCATGCGCTATGCCCGTTCAGCACTGTTCAACTATCCAGGCCAGATCAACTCGGTCCAGGAAGCGGTAACGCGGGTGCTCGGTTTCGATCGGGTAGCCCATATTGCCCTGGGGATCGCCTCGGTGCGGGCATTCGATGTGCCCCGCAAGGGTATGCTGGGCATGGACAGTTTCTGGCGCCATTCCCTGTATTGCGCCTTCCTGTGTCAGAGTCTGGCGCCCCATTGTGGCGTCGACAAAGGCCTGGCGTACCTGTGCGGTTTGCTGCACAACTTCGGGCTGTTGCTGGTGGGACATCTGTTTCCTGCGGAATTCGAGGAGCTGAACGCCCTGCGCGAGGCTAACCCGGAGGCCAGCATGCAGTCCCTTGAGCAGCAGGTATTCGGCCACTCCCAAAATGAACAGGTTCTCGCCGTCGGTCATGGCGCCATTGGTGGCATCCTGCACCGTCTCTGGCAACTGCCTGACCCGGTGATCAAGTCGGCCGGAATGCACCAGTATGCGGGCTATCACGGTGACCATGAACGCTATGTGCTGATGGTTCAGCTGGCCAATGCCCTGCTCAAGGCGCGTGGGATTGGCGATGAATTCAACCCCGACGACGTTCCCTCACTTCTTGAAGGGCTTGGGCTTTCTCCCGGTGTGGTGGACGCTCTCGAGCTTGAGATGGACCGTGTTGCCCCGGATCTGGACGCACTGGCCACATCCCTGTCATCCTGATTTCGCTGTCCGTTCCTGGCCCGAGATGCCCGTTCGCGGTGCATGATACGGAGGTCGACTTTCTCTGAGCAGGCTGACTTCGTATAATGCGCCTTCGCCGATTCCGGCTCACGTCGTCCGGTGTCGAGAGGTTGTCGCAAAGGCACAGGTTTTTGCCACAACTTTTCAAACGATAATGACTAAAACGGGAGCACAACGTTATGCGAATCATCATGTTAGGCGCGCCGGGCGCGGGCAAGGGGACGCAGGCCCAGTTCATCACTGAACGCTTCGATATCCCCCAGATTTCCACCGGTGACATGTTGCGTGCCGCGGTCAAGGCCGAATCCGAGCTTGGCAAACAGGTCAAGGAGGTTATGGCGACCGGCGGTCTGGTGTCTGATGACATCATCATCGCACTGATCGAGGAGCGTATTCAGCAGCCGGACTGCAAGAACGGCTTCCTGCTGGACGGTTTCCCACGCACCATCCCCCAGGCCGAAGCGCTGAAGGACCAGGGCATCGCAATTGATTTCGTGGTGGAGATTGCGGTGGATGATGAGGAAATTGTCAGCCGCCTCTCCGGCCGTCGTGTCCACGAGGGCAGTGGCCGTATCTATCACGTAAAATATGATCCGCCCAAGGTTGAGGGCAAGGACGACGAAACTGGCGAAACACTGGTCCAGCGTGAAGACGACAAGGAAGAGACCGTTCGCAAGCGCCTGAAGATCTACCACGATCAGACCGCACCGCTGGTGGGGTATTACCAGGACTGGGCCGACAAAGCACCGGATGCAGCGCCGAAGTACGTGCGCGTGGAAGGGGTTGGCAGCCTTGACAGCATTCGTGACCAGATTCTGTCCAAGCTTCAGTAAATCAACGATATCCTGACCCGAGGGTTTTCACGTCCGTGAAACTGCTGGCACTGGATACGTCATCGGAGGGCTGCTCGGCAGCCCTTCTTGTTGATGGCGAGATATCCGAACGTTTCGAGATTGCTCCGCGCGGCCACACCCGGCTGCTGATGCCAATGGTGCGGGAGCTGCTGGCTGAAAAGAGCCTGGTACCGGCGGACCTGGATGCGCTGGCCTTCGCCTGTGGCCCGGGTTCCTTCACCGGTCTTCGAATAGCGACGGGGGTGGTTCAGGGGCTGGCCTGGGGGCTGGATGTACCGGTGGTGCCGGTGTCCTCCCTCGCGACCGTTGCGCTCGGGGCGATGAACTCCATGGCGTTACAGGACGACGACGCGGTTGCCGTGGCGTTCGATGCCCGCATGGGGGAGGTTTACTGGGGTTGTTTTATTCGCCGCGACGGACTGCCGGAAGTGCAGGGCAACGAACGGGTTTGTCCGCCCTCTCTGGTTGCCCTCGAAGGTCGGTCCGAAAAATGGTTGGGAGCGGGTCAGGGCTGGCGCTTCCAGGACCAGATGCCGGCAGAGGTCGTTGCCCGGATGGCGTCTGTCGATGACACTCTGGTTCCGCGAGCGGCCTGGGTGGCCAGATTGGCGGAAACCGGATATCGCCAGGGCTTGGCGGTTCCTGCTGACCAGGCTCAGCCGGTGTATATCCGGGACGAGGTTGCCTGGAAAAAGCTGCCGGGTCGTGAGTAACGCAGGACGCTTTTAATCCCGGACGGATTCTTCCATAATTTCCTTTCCCTATTTGTCACTGAGCCAGCGGGATCCGGTCATGATCGGTGGTATCAATCCAGGAAACAACTACGGCTACCAGACCGGGAACAACAGCCCGGTCCGGGAACGGGGCGATGCTGCCAGTGCGCCGGCATCCTCCCCGGAGAAGTCCGCAGACGCTGCCCGCCGTGATCTCGCCGACGGTCGCTCGCTAACCACCATTGAGCGCGTACCCGATACCAGTCTGGAACGTCGGGTCGAGGCCCGGCGTGCCGCCGAAGATGCCCGTCTGGAGCGCTTTCGGGCTGACGAACTGCCATTGCCAACGGCCCGGGCCCTGTCTACCTTTGCGGTTGTTGCAGCCGCGGGGCAGGATTCCGGCGGCGACAGCTCGCTTGCCGGCATTGATATTCTGGTTTGATGACGGATTCCCCCTCCTTCACTTCTCCCGATCCTCAGCTCGCCCGGACATTGGCGGTCGGTCGCAGCCCGCTGGGTGATGCCGGACACGCTGCCGAGCTGAGCCAGTCCCTGGCCATTGAAAACCTCGGAGTTGTTCGCCCGAAGGATATTCGGACGTTCGCCATGGTCTTGTATCTGGACGAAAGCGGTCTGGGGCTGCAGGTGACGGGTAAAGGCGCACCGGGGCCGGTGCGCGCGGAATTTGTAACTGGAAAAATGGGCTATCGCCGAGAGCACGGCGGCGGAGCCGGCCAATTGGTCGCAAAAGCGGTGGGCTTGCAGAAAACCCATGCCGCCTTGCATGTGTTGGATGCCACCGCCGGCTTGGGCCAGGATGCATTCGTTCTCGCCAGTCTCGGGTGCAGGGTTACCCTGTTTGAGCGTAACCCGGTCATTCATGCCCTGTTGGCGGACGGTCTGGCTCGGGCGTCACTCAATGTCGACTGTGCGCCCATCGTTGCGCGTATGAGCCTGAAGGAAGGCAGCAGTCTCCCGTGGCTGGAGTCTGCGGGCCCGGAATCGGCTGATGTGATCTACCTTGATCCCATGTTCCCGCACCGTGACAAGTCGGCCCTGGTCAAGAAAGAAATGCAGGTGTTCCGAATGGTGGTCGGCGACGACGACGATTCCGAAGCGCTGCTGGAAGCAGCGCTTGGATGTGCGACTTACCGGGTGGTCGTAAAGCGGCCCCGCAAGGCCCCGGCCATTGCTGGCACCGAGCCGGCAACGCGAATCGAGGGCAAGAGCAGTCGCTATGACATCTATCCCGTCAAGGCGCTTCCTGCCCGGTAATGTCCATCAGGCCCCGAGCATTGTGACCTGTTGGATGGCCTGACGTTTTTCAACGCTAAGCACCAGACGCGCGTCTTCGGCGACGTCGTCCAGCCCCTCACCGTAGCAAATCAGTCCGTTGTCGTCGGTGGTAATGACACCGTTTTTCTGCAGATTGGCAATGAAATTCCGGAACAGGCTCTTGTCAAAGAACTCCGGTGCATTCAGGCCGAAGAGAATCGACATGCGCTCTGCCAGCATCGTGCTCTGTTCCTCAAGCTCGGCCGCGCTGAGTTTGCCCGAGCCGTATTTGCGCAGGATGCCCAGGGCAATGTGATAACGCTCAAGGGTCTGAATGATGAAGTGCGACAGCACCCTCAGCCGAAGCATGGCCTCCGTGCCTTCCTCGGGACGGCCGATGCGATCGTCGTCCAGCTTTTCCAGCAGCCCCTGGTCGATCAGCACATCGATCCAGCGATTGATGACCGACTCCACTTCGTCGGCCTGATGCCTGAGGAACAGCTCGGACTGAAGGTACGGATAGGCCACGCTGGCCAAAAACACGACTTTGTCGCGGCGCAGTGAATCCTTGTTCTCGAACAGGCTGGCGACCAGTGACGGCAACGCGAACAGGTGCTGTATGTTGTTGCGGTAATAGGTCATGAGGATGGCATTGCTGCCTTCCAGGGCGATGATGTCGCCCAGCTTTTGCGGCTGTCGAGTTACCAGCCCCATGTTTTCACAGTAGGCAACCCAGTCTTTGCCTGATCCCTCTGGAAGGGTAACCGTTTCGGCGTAGGGGTAGGCTTTGAGCAGGCCAGCGTACTGATCCATCAGGCGAATCAGCTGGCCTTCATCCATGGCCATGCGATCGGTCCCGAGGAGTACCGTAGCGGTCATCCCGATGGGGTTTACGGCAACGGAGGCGTTGATATTGGAGGCCACTCGCAGTGCCAGTTCATCCACTGCCCTGTTGAGCCAGGGTGGACGGTATTCCGAGTCGTAGGCTTCCTGGCGCCAGCTGTCGTGAACCTCGTCGAGAACATCGGCCAGCGGAATAGCTTCGCCAAAGTTGACGGCGACCCGACCGAATGAGTTGCTGAGCTTGCGAACGGTTTTGGCAAGCGCGAACACATTTTCCTTCTGCTTTTTCTTGCCCCGAAGCTCGCCCAGATAGGAGCGGCCTTCCATCACTTTCTCGTAGCCGATGTAGACCGGCACAAAGACGATTGGCTTGCGGTGATCGCGCAGGAAACTGCGAACGGTCATCGACAGCATGCCCGGCCTCGGCTGCAGCATACGTCCGGTGCGACTGCGTCCACCCTCGACGAAGTACTCCACCGAGTAGCCACGGGAAAACATCACGTGCATGTACTCGTTGAACACGGTGGCGTACAGCGGATTATCCTTGAAGCTCCGGCGCATGAAGAAGGCACCGCCCCGGCGCAGGATAGGGCCCACAACCGGCATGTTCAGGTTGATTCCCGCGGCAATGTGGGGGGGCATCAGACCATTCTTGTAGAGCACGTAGGACAGCAGCAGGTAATCGATGTGTGACCGGTGACAGGGGACATAGACCACCGCATTTT
Source organism: Marinobacter sp. F4206 (assembly GCF_019392195.1). Classification (NCBI taxonomy): domain Bacteria; kingdom Pseudomonadati; phylum Pseudomonadota; class Gammaproteobacteria; order Pseudomonadales; family Marinobacteraceae; genus Marinobacter; species Marinobacter liaoningensis. The sequence goes on from NZ_JAHXKI010000003.1 coordinate 212,232, forward strand.
CCTGGGCCACCTCCTTAACCACGCGAATGTTGTTGATGGCGATACCGTTATAGATACGGTTCCAGAGCCAGGCCAGCACCACTTCCAGGAAGCGGATGGTAACGATGGACATGCTGGCGGCAATTTCGTCGGCATATTTCCAGGCCTTGGCGCGTACCTTTTCCGGTGGAATGTCGTCTTTCGCTGCGGTTTCGCGAATGGCTTCCTTGACGGCCTGGGTGCGCACCAGTCCACCCACCAAGGTGCGCCGATGAGACAGGTCCGGTCCGAGTACCGCCTGGCGAACGCGCCGGAAGTGGGTGCGCAGAATGCGCGCGAGTTTCCGTTTGGCGCGCTCCTCGGAGTGGCGGTATTCATCAATAACCTGTTTCAGTGACAGGGGCTGGTTAAACTGCACGTAGGTGTTGCGGCCGTGGACCATGATAATCAGCAGTTTCTGTAACCGGCCCGCCACCGACCAGGTGTCGGACAGCAGCAGTTTCACCAGCGATTTTTCTTTATCCGGCGAGCGGCCCCAGAACAGGGAAACCGGAACGATCTGGACGTCCTCGTCCGGATGCTCAAGACCGTATCGGATCAGTGCCTCGAATTCGGTAGTCAGCACCGGCGTCTGCCGCCGACGAAACAGGCCGCCTGTGCGGCGATACAGGAAAAAGAACGAGTGGGACGGCCCGTTTTTCACGGGCAGTGCATCGGTGGCGCCCGGCAGGCCGGCGCGTATGACCTCCTGCTCGAGGACCAAACGGTTGGACAGTGAGCTGTACTGGAGCACGTAGCAGACCGGCCTGTCCGGATCCAGACCCAGGGCTTCCAGGCTATTGCCGCTGACGTCCGTCCTGACCCACAGGAACAATATCTTGCGGAGAATGGTCAGGATCAGGCTGCGAATGCCCTGGTAAAGTCGCATAAAGTGTTGCTCCGGTGAATCAGACAGGGGCCAAGTTTACTTGGTTGAGTACGGTGCGGAAAGCCACTGATCTTACTGGACCTGTCACGCAGTGTGGTACATTTCAGCTTGGCCCATTCATCACGCAGGTGTGAACAGACGATGGCGATCTCGAACGCAGACTGGACTCCGGGCTGGACCACGACCCCGCCGCAGGCAGGAGACCGGCTGCTGGCTATTTCAGGTTCAAACATCCTCAAGCCGGACGACGGCTGGCTCCTTTCCTGGGAAGCCGTCGGGCACTCCGACGCCATCGGCGAGGCCGTGTCGCTTGGCTCCGTGGACGGCAAGCGTGTCTATGTCACGGAACTGGAGGACGATGCCGGATCCGGGCTTGACCCCGTGGCGCTCAGAGATGCCCTGTTAATGATGGAGGAGGCCCCCGCAGAACTGTTGAGCACCGGATTTCAGGTCTGGCAATGGTGGCGTGACCACCGGTATTGCGGCCGTTGTGGACTGGAAACCGGGTTTCACCCTCAGGAACGGGCAAAATGGTGCGATCCCTGCGGCATTCCCTGGTACCCGAGACTCGCGCCGTGCGTGATAGTCGTTATTCGACGGGATGACCGGCTGCTGCTTGCGAGGTCAACCCGGGCCCGGCATCACTTTTACAGTCTGATTGCCGGCTTCGTCGAGCCCGGTGAAAGCCTGGAAGGCGCTGTCGCCCGAGAGGTGAAAGAGGAAACTGGCCTCGACATAACCAACGTCCGGTATCAATCGTCCCAGCCCTGGCCGTTTCCACACCAGCTGATGGTGGGTTTTTTCGCCGACTATGCCGGTGGGGATCTTGTCCTTCAGGAGGATGAGTTGGCGGATGCTGACTGGTATTTGCCCGGGGACACCCCGCCGGTGCCGCCACAAACCACCATTGCCGGTCGCCTGATCCGGGCCATGGAGAGCGAGATTTCCCGTGGAGGAATAGCCCTTTGAAGACGGATTCTGTCCCCAGGGTTCTGGTGTTTGATTCCGGAGTTGGCGGCCTGAGCATAGCCGCCAGTGTCGTCCGGCACTTGCCGGGAACGGAACTGGTCTACCTTGCCGATAATGCCGGGTTTCCTTACGGCGACCAGCCCGAGTCGGTGGTCATCGAGCGGTGTTGTCGATTGACGGGCGAGGCTCTGGCCCAGTACCCGTGCGACATCATCATCGTGGCCTGTAATACGGCCAGCACCGTGGTTCTGCCCCACCTCCGTGCCATAACGTCGACACCGGTGGTCGGCGTGGTGCCTGCGATCAAGCCGGCCGCGGCCAGAACCCGGAATGGTCGCATTGGTCTGCTCGCAACTCCGGCCACGGTGCGCCGACCCTACCTGGATAATCTGGTCGACGAATTTGCCGGACACTGCCAGGTTGAACGTATCGGCCATCCTGATCTGGTGCGCTGGGTGGAAGAGTCGGTGAGCGGTGTGGACGTGCCCCGCCGTGAGCTTTCCGAAGCGGTCGCCGGTTTTCACGAGGCGGGCGTGGACACGGTGGTATTGGGATGCACCCATTATCCGTTGTTACTGGAAGCGCTTCGGGACGTCCTGCCCGGAGTGGCGTTCTGGGTGGATTCCGGAGAAGCCATTGCTCGGCGGGTTGCCTTTTTGCTGGGCGAGCTGGGTAAGGCTGGTGATGCGGTCCCGGAGGCGGTTCCTGGCGAGTCGCCGGTGCGGGCCGCACTGTTTTCCGGTCCGGCACCCGAGGGCTTGGCCGGCTTCATGACCAACCTGGGGCTGCGTCCACGGACGGTAATTGCCCACTGGCCGGTTCAGGCCAAGCCAGTTACAACAGTCGCGTCAGTTTGAACATGGCCAGAAACTCAAGGGCAGGAATGGCCCGCTTGTGGCAGCAGTAGGTTTTGAAGCTGTCGCCCCTGAAGCGTGACTTGGTGAATTCCAGGCCTTTGAAGTTATAGAGGAAATTCCCCTTCTCGTAGACCAGGTGCAGAAGTCGTTTCAGCGACCGGCTTTCCTGATGCTCGGTGGCGGCATCCAGTGACAGCGGAATCAGGCCAAGATCAAGGTAGGGGACGCCCTCGGCCTTGAATACGTCCATGGCATGAGCCATCAGGGTATAAAAAATGCCTTGACGGAAATCGGCATTGGCCCGGGAGATGTTCGGCACGTAGCTGATGATCTCATTGTTGCGGTAGATCGGGTCGAAATAGATAAAGCCTACGGCCCTGTCACCCTCATAGGCGTAGAAGTGACGTTCATTCTCCCGGTATTCCATCTCCATCGGGCGAATCAGGAAACGGATCTCGTTGCTCTTGCACTTCCGGGTCCGGATCCAGGCCTCCGAAATTTCCCGGGTATGGTCATCGCTGAACCGCTCCTTGACCGTGATGTTATTTTTCTCAGCCTGGTTCAGGGCGGTGCGAAGGATCTGTTTTTTCTTGCCGGTCAGGGACCACTTGCGCAGATCAATGCGGGATTCGCTGCCGAACTGGGTGCCATAGAGACCGAATCGAAGGTGCATGAAATCCACCACCGGTTTGGATACCTGGATGTAGCTGGCGTTCGGGAAGCGGTTGTGAAAATGTTCGAGAATGACCGCAAAATTCTCCGGGGCACAGACCGGATCAGATAACACGAAGGTTCCCCCCCACTTGCGCATGTAGGCAAGATAGCCAACCCCGGGCACGTCGAAATACTGCATGCCCGGCTGCAGGGTTGAGAAGGACTGGGAATGGGTTCCGTACTTTTTCAGGTAACCAACCCGTTCCGTGAAGGAAAACGAGTTGCCTGCCAGTTCACGGAGTCCGTCCAGTGCAAGAATCTGATCCGACATGTCTCTGCTCCCCGATTTATTGTTGGGTGGATGGCTGCGGCAATCAGGCCTGTTTGCGGCCGAGGATGGACCAGTAGCAGTCCATGTTCAGAAGCTTGAAATGCTTCTTTTCGGTGACCTTCAGGCCCAGGCGCTGCATGTGCTCGGGGTAGTTGTAGATTTTGTGGAAGGCGTTGTTGGCAAACAGCCAGAAGGTAAAGACCGCCATGTACCAGTAAAGCTTCTTGAACATGCGAGCCACCACGTTACCCGTGGGGTAGCAGAAGTCGCCGACCACGACCCGCGCGTCGGCCTTGCCCAGGCGAATCAGGTGTTCCAGTACCCGGACCATCATGTCTTCACCGAACACGTTCAGGAAGAAATTGGCGACGACCATGTCGTACTGCTCGAATTCTTCCACCTTCATGATGTCGCTGTGGATACGACGGATGGTGAGATGAGGGGCTTCCTTTTCCTGGGCCTCCGCGAACTTGCGCAGCATGGTTTCGGACAGATCGACGACGGTTACGTCCGCGCCCAGTTCGGCGGCACGGATGGCATCTCTGCCATGACCAACGCCGGCAAACAGAATGCGGTCGCCGGGTTGCACGGTTTCCACATCCAGCATGGCGGTTTTGCAGCGGTGTATGTTTTTGCCGCTGTAGAGGTTGCTCAGAAAATCGTAAACCGGGCCAATATATTTGTACTTGTCGCGCATGATGACGGCTGCCTGTTATTGTTCCTCTGGATGTCGCCACCGTTTTTGTCGTTGTTGCCCGACTGCCTGTCGGGATTCCGGTGATCAACGCCTAACGATTTCGAGCTTAGAGAACAGGGTGGGGGATTTATGTGCAGCAATACGCATTTCGGGATACAAAAAATAACGCTCTGCAATAGTTTGCAAACCGCTTCAAGGTTTTATATCGGAGTGTAGGACAATCAATAATTGGTTATGAGAACGAGGCGGCCTTGGCGGGTGCCTCGCCCAGGGTTCTGGAAATGTGTGCCGCCGGTCTGGCAGGGCCGTAGAAGAAGCCCTGAACCTGGTGGCAGCCCAGCTTTCGCAGGTATTCGAGCTGTTCGTCGGTTTCTACGCCTTCCGCAACGATCTCCAGTTTGAGCCCGTGGGCCATGGCAACGATGGCGTTCACGATACAGGCGCCGTCGTCGCCGCTGCGGATCGCTTTCACAAAGGACTGGTCGACCTTGAGGGTGTGAATAGGGAGTCGGTGCAGGTAGTTGAGGGAAGAGTAGCCGGTGCCGAAATCGTCGATGGCGATGCGCACGCCCATGGACGCAAGTTCGCGCAACTTCTGGCTGATCTGCTCAAGGTCATTCATGATCACGTTTTCGGTAATCTCGATTTCCAGGTTACTCGCCGGAAACCGGTGGGCCCGTACCCGCTCGATGAGGGTTTCGACAAACCTGGGATGTTCGACCTGGACCGGCGACAGATTCACCGCCAGGCGCAGATCCGGGTGTCCCGCGCGAATCCATCGACCAACATCCTGGCAGGCCTGATCGAGAACCCGTTCACTGAGCTGTCCAATCAGCCGGGTTTCCTCGGCCAGTGGCAGGAAATCCCGGGGGTAGAGCAGTCCGCGCTCAGGATGCTGCCAGCGGACGAGTGCCTCGAGCCCGACAATACGATTGCTGGTGGAGCAGACCTGGGGCTGATAGAACACGCGCAGTTCATCCCGCTCAAGCGCCAGGCGAAGATCCCGCTCCAGATTGAGACGGTTGGCAGAATCGATACTCATGCTCTCGGAAAAGAAACGGTAGCCGTCTTTGCCCCGGGCCTTGACGTGGTACATGGCAATGTCGGCATTCTGGATCAGCTGGTCCATGCTATCGCCAGCTTCGGGGAAGATCGAAATGCCAATACTGACACCCACGAACACTTCGTGGTCGCCGAGCTGGAAGGGCGCCCGAAGCGCCTTGATCAGCTTCTTGGCGATCTGTCTCGCATCCTCGGGGCTGTGGATGGATGGCAGCAGGAGCGTGAACTCATCACCGCCAAAGCGGGACAGGGTGTCACCTTTTCGGAGGCATTTTTCCAGGCGGTGGGTTACAGCCTGCAGCAGGCGGTCGCCCATGGCATGCCCGAGGGTATCGTTCACGACCTTGAACCGGTCCAGGTCCAGGAACATCACGGCCAGTTTCTGGTCGCCACGGCGGGCGTGAGTGATGGCAAGTTCCAGGCGGTCCTTGAACAGGGCCCGGTTGGGAAGTCGCGTCAGCAGATCGTGATAGGCCTGGAAATTGATGAACGCCTCGGCTTCCTTACGTTCGGTGACATCGCGGGCACTACCGTAATAGCGGGCAGTCTGGCCATTTCCTCCGCCATGGGTGGCATGGGAGTGTGGCCAGGTCTGGGGATCGATTGGAAACGCGGTGATCTCGAAATGCCGTGTAGCACGCCGGCTGCCCCGGGTCTTCAGTCGGACTTCCAGGGTCCTCGGATTGTCCGCGGTAATGTTGGGGCCATTCAGGGCGTACAGGCCCCGGGTGACATCCCGGTCGTCCAGAATATGGCGGAAGTGGTGCCCGCACAGTTCGGATGGCTGGTAGCCCAGCAGGCTTTCCACTTTGCTGTTTACAAAACAGAAGTGGCCGTCATCGTCGAGCATGAAGACGATGTCCGGTGAGCTGTTCACGATGTAGCGGTGCAATGCCTCGGATTTTTCCAGGCGCAGTTGAATGTGCTCGTGGGCTTTGAGCAGGGACTGCTTGTTGGTCACGCTGGCAACGGTCGCCAGCAGTTCTTCCGGGTCAAACGGTTTCCGGATGTAGTCCAGCGCACCTCGGCGCAGGGCGCGACTGACGGCGCTGAACGAGCTTTCGCCACTGACCACGATGGCTCCACAGTCCGGCTGCACGTCGGCCAGATGGGCCATGACGTCGAAGCCGTCCACCTCCGGCATTCTGAGGTCAAGCAAGGCCAGGTCAAACGATTGCGAATCAACGAGCTCGCAGGCGCGGTTGCCGCCGTGGGCCTCGGTGACTTCATAGCCGTTCTCACGCAGTAGCGTGGCGAGTGTCTGCAGCAGGCGCGGTTCGTCGTCCACCACCAGAATGCGTGCCGTTAACCCTTTACTGAAATGCTGATCAGTGAGTTCAGGTGCCATCGCTCTATGTCCGTCGTTTCTTCGTCAGTCGGCTTCGTTCTTTTTATGGCTGGCCGCCGGCAGCAAAATCCTGAAGGCTGTACCTTCCTGCCCCGTGCGACAAGCAATGATGCCCTCCATGTCATCAATAAGCTGCTTCACGATACTCAGGCCCAATCCGCTGTGGCCTTCCCCTTTTGTGGTTTTCACCGGCGTAAACAGAGAGCGTCGGATGTCGTCGGGGATTCCTGTCCCGGTATCCGTGATCTCCAGTTCCACCCAGGTCCGGTTGTTCTGCCAGACCGGGGCTGATGTTCGGATTTCAACCTTGCCGCCCGGTTCAGGCAGGCTTTCCGCCGCATTGCGGACAAGATTGATGACAATCTGGCGAATGGGTGCTGCCCCTGTCGCCAGCATTGTCGGCTGTTTGCACATTACCACGCTGAGTTGACGTTTGCTGTCCGTGAACAGGCTGTCTTCCAGAATGCGTGACAGACTTTTCAGTTCGGCATTGAGTTCAATGCCTTCGTCATCCTCGACGGTGCTGGTGGTATGGCTCATCTGGAGCAGGAGGTTGCCGGCTCGATCGAGCTCATCCCGGATAACGTCGAGTTCCTGTTGAACGTCTGCATCATCAAGCCGGTTTCGGAGCTGGTAGATGTACTGGCGGATGATGGTCAGAGGGTTGCTGACTTCGTGGATCTGTCTGCGGACCAGTTCGCGCGCGACCTCTTGTTGGATGTCGTCTTGCTGGCCCCCGGCGTCGGAAATAGCTGGCCGGTCATTGAGGACCACTGACAATTGCCGGGTAAAGAGGGCGGCGAGCTCGGTCGTGGCGGTCGGGTCTTCGTTATCGGTACCCAGGGCAAACACGCCGGGGCAGTCGTTGCCGGTGACCACTGGCACAGCCAGCAGTGAGGGGGTGCGTAGCAGGGACAGGAGTTGGCGATCGAGAACGGTGGCCGAACGGTCCGCCAGGCTGGTTGGCTGACCCGAACGGAAGGCATCGGTAAGAACGCTGCCGCCAGGCTTGGCCGAGATGGCAAGCTCGGGAACGGTCCCGGTGGTACCGGACAGGAGCACAAGATTGTCGTCGCTGTGGCCAAAGCAAAGTGCTGGCAGTCCAGTAACCAGAGTCAGGCTGTTCACGGTTTCCGACAGAATGTCATCCATCGGGCCATGCAGGTTGGCAAGGTCAAGCGACTGATTTGCCATGGCTTGCCGGAGGATCGTCTGTTTCAGTTTTCGGGTGGCGTTGTCACCGTTGTACTCTTCATCCAGCGGGATGCCCAGGGAGGCCGCCATGCCTGAAACTTCATGCGAGATTCGACGATTAATTTCCCTGGTAAGCTCTTCGCTCAGTCCGAAAACTGTGGCTGCGGCGGCGATGCCGGCAGCATCGGACAGTGCCAGCCGCGTGGCGAGACTGATCAGTTTGACCAGATGCCCGGCGTCCCGGAGTTCGTTCGGGAGAGCCTGCTGGTAGCGCATGGCGTCGGCGGCCATCGGGCCGAGGCCCCAGGCCGTAACCAGCTCTGCGGCAATGTCGGACTGGTGGCTGACGAAGTACTGTTTCGCGTCGGGTGCGGGCGTCTTGATCGCGATCAACTCACCAATGTTGTGGAGCATGCCCAGCATGAAGGCTTCGTCGGGTTCGTGGTAGCGGGTCAGTGTCGCCAGGGCCCGGGCTGTCAGGGCTGTGGTCAGGGAGTGCCGCCAGAAATCCCGCAGCTGTTGCCATTCGTCGCCGCCCAGTTCGAACAACAGTTGGCGCAGGGCGGCGGTCAATACCAGTGTATGGAAGCGACGTGTGCCGAGCCTGAGCAAGGCCTGGTCCACCGAGGTGATGCGTGTGGCCGGGCGATAGAGTGCGGAATTGGCGAGGGCCAGTATCCGTGCGACAAGGGCCGTGTCCACGGACACGATTTCACTGATGGTTCGGTAGCTCTCATCCTGATGACAGGCCTCGAGTGCCCGCAGGGTAACCTCCGGGAGACTCGGTAACTGTAGGTCAGGAGCTAAATCCATAGAGCTTACCTGTCGCGCCTAATTCAATGTCATGTTGTAGAAAATTCACGCATGACGGAGAGTTCATTGTTGTTGTTGCGTTGGAGCTTAGACAATAATCCGTCGTTATTAAATACTTATTGATGTATTTTTAAGCAGTATATTATCTGACTTGTGATATGTGTAGAATTTTTACAGGTTGTAGTGACTGACTCCTTACAATCAGGGACATGGAATTCCGGTCATGACCGTTAGAGAGCCTGATAAGCACAATTCAAACCAACCTCGAACGATCGCCATTACCGGCGGTAAGGGCGGGGTCGGTAAAACGTCGGTTGCTCTCAACCTGGCGCTCACGTTGGCACGTCAGGATAAGCGGGTTTTGTTACTGGATGGCGACACCGATCTTGCCAACGTCAGCATCATGGTCGGCCTCTATCCGGAGAAAACCATGGCCAACGTGATTGCGGGCCAGTGCCGCCTGCAGGACACCCTGCTTGAAACGGACTATGGCCTGCACATTGTCCCTGGCGCGTCCGGCGTGCAGGAGTGCATGGACATGAGTCCGTCCGACAGTCTGCGTATCCTGAGGGCGCTTTCCCAGTTGGAGAGCCAGTACGACTACGTGATAACGGATACCGCGGCCGGGCTCCAGGCACCGAGCCTACACATGATTGCGGCGGCGGAACTGGCCTGCATTATCGTGACCCCGGATCCGGCCTCGTTGACCGACGCCTTTTCGCTCATCAAGGTCATTCGGCGTCGGGGCTACAAGCGGGTTCCGAGCGTCCTCGTAAACATGGCCCAGGGCGCCAGCCAGGCCCGATCCGTGTTCCAGCGCCTGGATTCGGCCGCCCAGCGCCACCTCAATCTGACCCTTCACTACATGGGCGGTATCTGGAGAGACGAAACTCTGCGGCAGTCGGTGCTTAATCAGAAACCGGTTGCTCTGCTGCCGGTAGCCGACCCTTCCTGTCGCCAGTTCCATACTCTTGCAGACATGCTCAATGTGCGCCTATCCCAGGTGCCCCCGAGGAAGACCGGCATTGCCGCTTATTGGCATCATGTTTCGCGCCAGCAGGTGGAAAACAAACCGGCCCAGATCCGATCGGTGGCGCCGGTCAGTCCGCGTGAGCGCTGCTTGCAGGCGGTCGGTGAGCTTGAAGACACATTGGTGCAAACGCCGGACAATGCGATGCTGCGTTATGAGGCATTTACCCGTCTTTTTGCACTTCTGGGGAGCACGCCGGACAGTGACACGATTGAGATTATCCAGACCGGGCTTGGCTCCCTCGAATGGGAAAAACTGAGTGACGAGAGAAAGTGTCACCTGGCCATGCATCTCAGACATCTGGCCGATCAGATCGCTCCGGAACAAGGCCCCGAGGCAGCTACCGCACCGGCAGAGTCAGAACTGACGGATGCCGTCTATGATCGTGTCAGCTTCGGTGAGCAGGATCGCCTGGTACGGGCGCTCAGGGAGCAGCCTGCGGAAATTTCACTGGACCAGCTGCTGCGCTCCCTGGCGGGCAACGACGATAAATGAGCCCGAGTCTTCGCTAAAAACCTGCCCTGTTTACCGTCATTTTATTAGCGCTTTTTGTATCGTAAGTTTGCTGTGTGTCACCACACTGTCACGAATAGTGTGCAAATATTAATCATTGGTTTCGCTGGTGGCCCATATAATGCAACGGCTTTGCTGTGAATGATTCACAAGCACGTTTTCCCCACCGGCAAGGTGTTCGACCGGTCATCGTTTAGAATGTTGAGAAGGAGTTCCACCAATGGCAACACAGCAGTTGAAAACCGGAGAGTCGTCGTCGAAAGTTCTCGAACAGCTCCGAGGCAAACATGTCCTGATCACCGGCACGACCGGATTCCTGGGCAAGGTTGTACTTGAAAAACTGATCCGGGCGGTTCCGGATATTGGCGGAATTCATCTGTTGGTTCGGGGGAACAAGCGACACCCTGACGCCAGGGGGCGCTTTCTCGATGAAATCGCAACGTCTTCGGTTTTTGAGCGACTGCGGCACGACGACAATGAAGCCTTCGAAAATTTCGTGGAAGAGCGGATTCACTGTGTGACTGGCGAAGTGACCGAGCCGTTGTTCGGCCTGTCCCGGGATCAGTTCGGTAAACTGGCCAGTGGTATTGATGTCGTAATCAACTCTGCGGCCAGTGTGAATTTCCGGGAGGAGCTGGACAAGGCGTTGGCCATCAACACCCGCTGCCTCGACAACGTTGCCGAGCTGGCGCGCCAGAACAGCGAGCTGTCCGTTATTCAGGTTTCTACCTGTTACGTCAACGGCATGAACTCTGGCCAGGTTACGGAATCCGTGATTAAGCCGGCCGGTGAGGCCATTCCCCGCAGCTCAGAAGGTTACTACGAGATTGATGAGCTGGTCCGCCTGCTGGAAGACAAGATCGCCGATGTTCGTTCCCGTTATTCCGGCAAGATGCTGGAGAAGAAGCTGGTGGATCTTGGCATTCGGGAAGCCAACCGTTACGGCTGGAGCGATACCTACACTTTCACCAAGTGGCTGGGTGAGCAGTTACTGATGAAAGCCCTTTCCGGTCGGTCTCTGACGATTGTTCGTCCGTCCATTATAGAGAGTGCGCTGGAAGAACCGGCGCCGGGCTGGATTGAAGGCGTAAAAGTTGCCGATGCCATCATCCTTGCCTATGCCCGCGAAAAGGTGACCCTGTTCCCGGGCAAACGCTCCGGGATCATTGATGTTATTCCGGTGGATCTGGTGGCCAATGCCATTATTCTGTCCCTCGCCGAGGCACTGGCCGAGCCAGTGGGACAGCGTATCTACCAGTGCTGCAGCGGCAGTTCGAACCCGATTTCCCTTGGTGAGTTCATTGATCACCTGATGGTTGAGGCCAAGGCCAGCTACGCGGAATACGACCAGCTGTTCTATCGCCAGCCGACCAAACCGTTTGTGGCGGTGAATCGGAAGCTGTTTGACACCGTGGTTGGTGGAGTCCGTATCCCGCTCAGCATCACTGGCCGGGTCCTGAAAATGCTCGGGCACAGTCGCGAACTGAAAGCCCTGAGGAATCTCGATACCACCCGATCACTGGCCACCATTTTTGGTTTTTACACCGCGCCGGACTACATCTTCCGCAACGATGAGCTGTTGTCCTTGTCGTCCCGGATGGGTGATGTCGACAGTGGGTTGTTTCCGGTCGATGCCCGCCAGATCGACTGGAGCGTTTACCTGCGCAAGATTCATCTGGCCGGTCTGAACCGCTATGCCCTCAAGGAGCGCAAGCTCTATAGCCTGCGTTCGGCGAAGGCCCGCAAACAAGCTGCATAAGCCAGACCTGTGAGGCCCGGTCCCCTGGATCGGGCCTCCTTGGTAGTGTTCCTCTGTTTTCTCTGCCCCGGTTGCGAACAGGCCCTTTCGGTCTATCCTTAAAAAAGCTTCTCATCTGATGCAATTAGCTGTTGATTGCTCGCAGGTTGCCGAATGGTTTCGGCTAAAAGTTCAGTCACATTAGGACGTTAGTCTAATTCATTGTTCAGTCGCACACATGTTGAACTACAGCTATCCGTCTTAAAGGCCAACAAAGGCCTCATCGATCTGTATTCCAAAAACCGACAATGACAACAGACTCTGACTAAAGGGGGAGCACAATGACTGATAAACAGGTTTATCCGGTTAGTCCGGACGTGGCCAAACGGGCCTTGCTAAACCGAGAACAATACGACGACATGTATCGTCAGTCAGTCGAGGACCCGGATACGTTCTGGGGTGAGCACGGCAAACGCCTGGAATGGATCAAACCGTACAGCAAGGTTAAAAACACCACCTACGACTACGACAACCTCTCCATCAAATGGTTTGAAGACGGCGAGCTCAATGCGTCCGCGAACTGTCTTGATCGCCATCTGGCCGACAAGGGCGATCAGACCGCTATCATCTTTGAAGGCGACGATCCGGCCGACTCCCGTCACGTGACCTATCGTGAACTGCACGAGGAAACCAGCAAGTTTGCCAACGTGCTGAAAGGTCTGGGCGTCAAGAAAGGTGACGTCGTCACCATCTACATGCCCATGATCGTTGAGACCGCTGTGGCCATGCTGGCTTGTGCCCGCATTGGCGCGATTCACTCGGTGGTATTCGGTGGTTTCTCTCCGGAGGCCCTGGGCGCCCGGATTGTTAATGGTAAATCCCGGTATGTGATCACCGCCGATGAGGGGATTCGTGGCGGTCGCAAGATTCCGCTCAAGAAGAACGTGGATGCGGCCCTGAAGAACGAAGATGCAGCGGGTGTTGCAAAAGTGGTTGTCGTGACCCGCACCGGAAACAAGGACGTGCCCTGGAACGACGGTCGTGATGAGCGTTACGAGGACCTGATGCAGTCTGCGTCCGCAGATTGCCCGCCGGAGCCCATGAACGCCGAGGACCCGCTGTTCATGCTGTACACCTCCGGCTCAACCGGCGCTCCGAAGGGGGTCCTGCACACCACTGGCGGTTACATGGTCTACGCCTCGATGACCCATGAGTATGTGTTCGACTACCATGACGGCGACGTATACTGGTGCACGGCAGACTTCGGCTGGGTGACGGGGCACAGCTACATTCTTTACGGACCGCTCTGCAACGGCGCAATCACCGTGCTTTTCGAGGGCGTGCCAAACTACCCGGACAGCTCCCGGATGGGGCAGGTGGTCGACAAGCACAAGGTCAACATCCTGTATACTGCGCCGACCGCAATCCGTGCATTGATGGCAGAAGGCGCCTCCTGCATGGATGGCACCACCCGCGACAGCTTGCGGCTGCTGGGCTCAGTGGGTGAGCCGATCAACCCGGAAGCGTGGGAGTGGTTCCACCGGGTCATTGGTAACAGCAAGTGCCCGATCGTGGATACCTGGTGGCAGACCGAGACCGGTGGCATTCTGATCTCGCCGCTTCCCGGTGCGATAGATCTCAAGCCTGGCTCGGCAACAGTGCCATTCTTCGGTGTCAAACCGGCGCTGGTTGATAACGATGGCAACATCCTGGAGGGCAAGACCGAGGGTAATCTCGTTATCCTGGACAGCTGGCCGGGCCAGATGCGCACCATTTACGGCGACCATGAGCGTTTCAAGCAGACCTACTTCAGCACCTACAAAGGACGCTACTTCACCGGCGACGGCGCCCGTCGTGATGAAGACGGTTACTACTGGATTACCGGTCGTGTTGATGACGTTCTGAACGTCTCCGGTCACCGCCTGGGTACTGCCGAGGTGGAGAGTGCCCTGGTGGCCCACGACAAGGTCGCTGAGGCCGCTGTGGTCGGTTATCCCCATGAGATCAAGGGGCAGGGCATCTATGTCTATGTCACCCTGGTGCAGGGTGAGGAGCCGTCTGACGAGCTGAAGAAAGAGCTGGTACAGTGGGTGCGCAAGGAGATTGGTCCGATTGCCTCGCCGGATGTGATCCAGTGGGCACCGGGACTGCCAAAGACCCGGTCGGGCAAGATTATGCGCCGGATTTTGCGTAAAATCGCTGCCAACGAACACGACCAGCTGGGAGATACCTCCACTCTGGCCGATCCGGGTGTGGTCGATGAACTGATCAGCAGTCGTGAATTCAAGTAAGGTCTGAGTACCCAACGTCAACCTGTGAGGAATCTGTTGAATGGCACAAACAATTATCGTCGCCGATGATCACCCGCTGTTTCGGGCAGCACTGAAGCAGGCGGTCAGTCAGGCGGTGCCGGATGCCGAGACGGTCGAGGTCGACAGCATCAAGGCGTTGCAGGCGGCGGTAGAGTCGCACCCGGACGCGGATCTGGTTCTTCTGGATCTGAATATGCCGGGTGCCCATGGCTTCTCCGGACTCGTGTTCATGCGCGGGCAGTATCCGGGGCTTCCCGTGGTGGTTGTGTCAGGCTCCGAGGAGTTGCAGGTGATGCGTCGTTCGATCGACTATGGCGGCTCCGGCTTCATACCGAAGTCGGCGCCGCTGCCGACCATTACCGAGGCGATCCAGGCGGTTCTGGAAGGGGACGTGTGGCTGCCCGATGGGGTGGCGGACAAGATTGAGCGAATGCATTCGGACGCGACCGATTTCTCGGAAAAGCTGGCGTCGCTGACGCCTCAGCAGTTCCGGGTACTGGGTATGTTGGCCGAGGGGCTTCTGAACAAACAGATTGCGTACGATCTGGACGTTTCCGAGGCGACCATCAAGGCGCATATTACGGCCGTTTTCCGGAAGCTTGGGGTTCGCAACCGCACCCAGGCGGTGATTGCGATTCAGCAGATGGAGATCGATCCCTCGGATCAGTCCCTGTCGGGAAGCTGACTACGGGCCTGATTCAGTGAACAGGAAACGGGAGCCTTTGGGCTCCCGTTTTTTTGCGCGGCTACCAGCTTTTCTCCAATTTTATTTGCTGCCGGCGTAGCCGAGTTCCTTGTCCACGAAATTGAACAGGTCATCGCCTTTGTGCCAGCGGTCGAAGTTCTCCAGGAACTGGTCAGTGAGAGCCCGCTTCCAGCCGATAAAGTCGCCGGCCATGTGGGCAGTCATGGTGACGTTCTCCATGTCCCACAAAGGGTGGTCCTCCGGTAGAGGTTCTTCCTCGAAAACATCCAGGCCGGCACCGGCGATGTCGCCGTTCCGCAGTGCGGTGATGAGATCGTCGGTCTTCACGATCGGGCCGCGGCCAATGTTGATCAGGCGCGCCGTGCTTTTCATCGCCTTGAACGCCTGCTCATCAAACAGACCCTCGGTTTGCGGCGTCAGTGGTGCGGCGATCACCACGTAGTCGGCGTGGCCCAGCTGTTCAAACAGCTCGTCATTGCCGTGGACTTTTACGAAATCCGGATCGTCATGGCGAGGGGTGCGGGCAATGCCGTGAGGCTTCAGGCCGGCCGCGGCAACCAGTCGGCCAATCTGGCGACCGATGGAGCCGGCGCCCACGACCAGTACCTGTTTGCCTTCGGCCCGCTCGGTATCCCGATGTTTCCACTGGTGCTTCAACTGAAGTCGGATTGAGCCAGGAAAATCCTTGGCGAACATCAGGATGGTGCAGAGCACATACTCGGCAATGGTGCGGTCAAAGATGCCGCGGGCGTTGGTCACCACCACATCGCCATTGATCAGTGCCGGGAACATCAGGGCATCCACGCCGGCGCTGGTGGCGTGAATCCACTGCAGTTTGTCTGCCGAAGGCCAGGCGGCTTCCAGGGCTTCGGTCCGGAAGTCGGTCACCATCATGATATCGGTACCGGGGAGGGTATCTCTCAGTGTCTGTTCATCACAGGCAAACCTCACTTCCGCGCGTGTCCTGAGGGCATCCATTCCCGGTGGCTCCGGCTCGCCGGGCGCTGTGAGAACGGTTACAACGGGTTTGCTTGGCTGTGTCATTGAACCTCCGCCTGTTTGTCTGAGTGACGATCGTCTGTGTGGGCCTCAAGACAGTCTGGTATGCCGGTGCAGTGGGGTCAACTTGCTGTTCCTCCTGAGCTTCCGGGAAGGCGATGAAGGCGATGGTTCCACGCACTGTATCTTTCTCAGTTTTTGTCTTGTGTGGCCCGATGTTACTGGCTAACCTGCAGGGGTAGGTTTTTTTGCCCCGTTTGCAGGAGGTGTTTATGGCAGAAGCCGCCAATCACGAGACCGGCCAGTCCAGACCGCGTAAAGTGAAGTACCGGAAAAACAAGGCCAGTTGGAACCCTGCCATGCAGGCGATTCCAGTGCCGGGCATTCGTCGCATGGTGAATATGGCGGCCACCATGAAAGATGTTATCCATCTTTCCATTGGTCAGCCGGACCTGCCGACGCCCAAGCACATCATTGATGCCTACATTGATGCGCTGAATGCCGGGCAGACCGGTTACACGATGGATGCCGGTCTCCCCGAGTTGCTGGTTGCGCTCAGAGACTACTATGGCAAGCGCTATAACCGGAAACTCACCCGGGACAACATTCTGATCACCAGTGGCGCGACCGAGGCCATGTACCTGGCCATCTCGGCAACCTCGGCACCGGGGCGACAGTTTATCGTGACCGATCCGTCGTTCCTGCTCTACGCCCCGCTGATTCGGATGAATGGCGGTGAGGTGAAGTTTGTGCCGACGCGAGCGGAGAATGACCACCAGCTGGATCCGGATGAAGTCATCCGGGCCATGGGGCCGCGCACCTTTGCGTTGATTCTCAATAATCCCAACAATCCGACCGGCGCGGTTTATCCCCGCAGTACGGTGGAGACCATTCTGGAAGAGTGCGCCTACCGGGGCATCCAGGTGTACGCGGACGAAGTCTATGATCACCTGATTTTCGATGACGACGATTTTGCCAGTGTCCTGAATTGTTCGATGGATCTGGACAACATCATGTGCATCAGCAGTTTCTCCAAAACCTACAGCATGGCAGGCCTGAGGGTTGGCTGGGTGATATCGAGCCAGGCCGCGATCAAATCCCTGCGGCGCTATCATATGTTCACGACCTCGGTGGCCAATACACCGTCCCAGTTTGCCGGGGTGGCTGCACTCACCGGCGATCAGCAGTGTGTCCAGGATATGGTGAATATTTATCGTGAGCGCCGTGACAAGGTGGTGGAGCTGATCGAGCAGACGCCGCATATGACCGGCTACAAACCCGGCGGTGCCTTCTTCGCTTTCCCGGCTCTGCCGCCCCACGTGGACGGGTCGGATCTGGCTCTGCGAATGCTCAAGGAAACCGGAGTTTGTGTTGTGCCGGGGGACGCCTTTGGCGAGGAGTCCACCAATGCCGTTCGAATCAGCTTCTCGACAACCTGCGAGAAGCTGGAGGAAGCGTTTGATCGCATCATTCCCTGGATGGCGAAACAACAGTTCTGAGGTGAGAACATGTCAGCCCTGGAGTCGGTCCTCGTACAATGCCCCTACTGTTGGGAGGCGCTGGATATCAGCGTCGACCCCTCGGTGTCGGAGCAGGAATACGTTGAAGACTGCCAGGTCTGCTGTCAGCCTATTCTGGTTCACGTGACCATCGATGATGATCTGACCCCTCATGTGGACGTGCGGGCCGAGAATGACTAACCGGCCCGGAACCATTCTGACCAATCCTTAATCTGCCCGTCTTGCCCCCGCTGCGCCCCTGCCGCAGGATATAAGCCGACTTCACGGAGACAAGCCAATGCTGAAATTACCCAATACCGGCCTTTGGGCGCTGGTTTTACTGATCGTCGGATTGACCAGCGGGTGCGCCAGTTTCTCGCCTTATTCCATTTCCGAGGGGGAACTCGAACGCCACCTCCAGGATGTGGTGAGCGACTTTGATCGCCAGCAGCTGCAGAGCGGTTCACCGCTCAGCCTGAGCCTGAATGATGCCGATATCACCCTGGGCCCCGATGGCCGGGACGTCGCTGTTATCGACGTCAAAGGGCAGATCGCTGTGAATGCGCTTCTGGCCAGACTGCCGGTCGATATTGCCTTGAAGGTTGAGGGCGCGCCGGTGTATGACAGCACGGAAAAAGCGATCTTCATTCGGCGGCTCGAGTTACTGGAAAGCAGCATCGAGTCTCCCTATTTCAAGGGCGATCTGAAACCGGTGACAGACACCGTTATGCGTGCCGTGGCTCAGATGCTGGAGACCATGCCGGTCTACCGTCTGGATGAAGCCGATTTCGCCCAGCGCATGTTTGGCGCGATGCCGGTGGATGTTCGCGTTGCACCGGGACGTCTCGAATTTGTCATGTCGGACCAGTAAGCCGTCCGGCTCGAAACCCTATTCCAGACAGCGGCGCGCCATTGCCGGAATGGCGCGCCGCTGAGGAGTTGAGTCAGGCGTTCAACCGCTTGCAAATAGCTGCTCCGATCTCGTGCGTACCGCGCTGGCTTCCGGAATTTTCGGCCAGGTCCGCAGCAACGGCGTCAAACAGCTCCTTGCCCGCCGCCGCCAGGGTCGGGTCTTTTCGACCCAGCCATTCCAGCATCCGTGCCGTGGTGAACAGCATGGCGGTCGGATCGGCCAATCCCTGTCCCGCAATGTCCGGCGCACTGCCGTGGGTGGGTTCGAACATCGACGGCATCTTCGGATCGGTCGGGTTCAGGTTGCAGGACGGCGCGACCCCCATGCCCCCGGACAAGACCGCGGCAAGGTCGGTCAGGATATCGCCCTGCAGGTTGCTGGCAACCACGACGTCAAAAGCCCAGGGGCTCTGCACGAATTTCATGCAGGCGGCATCGACCAGCTCGTGGTGGGTCGCCACGTCCGGAAACTCCTGACTGATTTCCTCAAACGCCTCGGTGTACATATCGCCCCAGTAGCGGAGCGCATTGCGCTTAGTTACAAGGCACACCTGGCTTTCGCAGGTACGGCCATCGAGAGTACGAAAACTTCGTGTACGACCCTCTTTTACTCGTTCCGCTGCGCGGATTCGGGCCTGTTCAAAGCCATATCGGATGATCCGGTCGGTCGCCTTGCGAGTGAACACCTCCATTTGTGTGGCCACCTCATCGGCAGTGCCTTTGCGCAAGCGGCCGCCCTGGCTCACGTACTCGCCTTCAGAGTTTTCACGAATGACCAGCATGTCTATGTCTTTCGCCCGCTCGTCGGCAAGGTACTGGCGGGCGCCCGGCAACAGGCGGGCGGGGCGCTCGCATACCCATTGGTCAAACCCCTTGCGCATGTCGAGCAGGGGCGCCAGGGAAATGCTGTCAGGGAGCAGGTATCGGGCCGGGTCGTCCATCGGGCCGGGGTCCCCCAGGGCGCCGAGGAGAATCGCATCGTAGGCTTGAAGCTGCGTCAGCGCGTCTTCCGGCATGGAAACGCCATGCTCCTCGTGCCAGGCATGGGACGGCCAGGGAAATCGGGTCCATTCCACGGACAGGCCGTGTTTGGCGCGCAGGGTTTCCAGGCAGCGTACGGCTTCACCCACCACTTCCGGGCCAATGCCGTCGCCGGGGGTGACTGCGATGCGGGTAGTTTCAGCCATTCGGGAGACTCCTTTTTTGAATTGGCTCGTTTAGGCACCAGTCCACCAGTTTAGTCGCCTGGTGAGGGGATGCCACTTCGCGTGAAGTAAAACCCGTGCGGGCGTTTTACTGCGTAAACATAGGACGCTATAGTGTCAGCGAAATCGTGTTTTGTAAGGGAAGCGGACGCCCTCTTACGTTGTTTAGGAGTAGAAGTGAATCAGCCCGCCGTCCTTTTTGATGAGTCCCATTGTGAACAGTGTGCCTGCGGTGAGGGAGTGGACTTCTCCTTCACCTTTGCCTTTCAGCCAGTCGTCGACGTCGTCAACCAGTCCGTTTTCGCCTACGAAGCGCTGGTCCGCGGTCCCGACGGCGAAGGGGCGATGCATGTCCTGTCGCAGGTGAACGGGACCAACCAGTATTCGTTCGATCAGATTTGCCGGGTCAAAGCGGTTAAGCTTGCGTCCCGACTGGGCATGGACACCATGCTCAGTATTAATTTCATGCCCAACGCGGTGTATCAGGCGGAATACTGTATTCGGACAACGCTGGCGGCGGCAAAAAAATACGGCTTCGATACCAGCAAAATCATCTTCGAATTGACGGAAAATGAAAAGCTGACGTCGGTGGAGCATTTGTCCTCCATTATTGCGGCCTACCAGGAGATGGGGTTCAGTACCGCCATTGACGATTTCGGTGCCGGCTACTCCCGTTACGACATCATGATGGCGAGCCCGCCCGAACTCCTGAAACTGGACATGGGACTGATTCGAAATATTCACGACGAGCCTAACAAGCAGGCCGTCGTCACTGGCATCATTACCATGATGAAGCAGTTGGGCGGACGCATCGTCGCGGAGGGCGTGGAGACCAAAGAGGAGTATTTCTGGTTGCGCTCCCAGGGGATTCAGCTATATCAAGGTTATCTTTTCGCGAAACCCGGTTTTGAATGCCTGCCGGAGCCGGTTTTTCCGGTGTAAGGCCAATTTGAACTGACAGGACATTCCTTTGCTCTATCGCATCATCACCGTCATTGGCGGGCTGGTTTTTGTTGTCGCCCTGTTTGCGCTGCTGTGGTTCTTCTGCAAGAAGTTTCTTGAGCATCACGGCGTCACCGATCAAGCGTCTGATCGCGCAACGGTGCTAGCTACCTGGACGTTCGCGGGTATCAGTGTCGGGCTTATCTTTGCTGTGGTGGGAGCCTTCGTTCTCGGGCCGTGGGCCTTCTATCGCACGCTCCGCGGACATGACGTTGACGTTTCCGACGGTGCGGCCATCTGGTGGGGCTTCGGTATCGTGGTGGCCGCCCTGGGTATCACCGCCATCGGCTTCTTTGGTTTCCTGATGGCAGTGGGCGCTTACTAAGTCAGCGTCTCAGCTGATCTCCCGCAACTGCTCCCGGAACCAGATCAGCGCCGGCTCCCGTTCATAAGCCTTGTGCCAGTATAGATGCACATCAATAGACGGCAGGTCCGCCGGCGGGTCCATAATGGTAATGTCGGCTCTCTGGGCAATGATGCGGGCATAGGCTTCCGGCATGGTCAGTAGCAGGTCGGTTTTCTCCACCACCCGGCATGCTGCGTAGTAATGCTGGCAACGAAGCCGGATGCTGCGCTGAACCCCGAGCCGGGAAAGTTCAAAATCCTCAATCCCCGGGCCTTCCGTCCGTGAAGACACCAATACGTGGCGGGCGGTCAGGTAATCCTCCATCGACAGCCCGCCGCCCGCCATTGGATGCCCCGTCCTTGCCAGAACGACCAGCCGGTCCCGCCGGAGCAGCTCGTGGGAAGTCTGGTTGCTCACCGGAAGCAGTACGTCGACGGCAAAATCCAGCTTTCCGGCCGCCAGTTGGGTTTCCATTTCCCGCCGGGCAATACGCTGACTGAAAATTTCGAGATTTGGGTACGGATCCAGCCGCTTCATCAGTTGGGGCAGGAACGTGGATTCCAGGATATCCCGGAGTCCCAGCGAGTAGGTCTTGCGTTGATTAGCCGGGTCAAAGGCGTGGAACTGGTTAACCGCGCTCTGGATCTGGGTGAGGCCGGGACGCATGGATTCGAGGAAACGACGGGCCAGTGGCGTCGGCACCATCTGGTTGCCCTGTCGGGTGAACAGGGGGTCGTCAAAGTGATCGCGAAGCCGAGATAGAGAGTGGCTGACGGCCGGCTGTGTCAGGTGCAGGGCTCTGGCCGCGCGGGTAAGGCTCCCCTCCCGATAGATCGTGTCAAAAACATGCAGCAGGTTCAGGTCCAGACGATTCAGGGCCATGTCGGAGATCCGGTTTTGAGAATAAGTGGCGATAATGATAAACGATAAGAATAATTCAGTCGCGTAATAGTTTGGCCGTCCCTAGACTGGAGTTATTGTGATGTTTTCAGTGCACCTGCCTGTGCAATTTCAGCGAGGATACGTCGATGGATTTCAATATTTCCGAAAAAGGTCAGGATTATCTCAACCGCGTGAAGGCGTTCATGGCGGACGAGATTTTTCCCATTGAGGCGCAATACCACAAAGAGCTGGCGTCCCTGGACAATCGCTGGGTCGTGTTGCCCGTGATCAAGGAACTGAAGCAGAAGGCAAAGGCGCAGGGCCTGTGGAACATGTTCTTTCCGGATGAAAAGCATGGCTGCGGCCTGCTGAATTCCGACTACGCCCTGATTGCCGAGGAAACCGGTCGCAGCTTCATTGCCCCGGAGATCTTCAACTGCAACGCGCCGGATACCGGCAACATGGAAGTGTTGATTCACTATGGTTCCGAGGAGCAGAAGGCCGAATGGCTGCCCAGGCTAATGAGCGGCGAGATCCGGTCCGCATTCTGTATGACCGAACCGGGTGTGGCCTCTTCCGATGCAACCAACATGGAAGCGACGGCGATTGTTGATGGTGACGAGGTGGTTCTGAACGGCCGCAAATGGTGGAGCACCGGTATCGGCCACCCGGATTGCAAGGTTGCGATTTTCATGGGCCTGACGGATCCGGATGCGCAGAAACACCGCCGGCACTCAATGGTTCTGGTGCCGCTGGATACGCCGGGCGTGCGGATTGAGCGGATGCTTCCGGTATTTGGTGAATACGATGAGCCCTATGGTCATGGCGAGGTGGTGTTCGAGAACGTCCGTCTTCCGAAAACTGCCTTTATCGCCGGCCCAGGGCGCGGGTTTGAGATTGCACAGGGCCGATTGGGGCCAGGCCGCGTACACCATTGCATGCGGGCTATCGGCGCTGCAGAACGTACACTCGAACTGCTGATCAAGCGGGCGACAACTCGCGAAGCCTTCGGTCGTCCCATTGCCAAACTCGGTGGCAATCCGGACATCATTGCCAATGCCCGTATGGCTATCGAGCAGGCCCGTCTGCTGACGCTGAAGTGTGCCTGGGCGCTGGATACCAAGGGCATTGCCGGCGCGTTGCAGGACGTTTCCATGATCAAGGCGGTAATTCCGTCCATGCTCCAGACCATTGTTGATCAGGCCATTCAGATTCATGGTGGGGCCGGTGTCAGTGATGATGACTTCCCGCTGACCCAGTTGTTTGCCTATGCTCGGGTATTGCGGCTGGCGGATGGGCCGGATGAGGTGCATCGGGCTATGGTGGCTCGTCTTGAGTTGGCCAAGTACAAGAATCGGTCTGCCTGATTTTGGGGAGGGAGCCGGCGGCATGAGGCCTCTGAAACCCGCTCCGTCGGCACATCCATGTGGCGCTTGAGCTTCGCCATCCATGGCTTCGCACAGTTTCAGAGGCCCCATGCCGCCAGCTCCGTTCAGCATCGGAGTTGGCTTCGCTTATTTATAGCAGGTGACGGAAATAACTATGACACAGAGAGTATTCATAACAGGCGGCGCAAGCGGGCTCGGTCGTGCCATTGCGTTGCGTTACGCAAAAGAGGGCGCAAAGGTCTGCATTGGTGACATCAACCCGGAGCAGGGCGTCAGTGTCGAGCAGGAGATCAACAACGCCGGCGGCGAGGGCTATTTCGTCGAATGCGATGTTCGCCGACTGACCGATCTGGAGAAAATCTGTGACGATCTGACCTCCAAGTGGGGTGGGGTGGATGTTGTGGTGAACAACGCCGGCGTTGCTTCTGCCGGGTCCATCGAAGATACCACGATGGCAGATTGGGAGTGGATCCTGGACATCAATGTTCTGGGTGTTGTGCGCGGTTGCAAGGCATTCACCCCCCAGTTCAAGAAACAGGGTTCCGGCACGTTTGTGAATATTGCCTCCATGGCCGGCCTGATGCTGGCACCGCTGATGGATAGCTACAATGTATCCAAGGCAGGGGTTATTGCACTGTCCGAAACTCTGAGCCAGGAGTTGCGCAGCGACGGCATTCACGTGAGTTGTGTCTGTCCGGCGTTTTTCCAGACCAACCTCGCCAGCAGCATGCGGTCGGATCTGCCCGGTGTTCAGCAGAACGTGAACAAGCTGATGAAGCGTTCCAATATTACTGCGGAAAATGTGGCTGAGGACATTGTACGGTCGATCAAGGACAAGAGCTTCTGGGTGCTGCCTCACGCCAAGGAACGTCGCATGTGGATGCTCAAGCGGCACGCGCCCAAGGCGTTTGACTGGTTGATGCACCAGGAAAGCAAGCGCTGGATGAGCAAGATGGGCGGCAAGGCCTTAGCCTACCGGTCGGAAACATAAGAGGAGAGCCCTGAATGACCCAGATTGATCAGGCGATGGATGTTCGCGAAGGCGAGGAGCTGGATGTTGCTGCGGTGGACCGGTTCATGAAGCAGGCCATGCCGGAACTGGACGGCGCACCGGAGATTCGTCAGTACCCGGGCGGCGCCTCCAACCTGACCTATCAGGTGGATTATGGTGACCGCTCGTTCGTGCTGCGCCGCCCGCCGTTTGGCAAGATTGCCAAGTCCGCCCATGACATGCTTCGCGAAGCGAAGGTGATGAAGGCCCTGAAGCCCGTATACCCCTATGTCCCGAACATCATCGCCATCTGCGACGACCACGATGTGCTGGGGTGCGATTTCTATGTGATGGAGCGCCTCAAAGGCATCATCCTGCGCCAGGACTTCCCGAAGGGCTTCGAACTGAGCGAAGCCGACACCCGCAAGCTGTGCCTGAATGTGGTCGACAAACTGGTGGACTTGCATCGCGTGGACGCCAAGGCCGCGGGCCTCGATAAGCTTGGCAAGGGCGAGGGGTATGTCCAGCGTCAGATCGGTGGTTGGAGTGACCGGTTCCGCAAGGCCCGCACCGACGATGTTGGTGATTTCGAGGCGGTCATGGCCTGGCTCAACGAGAAGATGCCCGATGACCTTGCCCAGGTCGTTATCCATAACGATTTCCGCTTCGACAACGTGGTGCTCAATCCGGATAACCCGTTCGAAGTAATTGGCGTGCTGGATTGGGAAATGGCAACCATTGGCGACCCGCTGATGGACCTCGGTAACAGTCTCGCCTACTGGATCGAGGCCGACGATGAGGGACCATTCCAGATGCTGCGGCGCCAGCCAACGCACCGGCCGGGCATGTTGAGCCGCGAGGAAGTGGTGGAGTACTACATGGAGAAGTCGGGCTTCCGGGTCGATAACTTTGATTTCTATGAAATCTATGGTCTTTTCCGGCTGGCGGTGATCATTCAACAGATCTACTACCGGTATTACCACGGTCAGACCAAAGACAAGCGGTTTGCTGCGTTCGGCCACGCTGCCAACTACCTGGAGAAGCGCTGCCAGCGGCTGATCGCCGAGAGTTCGCTGTAATGGCCACGGTTTACCTGGTACGTCACGGACAGGCCAGTTTCGGCAAGGCCAACTACGATCAGCTGTCGCCCACCGGCTGGGAGCAGGGACGGTCGTTGGGGCGTTGGCTGGCAGGCAAAGTGGTGCCGGATGCCATTTTTGGCGGCAATCTGGAACGGCATCGGGAAACCGTCGAGGCCATCGCCACCGGTTTTGGTGCCCGGCTTCCGGATATGCAGGTGGCTCCCGGGTTCAATGAGTTCGACCACACCGAGGTGGTGACCCGTTTTCGCCCGGCGTGGAGTGACCGGGCAGTGATGGCAAGAGACCTTCAGGCGTTTCCGAAACCGGCCAGGGCCTTCCAGGAGGCCTTTGTCCAGGCGGTCCGTCGCTGGGCTTCGGGTGAGCATGATCATGAGTACGGGGAGACCTGGCCGGATTTCAAGACCAGGGTCCTGCGGGCGTTTGACGAGATGATTGAATTCGCCGATGGCGGCGACGTTCTGGTGGCCACCTCGGGCGGTCCGATCTCAGTCATTTGCCAGCAGCTGCTCGGCCTGGACGACACGCGCGCGCTGGCGCTGAACGAGGTCATCGCCAACACCAGTGTCAGCCGGGTGCTGTATTCCGGCCCCCGCCGCAGCCTGTCCGTATTTAATAATTACAGTCACCTGGAAGCGGAAGATCCCGCCCTGGTGACCTTCCGCTAACGATTGAGGTGAGTGAATGAGCAATACAGACCTGTTTGATCTGACCGGTAAGGTCGCCCTGATTACCGGCGCCAGCCGTGGTATCGGGGAGAGCATCGCCCGCACACTGGCGAATTACGGGGCTCACGTGATTGTCAGCAGCCGCAAGATCGACGGTTGTGAGGCGGTCGCCGGCAGCATCCGTGAGGCCGGCGGCAGTGCCGAAGCACACGCGTGCCATATTGGCGACATGGATCAGATCGAGGGCATCTGGGCACACATCGAGAAAGCGCACGGCAAGCTCGACATCCTGGTGAACAACGCCGCCTCAAACCCTTACTTCGGGCCCGTTGAAGATACCGATCTTGGTGCGTTCAACAAGACGGTCGACGTGAACATCCGCGGCTATTTCTTCATGTGCGCCCGCGGTGCCCAGATGATGAAGAAAGCCGGTGGCGGTGCCATCGTGAACGTGGCGTCGGTGAATGGCGTTAATCCCGGCCACTTCCAGGGCATCTATTCCATTACCAAGGCGGCGGTTATCTCCATGACCAAGTCGTTTGCCATGGAACTGGGCCAGCAGAACATTCGCGTAAACGCGCTTTTGCCGGGTCTGACCGACACCAAGTTCGCCAGTGCACTGACCACCAACGATGCCATCAAGAAACAGGCAATGGCGCATATTCCCATGAAGCGCGTGGCGGATCCTGATGAAATGGCGGGTACCGTTCTTTACCTGGTGTCCGGGGCGTCGAGCTATACCACCGGCGCCTGCATTAACGCGGACGGTGGTTACCTGACGGTTTAATCCGCTCAGCGTTCTGCGACTTCGGAGCCTGGTGAGCAGGTCAGGGCTTCGAAGTCGCCCTTCAACTCGGTCGCTTCGTTCTGCAGGTGGGCCAGGTGGGTTGAGTTGCCCGCCGCAATGACATCGTGCATCAGGGTTTTCAATGCTGCTCGACTCTCCGCCATCATGGCCGCGTATTCCTCCCCCCGCACCTGTTCCGAGTCCCGCATGAGTCGTTCGACGTCACTGGCGAACACGGCTTCATGTCGCCGATCCAGTGCTGTAAGCAGGGCCAGTTGCCAGTTCCGACGTCCCTGTAACCAGATTTCGGTTTGTCGCCCGCGTTTCTCCGACCAGCGTGCTATGATCGCCCGCTGTTCCTCATTCAAGGCGCCCAGCCAGCGTTTCACCCGTTCTTCGGTGCGTTCAGCCCGGGCGGACGCGGTCGCCTCGAGGTCTTCGGCAAGATACTCCTCTCTTCGCTCCCGTTGACTCTCGTTCATGTTTTCAGCCAGTTCCCTTACCTGCTCGTCTGTCAGGCTGGCAAGCAGGTCTGTGGCAATCGGGATGGCTCGGTTCAGGAGGGGCGGGAAGAACTCGAACAGCTGTTCCTGGTGGTAGGCGACGGCGTCTGGGTCGAGATTGCGTTGCCGGACATCGGTTTCCAAGGTGCCGAGCCAGCGCCGATATCGTGGCAATTCGTAGGAACAGTGCCACTGCCGTAGCTCATCAATATCGCGACTGAGCTGCTCTTTCTGGGCGTCGGTGAGAGTGACATAATCCTCAACCCACCAGACGATTCCCCAGTCGGCGTATCGGTAGGCTGTGCGAGTCGAGCTACAACCAGACAGAATCAGCAGGCTGATGCAGAACAGGCTGATCCAGCGGAAGCATACAGTCGGGAGAAAGTCTGGCCTGTTCATAATGTCCCCGGAGCGAAAAAACAGCACCCTCGTAAAAAGATCGCAAGCTTATTATCATGCGTACCCTGTTCCGATTCAGTGTACGACATTTCGCTTCAGACAGATGTACTTGTCGAAGTCCGGTGTCTCAACGGGAGATAGTATGGCCAGAATAAAGCCCGCACGTATACGCCAGCTGGTGTTCGGGGTTTACATGTCCGGCATCATGTCGTTTCTGATGTCCGGTGTCATTACGCTCCTTAACACTGGCATTAATGGCGGCTTCCCTGGCCGTTGGCTGGCCGCCTGGCTGGTCGCTTGGGCCG
This sequence comes from Marinobacter sp. F4206, assembly GCF_019392195.1. NCBI lineage: Bacteria > Pseudomonadati > Pseudomonadota > Gammaproteobacteria > Pseudomonadales > Marinobacteraceae > Marinobacter > Marinobacter liaoningensis. The sequence goes on from NZ_JAHXKI010000003.1 coordinate 240,349, forward strand.
TTGCGTTTCCATTGGTTACATTCATCGCACCGCTCGCGGGTCGGCTCACGGACTTCACGCTCCGCCTGTTTGATCAGTGAGAAATCCGGAACGCCTGTTCGCCCAAACGTAAAATCATGTTAATCCGTTTCGTTTGAGCTCCCGTAGATTGCTGGTAGGCACAGTTCAGGGAATGAATTAGTGCAGGTTCGAACCACTCAACCCTGGTAACTAACCTCAGCAATCGAGGAACAGTAACAATGAATACAAAACTTGCCTTGCCGTTAGTGGTCGCCGGTAGCGTTCTGCTCTCCGGTTGTTTTGACGATGACGACGATCCAACAAATACCAGTGTCAGGGTGGTGCATGCCTCCTCTGATGCTCCTGCCGTTAATGTGCGCTTGAACGATGACACCGTGGTCTCGGGCGCCGACTTCAAGCAGGCCGCAGTTCTGACACCGGCAGCCGGGAGTTCGACTATCGCTGTCGATGGCATCCTCCCCGGTGGTGATACCGCCACCGTGATCGAGGCGGATGCGGCCCTGCGTTTTGATACCAGCTACGACGTGATTGCCGTCGGAAAGGTGGGTGATGAGACCATCGAACCGCTTATCCTGACGGACGATGGCAGTCGGGAGTCCTCTGATTCTGTTCGGCTTCGCGTGGCTCACCTGTCACCGGATGCACAAGCGGCGGCGGCCGGACCGGTGGATGTGTATGTGACCGCGTTCGGGGAGGAGTTGCCGGCCGAGGCGACCTTTACATTCTCGTTCAAGGAGAGTGTCGGGCCACTTGAAGTCCCAGCGGGCGAGTACCAGATTCGGGTAACGCCTGCGGGCGCGGAGACTGTTGTCTATGACAGCGGGAACGTGCCCTTGCCAGCGGGTGCTGATCTGCTGATTGGTGCGGTGGATAATACCGTCTCAGGTGAATCTCCGGTGAGCCTGCTTGCGATTGATGGTGACGCCGTAACCGAGATCCTCGACGCCAATACCGGCGCGGGTATACGGGCGGTTCATAACTCTGCTGATGTAGGGCCGGTCGATATTTATGTTAATGGCACGCCAGGAGTCGACACCGCAGCAGTTGTCGGCCTGGAGTTCCCGGAGACCGTCCCGGCTGCGCCAGCCACAGGACAGTATGTGGTGCTTGAAGCCGGTGAAAACCAGATCGTTGTGACTGCTAGTGGCGGAACCGCTGCTGCCATTGATGAAACGCTCAGCCTGGCCTTGGGTGATATTTCGACGGTAATTGCAGCCGGAACGGCCGCAGATAGCAGTATTCAGGCAATCGTTGTCCCGGACGACAATCGGAGTATTGCCACCGCAGCAAAACTGCGCGTGATACATGGCGCCTTTGAGGCGCAAGTGGTTGATGTCTATTTGCTGCCAACTGCGGAAGGCGGTGCGGCTGCAACGGAGATCAACAACGCAGAGCCTGCATTGGACAACTTTGAGTTCGGCGATTCATCCGGGTATCTGCAAGTTCCGGAGGGTGATTATGTTGTCTTTATCACCACCACGGACGGTAGCGAATTGCTCAAGACCGGTAGCATCACGTTAAGCGCGGGAGGCGTGTATACCGCTATTGCACGCGTAGCTCCTGAGGATGGAGACAATGTTGCAGGGCTTACGCTTCTGGATGACTTCGTCATCGAATGATCACGGTTAGTTATTTAGAAGAAAAGGAATGACAAAGCCCCGGCACTGCCGGGGCTTTTCTATTGAATCGTGGTTTTCGACGAGGACCCGGAATCGGCCCGTGAAATGGCTGTGCCGGTTGGTGGCCGGAAGTGCAGCGAATACAGAATCCGGTCAAGCACCGCCTGACCGTTCCAGGCCGGATCATTGTTCACCATGCCGACAACAGCCCAGGTGGTGTTGTGTTCATCGCGGGTGAAGCCGGCAATGGAGCGCACGTTCTCCAGGTATCCGGTCTTGATCCGGCCGCTGCCGTCCATGCCGGTGTTGCGAAGTCGGCGGGCCATGGTTCCGTCCATGGCGATGATCGGCATGGACGCCATCAGATCGGCGGCAAAGGGGCTATTCCAGGCGTGTTGCAGCAATTCAGCACCCTGGCGGGCGGTGATCCGGCCATGGCGGCTGAGGCCGGCTCCGTTGTCAATCACCATGCCGGCGGTATTGATGCCTTTCTTCTCAAGCCAGTCGTAGATTACCCGGATGCCTGCTACCCGGTCATCGTCCTCGCCATCCTGTCGATTCTCGGCACCAATGGTCAGCAGCATCTGCCGCGCCATCACGTTGCTGCTCCACTTGTTGATGTCGCGAACCATGGTTACCAGATCCGGCGACGTGGTTTTCAACACCAGACGGGCATCTTCCGGGGTGGCGCCCATGGTGTCGTTGCCGCTTACGGTGACTCCAGTTTCCGCGAGCAGGGAACGAATCAGTGCCGCGCTGTACTGTTCGTGAGGCAGCAGGGACAAGTAACGGGTGGTTCGGCACCCCTGCGGTAACTGTCCGGTCACCCGCACAGTGACTTTGTTGTCGTCGTGAAAAATCGGTTCCCACTCAAAGTTGCGACGCCGTGGGCAGGGACCTTCGGCTGTGGCGGTCACGCGGTTATCGATAACCACGTCACCGATAGACGGTGTGCTCCACGCCTGGGTGCCTCGCTCATCCGCGCGAACCTGGAGGTGCAGCAGGTTGAGATTGGTCAGGTAGGCTGAAGGTTCAACCAGAAACGGTGCGTGAGGGTTGTCGCCGTTGTCTTCGAATGCAGGGAAACCGCCGTCGATCTCAAAATAGGTACCGTCCAGTACCAGATTGCCATCGATGGTGGTGATGCCCATGCTGCGGAGTTCGCGCAGGGTACCCCAGAGTCGCTCAATGGTGAGCTTGGGGTCGCCGCCGAAGCGAACGTACAGGTTGCCTTTCAGGGTATCGCCGATCAGTTCACCATCGGTCAGGAAGTCGGTATCCCAATGATGGGTGGGCCCGAGGATTTCCAGTGCCGCGTAGGTCGTCACCAGTTTCATGATGGAGCCAGGGCTCATCACTTCATCAGCGTTGATGTACTGGTCAATCCCGGGACCGTTAAGAGGGATCGCCGCCATACTAAGGGCGTTCTCGTCATTGAGCGATTTGACGGCATAGTCACGAACCTGGTTGCTCCAGACGCGAACCGAGGAGAAACCGTTGTCATCGTTGTCCAGAGCCTGAAGACCCGGGCTCGCGGCCAAAGCCAGCGCAGCGCTTGTCGTCAAGACCGTCCGCTTGAAGATCGACCCCATGTAACCTGTCGTGTGAGCGCATCGCATACCCGGAATCACCCTGCTAACCATCCGTGAATTCTTATCCTTCAACAATAGCCCATCTTTGGGGTGCGTACTATGCAGAGAAGTTCTACATGACGTTAAAAAATGGCAGTAGAGTCGTTGTTTGTATTGGTTTTTTGTGACTTCCTGTAAGTCCTCCTTGTGAATCATAGAGTTAGCGGTTGGCCGTTTTACATAAGCCATGCCAATGACTTTGTAATTCTTTTTATCCGGGGTTTTTCCGGCAATTGGGTCAGGGAATCTGCCGCTAGAAAAGGGTCTGATGTTGGGTGCGTCACCATGACTTAAGATAAAACTCCCGGAGGCCACCCTGATTGGTATACCGCCGGGTTTGATCGCATCATGGGAGCCCGTGAGCCAATGGAAAATCGGGTGATTGCGTGATAATAGGGAAAATTCCAGAACAGGGTTTTGCTATGAACAACAGGCTTGCACATAACGTCAATGTACTTGGTTCCGTGACGACGTCATCACTGACGGCCTGGCGTGGCTGTATGGTCGTGAAGAAAAGCGTGCAGCCGGAACAACCCATCATTCTCTACGACATGGAGGCCTGCCCGTTCTGCCGCCGTGTGCGCGAAGCGCTGACTGCACTGCACCTGGATGTGGACATCCGTCCCTGCCCCAAGGGCGGCCGGGTCTTCCGGGAGGAAGCTGCCGCCCTCGGCGGCAAACAGCAGTTTCCGTTGCTGGTGGACAAAAATACCGGCACGGTGATGTATGAATCGAATGATATCGTGGCCTATCTGTTCAAGGAGTATGCTGGCAGGCCGGTTCCGAAGTTCTACCGCGGCAAGGCCTGGCAACCGGCAGTCGGATCGGTCGCGTCGGCCGCCAGTGCCTTGCGGGGGTTGCGGGCCAAACCCGGTACGCAGCCGGAAGAACCTCTGCGCTTGTGGAGTTTCGAGGGCAGTCCGTTCTCCCGGCTGGTCCGGGAAAAACTGTGTGAACTGGAAATTCCCTACAGGCTCCATAATCTCGGGAAGGAGCACTGGACGGAAGTCGGCCCGGCCAGCCAACGCCTGAAGCCGGGGCCCTACACGCCCATCCCGGGCGGTAAGCGCGACGCCTTCTTTCAGGTGCACAAGCGGGTTCAGGTACCCTACCTTGAGGACCCGAACACCGGTGAGGGCATGTTCGAGTCGGCCAGAATCCTGAAGTACCTGGAGGCCCATTACGCCGCCTGAGTGGCGTCCAGTTCCTGTTGGGGAGCGTACCATTCACACTGATTCGCGACAGTGGGGGGGGTGGACATGTCGAAACCGCTAACGCGCAGGCAATTCCTTATTGGTGCCGGCCTTTCCGGGCTGGCTCTTCACGCGCCCGGTTTGCTTGCGGATGCAGAAAACGCTCCGGATTCGGCTCTGATCAGCCGGGCGATTCCCTCCACCGGTGAACGCATCCCCGCCATCGGTATGGGAACCTGGATTACCTTCAATGTCGGCAACGATCCGTACCTGATTGAGCAGCGCACGAAAGTGCTCAAAACCTTTTTTGATAACGGCGGGAGTGTTGTTGACTGCTCGCCTATGTATGGCTCTTCCGCCAATGTCCTGGGGCAGGCGCTCGATGCCCTGAAGGGGCGTGATCGGCTCTTCGCGGCCACCAAGATCTGGACCGGTGACGAATCGGCAACCCGGGAAGAGGCTGAGTCTTCCCGGCGCAAGTGGGGTGTTGAACGCTTTGACCTGTTGCAGGTGCACAATCTTCTGGGCTGGCAGGGGCACCTGGAAACCCTGAGAGAAATGAAGGCCGCTGGCGACGTCCGGTACGTTGGCATCACCACATCCCACGGGCGGCGTCACCGTGACTTTGCCCGCATCATGGAAACCCAACCGCTTGATTTCGTACAGCTGACCTACAACGTCCTGGACCGAGAAGCCGAGGAGCGGCTGTTGCCGTTGGCGCAGGAGCGGGGTATTGCGGTGATGGTGAACCGGCCATTCCAGGGAGGCTCCCTGTTTCGCCGGTTTCAGTCGGAACCCCTGCCGGACTGGGCGGGTGAGATAGGGGTAAGCACCTGGGCCGAGTTTTTCCTGAAGTACATCATTGCCCATCCCGCGGTGACCTGCGCCATTCCGGCGACCTCAAGCGTGCAGCACATGCAGGAGAATATGGCGGCCATGTATGGCGAGCTAGCGGATGAACGGCAGCGACAGCAGATGGCGGCTTATGTGAGGTCGCTGTGAGTGGGGCGGCCTGGCTGAGTTACTCCCTGCAGGATTTTCTGATGTTCGGGCCAGAGGTGTTCTTGCGCCTGTTCGTGCGAATCAATCAGGACATCTGGCCCTGGCAGTTCCTGATCGTGCCCCTGGGTCTGGCGGTGCCCTGGATGGTGTGTCGACCGGAAATCGCCTGGCGTCGTCTGGCGCTAGTAGTGGTTGCGGCTGCGTGGATTGCCAGCGGGTTCGGGTTTCTGGTGAGTTACTTCGGCGAGATTAACTGGCCGGCGGCCTGGATGGGCTGGGCCTTTACAGGGCAGGGCATTCTGCTCGCGGTTCTGGCCTTCACGGGTGACATGACCCGGTTTTCGAGCGTCAGAGCCGGCTGGTTTACCGTGTTCTGGCTGGTGTCGGTGTTGCTTTTGCCCTGGCTGGCGGTTCTCGAGTCCGGGCAGTTGAGGGCGCTGGCGTTGTTCGGGCTGACACCGGGCGTAACAGTTGCCGCCAGTGCCCTGTTGGTGCGGCTACCAGGCCGCACGGCTTTCTGGCTGCTACTTCCGGTGCCAGCGTTCTGGATGCTGTTCAGCGCGGCCACCTCCTGGACCTTGCAGACTTATTGGCTGCTGCTCATCCCGTTGGCCTCGCTGGTCTTCGGGGGTGCCGGTTTCTGGCTCAGTCCCAGGCCGGTGCAAAGCCCGGATCGGCAATGCGCTCGCCACGATCCAGCTCGTCAATAAGACGAATCTCATCCGCGCTCAATTCGATGTTCAGAGCATCGAGGTTGGCTTTCTGATGCGTCGGCCGCGTTGACGACGGGATCGGTACCACGCCACGGGAAGCCACCCAGGCAATCGCTATCTGCGCCGGCGAGGCATTGTGGGCCCGCGCAATACGCTGAAGCGTTTCATCTTCCATGACCTTGCCGACGGCCAGGGGCATGTAACCGGTTACCGTAATACCCAGCTTCCGGGCATGCTCCACGACCTTCCGGTTAGCCAGGAAGGGATGTACTTCCACCTGATTGGTGAAGATGGCGCCATCTCCCAGGATATCCACCGCCTTGTCCATCTGGGCACAGGTGAAATTCGAGATGCCGATGTGATCGGTCAGGCCTTCGCGCTGTGCGTCCCGCAGGGCACCCAGATACTCTTCCATGGGCACCTCGTCATCCGGGGAAGGCCAGTGAATGAGTGTCAGATCCACATGGTCGGTTTTCAGCCGGGCGAGGCTGTCGTGCAGGCTGTTGATCAGATCACTTGCGTGCAGCTGATCGTGCCAGATTTTAGTGGTCAGGAAAATCTGGCGGCGTGGAATGCCGCTGGACGTGATGCCATCGCCAACTTCCGCCTCGTTCCCGTACATCTGGGCGGTATCAATGTGGCGATAACCCAGGGACAGAGCACTTTTCACCGCGTCCCTTGCGTCGTTGCCCTTCAACCGGAAAGTCCCCATGCCGATGTTCGGAAGTGTGCTGAATGACATACGTTCCTCCTGTTCGATCTGTGTGTTCCTAAGATGGTGCCGGCGCTCTGGTTCTTCAAGTGGCCGGCGGGTATCATCGTCGCTGAATTGACCCGACCCGCCCGACCGAGAGAAATAGCTATGTATACCGGCCAGTGCCTGTGCGGCGACATTACCTATGAATACGATGGCCCCCTGGGACCGGTAGCCTTGTGCCATTGCAGCCAGTGCCGCCGGGCACACGGCAGTGCGTTCTCGGCCAGTGCGCCGGTCCAGAAAATCCGGTTCCGGTTCCTGAGCGGTGAAGCACTGGTGACCGAGTTCGAATCCCGCCCCGGTAAGTACCGGGCCTTCTGCAGTCGCTGCGGCAGCCAGCTTTACAGCCGGGTTGACGCCATTCCGGGCATTCTTCGCCTGCGGGTTGGTGCCATCAACGAGCCCCTCGGCAAGGGCCCGTCCCAGCATGTCTACACAGGGTCAAAATCGGACTGGTTCGAGATTACCGACGACATTCCCCAGTTCGAAAAAACCGAGCGAACCAACGACCCTCACTGACCGGGCAACAGGCGGTAGACCTTACCCTCGGAATCGTCAGTCAGCAGCCACAGGGCCCCGTCGGGGCCCATTCGAACATCCCGTATCCGCGCTCCCAGATCCGTCAGCAGGTCTTCCTCCTCACGGACGACTCCATCGCTGATGCTCAGGCGAACGAGCTTCTGGAGCTTGAGTGCTCCCACAAACAAGTCACCCTGCCATTCCGGCCTCCCTGGTCCGGTATAGAACGCCATGCCTGATGGTGCTATTGACGGGTCCCAGTAGTGCAGGGGCTGAGCCATCCCTTCTTTTTCCGTGTCCAGGGTGATTGGAATGCCGGAGTAGTCGATACCGTAGGTGATCTCGGGCCAGCCATAGTTGGTTCCGGCCCGCAGGATGTTGATTTCGTCTCCACCCCGAGGACCATGTTCGTGGGTCCAGATGGCACCCGTGTCAGGATGGATGGTCATGCCCTGAATGTTCCGGTTGCCCCAGGTGAAGAAGGTATCGTTGACTCTCGGGTTGTCCAGTCCCGGGTTACCAGGTGCCGGCTCGCCGTTCACGGTGATGCGGTGCACGCCCCCGGCATCGTCAGACGTGTCCTGTGCCCGGTCCATTTCACCCCGGTCGCCAACCGCCACGTACAGGTACCCGTCGCTGTCGAATTCCATGCGCCCGGCGAAATGCCGGGACTTGCTGGAGCGGGGCCGTGCTTCAAAGATCACCTCAACGTCCTCAAGACGGTCCTGATCAAATTTCGCCTTCGCCACCCTCGTGGTCATACCTTCGTCCCCACGGTGTGCGTAGCTCAGGAACAGTGTCCGGTTTTTCTCGAAGTCCGGGTGAAGCAGCACATCCAGCAGCCCGCCCTGGCCGGATACGACGAGCTCAGGGACGCCGGGGATGGCATCGGGATCAAGAACCCCATCGCGGAGAATCCGGAGCCGTCCCGCTCGCTCGGTCACCAGCATGGCCCCGTCCGGAAGAAAGGCCAGGCTCCAGGGATGTTCCAGGCCCGTGGCGACGGTTTCGAGCCGGAACTGCCCGGCGTCAGAGGAAAAAGTCTGGGCGGACACCATGGGCAGCCCTGCCAGGAAAAGGCTGCCTGCCATCGCAATCTGTCTGAGGGGGCGCATCGGAACCTCCCGGTCTGATTGATTCAGTGGCACTCGATTTACTTGCCAGCGGAGTAATCAGAATAGCACCTGCTGCATGAGGCCGCCGATCCTGGAGGGGGTGAGAGGGGCAGTTTTCGGGGGTTATTTCAAATTAATTATTTTAAATCAGAATGATTCGCATTAAGATGTGCGTCTCAAGTTTGATTGACCCCAAAAACGGAGAAGAAGATGTCCCGAATTCCCGAAACCGCCTTCCGCCGCAAGGCGCTGATTTCAGCCATGATGGCAGCCACTCTCCCAGGCATGGCCTGGGCGCAGGATCAGAAGCCGATGGTTCTTGATGCGCTGGAGGTGTCTGCCGACCGGGGCCCGGTAACGTCGGAAGAGACCCGCAGCTATGTTGCGGAATCCACCACCACAACCATGAAAATGGGGCTGACCCACCGTGAAACCCCCCAGGCGGTCACGGTCGTTACCCGTGAGCAGATGGACGACTTCGCCCAGAACGACATCAACGATGTCCTTGAGGGCACCACAGGCGTCACCGTGGAATCGGTGGAATCCGACAGAACCTATTACACCGCGCGCGGTTTCGACATCAACAACTTCCAGTACGACGGTGTTGGCCTGCCGGCAGTCTACGACAACGTGCAGGGTGAGTTGGACACGGCGTTTTTTGACCGTATAGAAGTCGTTCGCGGCGCCAACGGTCTGATGACCGGCTCCGGCAATCCGGCGGCGACGGTGAACTTCATCCGCAAGCGGCCGACAGCAGAGACCAACGGTTCCGTTGCTGTTACGGGTGGGTCCTGGGATCAGAAACGCATCGTGGGCGATGTCTCCGGCGCTGTCTCTGAATCCGGTGCCGTCCGTGGCCGGGTGGTGACTGGATACGAAGACAAGGACTCGTACCTTGATCGCTACAGCAACGAAAAACAGATGTTCTACGGCGTCATTGAAGCGGATCTTACCGACACCACGCTGCTGACACTCGGGCACTCGATCCAGACGTCGGACACCGACAGCCCGCTTTGGGGTGCCTTGCCGCTCTTCTACACCGACGGCACGGCGACCGACTACGCTCGTTCAACCAGCACGGCATCCGACTGGTCCTACTGGGACAACACCCAGAACAACAGCTTCATTGAACTGCAGCAGGAACTGGCCGGTGGCTGGCGTGCCCAGGGCGCGGTATTCAGGCTGGAAAATGACAGCACCTCGGAACTCTTTTACCAGTACGGTACGCCGGATCCGCAGACCGGCGAGGGCCTCTTGGCCTACCCCAGCCAGTACGATTTGAATGTCGAGCAATGGGTGGTGGACACCTACGCCACTGGCCCGTTTGACCTCGCCAACCGGACTCATGAACTGGTGGTCGGGGCGAGCTGGTCCCGCTCCGAAACCGTGGATCTGTCCCGCTACGACAGCAGCACCGGCGACGATATGCCGCCGTTGGATCAGTTCGATGGTTCGTTTCCTCGACCGACCTATGACAATGGCACCCAGGGGTCGGACTGGACGGATAAGGAAGTGGCCACCTACGCGGCGGCCCGCTGGACCCTCACCGACCGGCTTACCGCCATCACGGGGTTGCGTCTGACCTGGCTGGACAGTGACGGGGTCAGTTACGGGGCCACCAAGAGCACGAGCTATGACGCCGTGGAAACGCCCTATGCGGGCTTGATCTATGACGTCAACGACAACCATTCCATTTACGCCAGCTACACCGAAATATTTGCGCCGCAGACCGAGCTGGACATCAATCGTGATCGCCTCGATCCGATCGACGGCGTGAACTACGAGCTGGGACTGAAAAGTGAATTTGTTGATGACCGGGTTAACACCACCGTGGCTTTGTTCCAGACGGAGCAGAAGAATGTGGCCGAAGCCGCCGGTACCTACCCGAACTCGCCTGACGTCTACTACCGGGGCATCGACGGTCTCGAGAGTCAGGGGGTCGAGCTGGAGTTTGTCGGTGATGTGACAGAGCGTATCCAGCTCTTCGCCGGCTACACCTTCGTGGACATCGAAGACGCTGATGGCAATGCCGCGAAATCCTTCGTGCCGGAGCATCTGGCGCAACTGCGTGGTACCTGGAGAGTGCCTGGTATTGAAGGCCTGAAGGTCGGCAGTCAGGTCCGTTGGCAGTCCGAGATCAGCCAGGAGCAAGGCGTGGCGACGACTGGTCCGAATGCGGGTAGTACCATCATCACCGAACAGGACAGCTACGCGGTTCTGGACCTGATGGCCAGCTATGATTTTGCCCGGCACTGGAACGCCACCCTGAACGTGAACAATGTGACGGATGAAAAGTACATCGAGAGCCTGAAGAAGTTTGGCGCCTCGGCCCAGGGCTTTTACGGCGAGCCGGCTAACGCCAGCCTGACCATTTCCTGGGTTTACTGAAACCGGTTCCGGAGCGGGTGATTCCCGCTCCGGAATTTTCTCACATGGCGATGGATGCACGGAGCAGAGCCCATGACACCAGAACAGGAAATGATCGAAGGACTGAAAATCGCCGCGGGCGCCGGTCTGCTTATTGCGCTGGCAGCCACTGGCCTGGTGCTTGGCTCCGGGATTGGGGGCTAACCTCGGCCAGGCGTGCTTTACGATAAACGCCACACGTACCGCAGTACCCACCTTCCGGCAGCAGATATTTCAGACAGCATCCTTTTCGTTGCGGAATGGCGCATGGGTGGCCATTAAACTCTGCCGGTATCCAGTCGATGAACCGATTGGCATCACAGGCAAACTCCTCCAGCCAGACCTGTGCCAGGCCGCATACGGTTTTTGCATCTGCAAGGTTCCACACCGCCGAGAAAGGCGCTCCCAGACCCAGTCCAGTACTGCTCCAGTAGGCCCCCGGGCTGACTCCGAGGCCTTGCCGGAAAATCGGATACCAGGACGTTACGAGCTCGCTCAATTGCGGAATAAACTCTTTCACACCCACCGCAGGCTGTGACGGCGCATGAAACCATCTCCCCGTTGCTGCTGCGTCGGAGGTAGGGCCAAGGAAAATCCTGCTTGTGTCGGGGAGGGTCGCCGCGCCATCGCGAAACAGTCTCAGTGTCAGCGGTGCAATCACCGACAGCGCGAGATCCTGTTGAATGACGGAGGCATACGCCCGCAATGAGCGGGTGTCAGGGGGGACGGAGTAGTCTTCGGCAAGCTGTTGGTGCAGCAGTGCCGGCTGTTCCAGACACTGGGCCAGTGAAAGGAGTGCAGGGCGCTCAAGATTGGGAGGCTGTAACGCCTGGTCGATGACGGATTCAGCATCCAGGCCGGCGGTGGCCAGCAGTTGCCGATACCGCCGTGGCCAGTCAGCACTGGTTATGTCAGCTACGACCATGGCGGCTCAGCCCCCACAGGAAATAGAGACCACCGACAAGAGCCGCCAGCAAACCGGCCGGCAACTGCGCGGGGTAGACCACAATTCGGGACAGGTAATCGGCGACGGCCAGCAACAGGCCGCCGGCGAGGGCGGCCACAATCATCTGTCGGCCGACCGTTTGTTGGCCGAGCACGCGGGCCAGGTGCGGTGCGATCAGACCCACGAAACTCAGGGGGCCGATGACCACGGTAGCGGCGGCGGTCAACAGCGCGGCCAGCAGGAGCAGGGCCAGGCGGGCTCGGCCGACGGGCAGTCCCAGGGATGACGCCGACGTGTCGCCCAGGGGCAGGATGGTCAGCGGACGGATGACGGTAACAAGGCACAGACTGATGAGCAGGATCAGGCTCAGCAATGTCAGCGCCTCGGATTCAGAGATCAGCCAGGTGGAGCCATACATCCAGTTCAGCAATTTGGACGCCACGGTGCCTCCGGAGGCCATGACCAGCCGCAGTCCGGAATCCATGAAGACGTAAAGTGCCAGCCCGCCGAGCAGCAACTGATTGCCGGCAAAGCGGTGTCTCCGCGCCAGCAGGATCAACAGTCCGAGGGCGCCGGCAGCGCCCACCGTGGCAGCGGTCAGCTGGCCGGCACGACCGACATCAGCGCCGCTCAGAATAATCAGCACCATCACCAGTGCCGCACCGCCACTGATACCGAGCATTTCCGGGCTGGCCATCACGTTGCCCGTCATGCGTTGAATGAGGGTGCCGGCCAGGCCAAGGGAAACACCGGCGAGGATGGCCGCGAGCATTCGGGGGCCGCGCCAGACCCAGGCATCGTTCCATTGGTTCAGGGGAGTCCAGCTCCAATCCTGCAGCCCCGGCGACCAGCCCATAGAGACAACAAAGGTTGCGAACAGAAGCACAAGCAGCACGGAGCCGATAACAGCAGCCGGGCGTCGTATGGGAACAAACCCGGTGGGGCTGGAGCTCTGGCCGGGCATGTGGTGAGTGTTCCGGAAACTCTGAAGGGCCAGCAGGATGATGGGCCCGCCGATCAGCGCCGTCGTTGTGCCGGTGGGCACCAGCGAACCATCGCCCCAGGTGGACGCCCGGTGCGCCAGGGTATCCGCCAGAAGCAGCAGGCCACCGCCAAATAGCGAACTCCATAGCAGGCGTTCCACCAGGGTCCGGGCGCCAAGCAAGCGCGCCAGGACCGGAGCCGCCAGGCCGACGAAGGCCACCACTCCAACCCGGCTAACAACTGTGGCGCTCATCAGGACCACGAGAAACAATGCCAGCATGCGAATCATCCCGACACGGGCACCCAGCGAGCTGGCAGAGGCCTGGCCCAGTTGCAGAAGCTGCAGCGGTCGCATCAGCAATACCAGCGCCAGCGCCAGGATCAGAACGCGAGGCCAAAGCTCCATGAACGGGGCCCAGTTGTTCTGAACCAGTGAACCCGCGCCCCAGATAAAGAGGTTGCCCAGCCATTCGCCTTTGAGGAGCAGGAAGGCCATGTTCAGGGCGCCCATGAAGAAGGTGATCACCAGGCCGGCGAGGATCACCGTAACCGGTGAAAAACCCAGGCGCCAGGTCAGCGCGATAACCAGCCCGATGGCCAGCAGACCGCCGGCGATGGCCGCAAGGTCCGGGCTGAACGCCAGTACCGCCGGGGCGAACAGGGTGGCAATGGTGACGCCAAACTGGCCGCCGGCTTCGACACCCAGAGTGGTCGGGGAGGCAAGGGGATTACCCAGCACCTGCTGGGTGACCGCACCGGCAAGTCCCAGGCCGCAGCCGATCAGGACGGCCACAGATACCCGGGGTGCCCAGCTGAAATGGGCGAGTATCGAGGTGTAGTCGTTGCTGTTGTACGTCCAGAAGGCGGCTATCAGGGCCGTCGGATCCAGTTCGGCGAGCCATGGCGACGCACTGGCAAACAAGGCGCCGAGCCACAGCAGGGCCGCGGCCAGAGGAAGCTTGCCTGGAAGTCGGGGCGTACGGGGGGCAAGCCGGGTTTCAGCGTACATTATTGGTGCCCCCATCAATCAGAGAATTGGTCAGGTTTACCGCCAACCGCTTCACCGGAAACACCCCACCGAATGGCCACACAGCATCGATCTGATACACCTGGTCCTTCTGAACGGCCGGCAGGTAGGTCCAGAACGGGCTGTCTTCGAGATGTTGCGAAAGGCCGGGACGGGTGGGCTCAATAACCACAATCCGGCTGTCCGGGTAGGCAGCGATGGCTTCGAGGCCGACCACTGAAAATCCCCAGTAGTTGCCGGCGTGTGGCCAGGCATTGGTTAACCCGAGTGCGTTCAGGGCAGTTTGATACAGGCCGTTCGGGGCATAGATTCGCACGTGTCGGTCGTCCAGGAAGTTCACCAGCGCTACCGGCTGGTCAGCGACTCCGTGTCGCTGGAGGCGCTGGCGCTGGGTGGCAAGGGTGTCGTCGATATCCGCGAGGATGGCCTGGGCGCGTTTCTCCCGGTCCAGGATTTCGCCCAGCGTCAGGAGCATTTCCCGGGCCTTTGCAAACGGCTTGGAACCCTTTTTGTAAACGCTGATCACGTAGGTGGGGGCGATGCGCTCCAGCAGGTCGGTAGCAGGCGCCATCTCGGAACTGGTAACGATCAAGTCGGGCTCCAGCTCGGCAATGGCCTCCAGACTGGGGGCGACCCGGGTGCCGATATTGGGGACCGACTCCGGCAATTCTGGTTCCCGAACCCACACCGAATAACCGGCTTTATCCGCCACACCCACCGGCGTCACGCCCAGAAGGAGCAGGGCTTCGGTCGCCGCCCAGTTCAAGGCGACAACACGTTTGGGCGTCTCGCCCAGGGTAAGGGTGCCCTGTTCGTGCTGCCAGGTTTTCGCGCCGGTCACGGTGGTGAAAAGACACAGGCAAAGAACGGCCGTGATTCGGGGCAGGTGGTCAATGGACATAGGACACCCATTGGCCAGGCGCCCGTTCCATCACACCCATCGGCACCCCGTAGATGGTCTCCAGTGTGCCGCTCGTCATGACGTCCTCTGGCGTTCCGTCTGCAATAAGCTGGCCGCCACGCAATGCTACCAGACGGTCGCAGAACCGGGCGGCCAGATCCACATCGTGCAGGACCACAATCACCGTAAGGTCCCTTTGCTCGGCAAGGCGATGAACAAGCCGCAGGGTTTCCACCTGATGTTTCACGTCCAGGGCTGAAATCGGCTCGTCGAGTAGTAGGCAGCGGGTTTTCTGGGCCAGCAGCATGGCAATCCAGGCGCGCTGGCGCTCGCCGCCGGACAGGGTGTCTACCGAACGATTCGCGAATCGGTTCAGGCCGGTGTCCGCAATGGCCCGGTCAATCAGTTGGTGGTCTTCATCGGTATAACGCCCCAGAGGCCCGCGCCAGGGGTAGCGACCCAACGCCACCAGTTCACGTACGGTGAGGCCGTCGGTTCCGGGGGGATGTTGGGGCAGGTAGCCAACGGTCCGGGCAAACTCCCGGGTGCCGGTATCGCGAAAGGAGTTGCCCAGCAAACTGGCGAACCCGGCGGAGGGAGAAAGCTGGCGGGCCAGGACCTTCAGCAGGGTCGATTTGCCGGAGCCGTTATGGCCGAGGAGGGCGGTTACTTCACCTTCCTCAAAGCCGATGTTGAGATTGCTGACGATGGTGGTGTCGCCGATGCAGACACCGAGGTTGGACACTTCGAAAAAGGCAGACATGCAGGCTCCCGGCTAGCTGAAGGCCTGCAGGATAATCTAAATGCGAATTACTATCAATATTGATTGTGCGGACAGGCAGAGGCCCTCAGGCCTGCCCCGTCTGCACCCGCCACTGGGCGTTGTAGGCCCCCTGTTGGTCGAGCAGTTGCTGATGGGTTCCGGCTTCCACTACCTGGCCCGCCTCCACGACAGCAATGGTATCCGCGTCGACAATGGTGGACAGGCGGTGGGCGATCATGATCACGGTCCGGTTGTGGCCAATGCGCTTGAGAGAGCGCTGGATTGCCGCTTCCGTTTCGTTGTCCACGGCACTGGTGGCTTCGTCCAGAACCAGAATCGGAGGATTTTTCAGCAAAGCCCGGGCCAGTGACAGGCGCTGGCGCTGACCACCCGAGAGCCGAATGCCCCGCTCACCCACGGGGGTTGCCAGCCCTTCGGGAAGGGCTTCGATGAAGGACCAGGCTTCGGCGGTTTTCGCCGCCTCGATGATTTCCTCGTCGGTGGCGTCAGGCTTGCCGTAGGAGAGGTTTTCCCGAATGCTGCCTTCAAACAGATAGACGTCCTGGCTCACCAGGCCAATGGCCTCACGCAGGGACTTGAGGCTGACCGACTGAATGGGCTGGTTGTCGATCAGAATGCGGCCGTGGCCCGGGTCGTAAAAGCGTAATAGCAGCTTGATCAGTGTGGACTTGCCGGAACCGGTCGCGCCGACCAGTGCGAGGGTATGGCCTGCTGGTACGTTCAGATCGATATCCCGGATACCGGCGCCGCTGGAAGGGTAGTGAAAGCTTACTTTTTCAAAGCGGACCTCGCCTTTGACCGGTCCTTCCAGCGGCTGCCCGGCCTGGTCGTGCACGTAGACCGGCTCTGCCAGCAGATCAAGGATGCGTCGGGTGCTGGCCATGGCCCGTTCAAACAGATCGATGACTTCCGCCAGGCCGGTCAGGGGCCAGAGCAGACGTTGGGTCAGGAATACCAGAACGCCGTAGGCACCCACGTTCAGGGTACCCTCGAGGGCCATCATGCCGCCCACGGTAAAGGTGGCCAGGAAACCGGCAAGAATGGCCATGCGAATCACCGGGATGAAGGCGGAGCTGATCCGGATAGCCCGGCGATTGGCCTCCACGTAGGCTTCGCTGCTTTCCTTCAGGCGAGACGCTTCCCGCTGTTCTGCGGTGAAGCTCTTGATCGTCGCAATACCGCCCAGGTTGTTGGCCAGCCGGCTGGACAGATCGCCGACTTTTTCCCGAACATCGGCGTATAGGGGCCCAGCTTTACGCTGGAAATAAAACGCGCCCCAGACAATCAGCGGAATGGGCGTAAACGCCAGCAGGGCAATCAGCGGCGACAGTACAAAGAACACGGCGCCCACGGCCACCACCGTGACCAGCACCTGGATCATGGCGTTGGCGCCCCCGTCCAGGAAGCGTTCAAGCTGGTTCACGTCGTCGTTCATCGTGGCCACTAACTGACCGGAACTCCGGGCCTCGAAAAAGCTCATGTCCAGTCGCTGGGCATGTTCGTAGGCATCCTGCCGTAAATCCGACTGCAGACGCTGGGCGAGGTTGCGCCAGAGAATCTGGAACAGGTATTCAAAGAGGGATTCTCCGGCCCAGATGAAGAACGTCAGGATCGCCAGGATGGTGATCTGCTCCCGCGCGGTTTCGAACCCCAGCCCTGCCACGAAACTCTGTTCCTGATTAACCACCACGTCGATGGCGACACCAATCAGAATCTCCGGCGCAATATCGAACAACTTGTTGATGATGGAGCAGGTACTGGCCGCGATAATCTGGCGCCGGTAGCCCCGGGCGTAGCGCAAGAGGCGGGCGAGGGCTCCAAAACTGCTGGTGGCTTGGCTGGCATGGCCGGACATGAAAACACTCCGCAAGGGTGGAAAAGCGCAAAGGGTAGCGGGTACGTCTCAAAAATAAAAGAGAATCATTACCAACAAGTGCGAAGTGAACGTTAAGAGGTGCGGGTCGTTATCGCTTGATATTCCGTTGCAGCCAGCGGTCCAGTTTGTCGGCGAACTCTTTGCGATCAGTCTGGCTGAACGGTGCAGGGCCACCGGTCACCTGCCCGGCACTGCGCATTTCTTCCATGAAGTTGCGCATGGCCAGGCGCTGGCGGATGTTCTCTTTGGTGAAGGCCTGGCCCCGGGGGTTGAACACGTCTGCACCTTTTTCAATGGCTTCTGCCGCGAGGGGAATGTCCTGGGTGATCACCAGGTCACCCGGGCTCATCTGGTCCATGATCTCGTTGTCCGCCACATCGAATCCCTGGGGCACCTGACGGCGCTGGATGTAGGGGCTTGGCGGCAGGGTGATGCTGTGGTTGGCAATGAAGGTGGTCTGGACCTGCCAACGGGTGGCGGCCCGGCAGAGGATTTCCCGGATGGGCACGGGGCAGGCGTCGGCATCGACCCAGATTGGCATGGCGGATTCCTTCATTAATTGGCTCTGGCGGCAAGTGTACCTTCTGTTGGTGTGAGCCTGATAGGTGGTTCTGGCGTATCAAACCCTATGGCGACTCGTACTCGGCATAGGGAGGCTCTGACATGACATTGAAGGCTTTGGCTTCAGGATTACTGGCACTGATTCTGTCGTTACCGGCCGCCGCCAGCGACGATCAGACCGACGCCTGGCAGGCGCTTCGCGAGGGCAATGCGGTATTGATGATGCGCCATGCCCTCGCGCCCGGCACTGGGGACCCGGCGAACTTCAAGCTGGATGACTGCAGCACCCAGCGGAATCTTAATGAGACTGGCCGGGAGCAGGCCCGAGCCTGGAAACCGTTCCTGGCGGAGCACGGCATCACCGGAGCGCGGGTGTATTCCAGCCAGTGGTGCCGGTGCATGGACACCGCTACCGAGATGGACATGGGCGAGGTCACCGGCTGGCCGCAGCTGAATTCGTTCTTTCAGAATCGTGGTGATGGGCCTCAACAAACCCGGGAAACCATCGAAGGTGTAAATGCCATGGGCGAGGGCGAACCCATCATTCTGGTGTCCCACCAAGTGAACACCACGGCGCTGACGGGGATCTATCCGGCGTCCAACGAGGGTGTCATTATCGCGCTTCCGCTGTCGGACTCACCGGAGATTCTGGCTCGGGTGGCACCGGGAAAGTAGGGACAGGCGGAACGCAGCAGGGCGCTTTCTGGTATCATGCGCGTTCTTTACTCTTTAAGGAAACCACTCATGGCCCAGCTTCCTCCCTGCCCGCAATGCAGCTCTGAATACACCTACGAAGACGGCGTTCAGCTCGTGTGTCCCGAGTGTGGTCATGAATGGTCGGAAGCCGAAACCGCCGCAGCCGAGGCAGGTGCGGTGGTCCGTGATGCCAACGGCAACGAACTGCAGGACGGCGATACGGTCACCGTGATCAAGGATCTGAAGGTCAAAGGGTCCAGCTCGGTTGTGAAGGTTGGAACCAAGGTGAAGAACATTCGTCTCGTGGACGGCGACCACGACATTGACTGCAAGATTGATGGGATTGGTGCGATGAAACTGAAATCGGAATTCGTAAAAAAAGTCTGATTTTAAAAGGCTTTTACAGGCTCTGCGGAGAGCGTCTATGGCTGAAGACGGTAGTGATGATCTGAAGGCAACTGCGCCAGTTATAGAAAAGAAGCACGAGTTGCATCAGGAACTCCCGGTTGATTTCCCCGATCCGTTCTTCCGGGCGCTGCACCATATCATTCGCTTTGCGATTCGGGTGCTGGCCCTGCTGATGGTCGCCGTCATCCTTTGGAGCGTTGGCGACGTCATTTACATTATTTATGAACGGCTGGTCGAACCGCCGTTTTTTCTTCTTACCATCAACGATATCTTTTACACGTTTGGCGGCTTCATGGCCGTGCTCATTGCTGTCGAGATTTTTATCAACATCCGGCTTTATCTGGGAACCAATATCTTCCCCGTCCAGTTGGTGGTTGCCACTGCTTTGATGGCGATTGCGAGGAAGGTGATTGTGCTGGACTTCGATGAGCTGACCCCGATGTACTTGCTCGGCATTGCGGCCACAACCCTGGCGTTAGGTGTTACCTACTGGTTGTTACGGCAGGGCCAGCAGTACGACAGGTGGGACGACTGAAGGCCTTACCGGTTAACCATTCGCTGCACTACGCCGTCGCTGACAGGACCTGTTGCTCAAGTTCTCTGGCCATGCCGGCCTCAAGGTTCAGGGCGCTGGCCAGCTGATCCAGCCAGGCCCGCTCCATCGGATTCTGCTCATCAATCATCGCTGCGCTGACAACGTAGATTTCCCGGCTTGCCTGGGGAGAGTCAGCGTTGCCGGCCAGTGCGTCGGCATCCAGCGGCGCGTCAAACTGCTGCTGTATCCAGGCATGCAGTTCGTCATCCGGCCCGAGTTTCTCGATCTCCCGGGTGAGCAGGGCGCGCTCATTGGCATCGATATGCCCATCTGCCCGGGCGGCCATAATCATGGCCTGCAGAATTTCCAGCCCTCGCTGTTCCTGTTCCTGACCCTGTAACTGTTCCAGCGGCTCACCCTGTTGCGAGCCGGCTGGCCGTCCGCCGCCCTGGGTATTGGATTGGTAGTTCTGATAGGCTTTCCAGGCCAGTACACCCACACCTGCCAGAGCCCCATACTTCAAGGCTGTCCCCCCCATCTTTCGGCCACGCTTGGAGCCCAGCATCAGCCCCAGGGCACCGCCGCCCAGCAGACTCTTCATGTCGACCATACTGCTGCCAGAGCCCTGTCCACCTCGGAATTGCGAGCTGACCTTGTCAACCATCTGGCCAACATCCATCGACCCGCCAGCTCCAGATTGACCGCTCTGGGCTTGTTTCATTACCTGATTGAGAACTGACATGACGTTCATGGTGCGCTCCTGCTGCTGGGTCCGTTTCTTAGGTTTCAGATTCATTCTAGGTCGGCTGTCCTGATGTATTCATTAAGCCAGGGTTACTCTGTTGTCACGCAATCGTGCCAAAGGTTCCGTTATCATCGGTTTTCAGTCGTTTAAATATTGACCAGAAAGTCTCAGGGCATACGAGGGAAGATACTCGGCCTATACTCTGTTCATTGGCTGGATGCCCTCGACATCTCGCGGGGACGCCCGGGAGGAAATTTGACAGCACTCAAGCGTAATATCTGGACGCTCTTCTGGCTGGTTTATGGCGGCGGCCTCGTCCTGTTGATTGTTCTCGTTTCGTCTTCCTGGCATGCCACGGTTGAACAGTATGAACGGCACCACGAAACCCGGGTGGAGTTTTTTGCCCAGTCGGTAGCCAGTATCCTTGGCACCCAGGAGCTGGTGCTGGATGTGATCGGACGTGAGCTGCTGCGCCGGAGTGAGTTCCCGGTAGAACCCCTGGCACTGCCGCTGCTGGACAGTGCCATGGAGTCCAGCCCGTCGCTCGCGGGTCTGGGGCTGGCCCGGCCTAACGGCCAATTGATTGCGCTCAGCTCTAACATCATTTTGGACCAGCTGCCCAATCTGATGGAGTCGGAGTACACGCGCCCGAGTTTTCAGCTCGCGCTGACCGAAGACAAGATGGTCCTGGGGCGTACCTACTTTTTCGAGCCTCTCGGTGAGTGGATCATTCCCGTCCGCAAGGCCTTGCGGAACGACGCCGGCGACGTGCTCGCGGTAATGACGGCCGGAATCCGGATTGAGGGCAAGAAAGGTATTTTCAGTAGCGATCGTCCCGATGACGAAAGCCTGATGCTCTTTCGTGAACGGGATGGCTATCTCCAGTTTCTTTCCCGTGAGGATGTCGGCCCGGAAGTCTATTCCACGATTCGGCGCCCTGATGAGCAAATCAGGTCAGACACCGAGCGCCTGGAGCGAGAGTCGGGGAAGAGCATCGAAGCCATTAAAAGAGATGGCAACACCGTTATCTATTACTCAGAGCGTGACAGTGGCAGTTATCTTGGCGCGGCTGTCTACGATTCACGGTTTGAACTGTGGGTGATCTCGGAATCCGGCATGGCGGCCGTCCTTCGGGAGTTCTTCAAACAACTGGCGATTTTCGTCGGGCTGTTCCTCTTGGTATCCGGCCTGCTCTACTACCTGTTTAGCCTGATTGACCGTGTCGAAAAGAAGCGGCGGGACGAGTTGTTCCATCAGTCCAGACATGACGACCTGACCGGCCTGATGAACCGGGTAGGCTTGATCGACGAGATTCACGCGCGGATTGATGCTCGAACGCCCTTCTGCATCGTACTCGTGGACATTGATAACTTCCGTGGTATCAACGATCGGTTTGGACAGGATTTCGGTGACAGAGTGCTGGCAGACTGGTCCCGATGCCTATGGCAGGCAGCCGGTGAGGAAGCTGTTGTGGCGAGTCTTGGCGGAGATGAGTTTGCGGTGGTTACGGGGATATCCGATGAACAGCAGGTTTACGAGTATTGCCAGAGCCTGTTGAGCGAGACGGGGCAGCGTGTCCTGAACGGAGCGCTCGGCATGCAGATCGGGGCCAGCATCGGCGCGGCGATTTTCCCGGCCAATGGCGATTCGTTCAGCAGCATCGTGCGCAGTGCCCACCTGGCGCTGCACAAGGCGAAAAAGAACCGCAACGACGTGTGCCTGTTCCAGAGCGACATTGAGACGCGATACCTGCGCCGGGTTCACATTGAGCAACGCCTGCGAGGTGCGCTCGAGCCACATCTGATCACCATGGCGTATCAGGCCCAGGTTGATGCCGAGGGCCGGGTTGTGGGTATGGAAGCTCTGGCGCGTTGGTATGACGATGAACTGGGCTACGTGCCGCCGGACGAGTTTGTATCGGTGGCCGAAGCCTCCGGCCTGATGGTTCAGCTCGGCAACTATGTTCTTGATCGCAGCCTGGAGGATTTCAGCGGCCTGCCACGGCACAAGGCCTTTCCGCTGGAGCTCTCCGTCAATATTTCAGTGCTGCAATTCATGCAGCCCGGGTTTGCGGAAACGGTTCTCGAAAAACTGCACCATCATCATGTGGCCCCAAACGAGTTGACCCTTGAGATTACCGAAACCATGTTCATGTCCCGGCAAAGCAAAATCCTGCCGGTGCTGAATCAGTTGCGGGAGTCCGGCATTCGGCTGTCCATGGACGATTTCGGCACTGGCTACTCGTCCCTGAGCCTGTTGCGCTCATTGCCGATTGATGAGCTGAAGGTCGACAAGATTTTTGTGGATAACATCAATGAGGATAAACAGGCCCGTAAAATGGTGGAGAGCATCATCGCCATCGCCCGCAACCACGAGATGGAACTGGTGGCCGAAGGTGTGGAGCACAAGGAGCAGGCGGATACGCTTATTGCCATAGGATGCCAACGATTCCAGGGCTTTTACTTCAGCCGGCCCGTGCCTATCGACGAGGTGAGGGAACTTCTCACCGCTGCCGTTGAATGACTCGCTGCGACGATTCGCCGCACAAAAACGCTTGTTCCTGCTCGCGCCTTCATTAAGCTCTGGCTAGAGACCTCATTGCCGAAGGACCCCCTGAACCATGAAAGTGAAAGCCCTCTTTGTTGCCTTGTTGCTTGCCCTGATGCCAGTGCTGGCTAGCGCCCATGACTACACCAAGGGCAATCTGAACATCGACCACCCCTGGAGCCGCCCAACCCCGCCGGGAACGCCCATGGGAGTTGGCTACCTGGCTATCACCAACACCAGCGACGTGGACCTTACCCTCACCGACGCAAAAACACCGCGGGCCGGCCACGTCTCGATTCACGAATCCAGCATGCGCGATGGCGTGATGAGCATGAAGCCAATGAAACAGGGGCTCACCATTCCGGCCGGTGAAACCGTGGAGCTGAAACCCCACGGCTATCACCTAATGCTGGAAAAACTGCCAGAACCCTTAGTAGAGGGTGAGCGCATCCCGCTCACACTGAAATTCGACAGTGGAGAAACGGTTCAGGTTGAGCTGAGCGTGGAGCCCCTGGATGGCGGCGGAATGAAGCAGACGATGGATCATTCCGGGCATCGGATGGAATGACGCGCACGCCGAAGGGCGGAGATATACGACAGTTGTCGCAAAACCCCATGAAAATGGGGTTTTTCTTTTTCAACCTACTGAAAAGTATGAAATAGTGGAATGGGTGCGGTGGAAATAAGCGAACTGAAGTTCTCGGTAAAAAAACGACAATTGACGCTTATCTCCGGAAGGTTTACTTTAAAGTCTGCCTATCTTTATGAATTTAAATAACAAATATTTTTTGGGCTTTCGTGGCGCGGACATAGGCGCGTTGGGGATAGGCGTCATTTGTCGTTGAATTAGCTGTTATTTTTTAGGTGGCATATGGAAGCATCGTTAATTTTATCTTTGTTTTCTCTATTGATCGCGACATGCGGGTTTATATATTCCGCATACAATATTGAGAGAGATAAGGCCAAAGTAAAAGCTTGGGCGGAAGTTGTATCACACTCAAACTTTGACGAAAGCGGCACAAGGTTCAACGTATTTAAGGTGACCGTGGCTAATGTCGGTAGAAGACCAATTATAATTAAAGGTTTTAAAATTCAGGCAAAGGGTTTGAGCTTTGATATTCCAGCAAAGGATCCAGATTTTGATGTAGTTTACGAGATCGGTCCAGATGGGGATAATAAAAAAGTTCTGGACTCGATAAGGCATGATTTTTCCAAAAAGAATACTTGCGTTGCTTTAAAGGAAGGCGATTTTTTTGAAAACGAACTATCAGAGGAAAACTCTTACAATGACATGATTGCCTTTATAGACGGGGAGTTCTATGAAGGCGAAATGGTTTATGTAGAAGACATTCAGGGGCGACTTTATATGATTGAAGATTGCAAGAATAAAATGTCACTTTTTCACAAAAAAACATAACAATCGCAGGCATGGCGACGTCTTTTCCATTGCGGCTCCGCCTCCATTACAAAGCCGCGCATGCTGCGGGCGTTATATTTCTTAAACCTCAATCAAGGAAGATCATGAGAATATCGACATTACCCCTAATCGTTCTCTGCCTATTCATGGGCTTCACCTTTTGGGTTATGGCAGGCGCAGAACAGTCGCTTCTGGCTTTCGGTGTCCAACTGATGTCTAGCCCGGACACCGCCCAGGTTGTCATAGATCTCTACATTCTCGCCGCGTTGGCCTGTGTTTGGATGTATCAAGACGCCAAAAGCCGCGGCAAAGGGTTGGGCTATCTCATCCCGTTTTTCGTTCTGACAGCGGTGTTCGTATCTGCAGGTCCGCTACTATATTTGGTGTTGCGTGGTGGGCGAGAGCCTGAAGTCGAAGTCAGCAAAATATAACCAACCGCAGCAATACGCGGCGATGGCTATCGGGCGCGTTTCCCCGGACGCGGGTGGCTGGGCTATACCCCACATCAGGTTCGTCGATTGTTGATCCTGTAAAAGACAATAGATATTCGGCATACAGGAACTATATTTTAAGCGCAGTAGGGCGAGTTTTTTTGACGCTAACCCATTACAGGAGGGTGGCGAGGATGAGTTTGTCGGATATTGTGCAAAGAGGTTGGGAGGCGGTAGGTTCAGGCAATTTCGACGCGTTGGTATCTGATTATGTTGATGATATGAAATTCATCATGCCGGGGCAGACCAACGTGCTGAGTGGCAGAAGTTCTTTTCGTGCGGCGCTTGATGGCCTGGGTGAACTACTCCCTCCCGGATTCGAAATCAACGGCTTACGTCACATTGAAGGAAACAGTGAAGTTGTTTCAATAGTTGAATGGAAATCAGAAAAAATTGATGCCTCCCAACTTGCAGTGCTCTTCAAATTTGACGGCGAAAAAATCCATGAAGAACGTTGGTTTATTGATACTGAACAGTGGAATAACGCGTTCTAGGCGCCAGATGACTTGACCTTCAACGGCCTCTGATTCTGAGGGCGCCGTATGTATCTGAAGGGTATTTGGGGGCTCAGGCGTTCATGGTAACTCAGCCCGACTAACCTATACTGTGGACATTGTTCGCGCATCTCAGGTTGAGGATGCGGCAGAGAGCAATACCGAAAGGGGCTTGGCTGACGGTGATCGTGTTGAGGTCCCTTGGCCAAGGGAGGGTAAAAGCATGATCGAGCACACTCTGGATACTGCCCACTCCATTCTTTATGTCCGGCCAACGTCCTCGCTGGAGAAGGGCGATTTCGAGCAGCTTGCGGAAACGGCGGATCCCTTCATTGAGAAAACGGGATCGCTGGAAGGTCTCATTATCAGTAGCCCGTCCTTTCCTGGATGGAAAAGCATTGGTGCGATGGTTACCCATTTTCGCTTTGTAAGAGACCATCACAAATTCATCAGGAAAGTTGCCCTGGTAACGGATTCCTCCCTTGGCGACATAGGGGAACATCTGGCGTCACATTTCCTGTCTGCAGATATCAAGCACTTTGCCGTGGGGGAACTCAAAGCCGCGGAACAGTGGGTGATGGGTAACGGTTAGACCGGTTATATTAAGAGTCTAAAATAGATGCGTATTATCTTTAATATGTAGTCATTGCGTATATGAGGAGGCATCTGGTGCGGTTTGTTTACGGGATAGACCCGGGAACAATATTGAACTGGAAACTAAAAAGGAGCTTTGGAATGCCTACATCAGCAATCTATTCAGCAAAGGTTGAGGCGGGTGATGGCTTTGCTGCCCCGGCCGCTCTGGCCGGCCTGCCGGGATGGACGGTCTTCAAACAGCAACAAACTGAGATCTATGAGATTACTCACAATCTCAACCTGAATGATCCTGCGCTCGACATGCAGGTCGTTGCTACCTCCATGACGCCGGGGGTTAGTGTGGTGGTTGAAAGTGTCGACGCCAATTCGTTCAGGGTATCGGCCTGGACAAGTCAGCTTGCGGCTGCAGAAACGGACTTTATGTTTATTGCCCATTGCTGAGAAAGTGCCAAGCCGGGCCGAGGCATAGTGTCTGGTGAATCCATGTTTTCAGGCTCGGTTTATATAGTGCTGGCAGACTCACTGCTCGTTTTGCATGTGGTATTCGTGGCATTTGTGGTTCTGGGTCTGCTGGCCATTTACATGGGCCATTTCCTGAATTGGGAGTGGGTTCGGAGCTTCTGGTTCCGGATGTGTCACCTGATCGCGATCGGCATAGTGGTCGTGCAATCCTGGCTCGGGGTGATCTGCCCGCTGACAACCTGGGAAATGACGCTCAGGGACAAGGCAGGCGAGGCCAGTTACGACGGCTCGTTCATTCAGCACTGGCTGCACGCCATTCTCTACTACAGTGCCCCGGAGTGGGTGTTCATCCTCAGCTATAGCCTGTTTGCTGGTCTGGTTCTGCTCAGCTGGTTTCTGATTCGGCCCCGCTGAGCGTCGGCCAGGTTCAGACCGCCACGGCCGGAGCCGAGGCGTCCGAGGCGTTACCAGCGCAAACCAGGTTGCGGCCCTCAAGTTTGGCCTGGTAGAGCGCCTGATCGGCGATCATGATGGTTTTATCGAGGCTTACCTCTTCCGAGTCGCGGTTGGCGACGCCAACGCTGATGGTGCAGTGAATGATGTCCGCGTCTTCGTGGATGGTGAGTGCTTCAACGTTCTGGCGGAGCCGTTCGGCAACGTTGCACGCTTCCGGAAGGTCGGTCTCCGGTAACAGTAAAACGAACTCCTCTCCACCCCATCGGGCCAGCAAATCCTCCTGACGTCGGGAGTTATCGAGTACCTTGGCGATCTTGCGCAGTATCCGGTCCCCGGCGGCGTGGCCGTATTGGTCGTTGATCATTTTGAAGTGGTCTATGTCGATCATGGCCACGCACATATCCCGATTGTTCCGTTTGACCAGGCTCCAAAGCGATTCCGCCACCGGCAGGAACCCCCGCCGGTTCTCGAGGCCCGTCAGGTGGTCCACCTGTGCTTTCCGTTCCGCCGCCATCCGGGCGTGCTGGGTTTGCCGGACCAGATCCGCCAGTGCCAGGGCCAGCAGCATGGCGTCCAGCACCATGCCGATGTCCACGGCGTAAAAGCCAATCTGACTGTACGGTAGAACGCCGTATACGGTGAGTGCGGTAATGGAGGCGCCAATCGCGGAGGCGAGTGTGCCAAGCAGGTAGTAGCGTGCGGATCTTATGCCGTTCAGCCAGCTGGACACGCCAAGGTACAGCATCAATCCGGTGAACACCGGAACGAGGGAGAAGGCAAGTGTCAGTGCCCAGCCCCGCTCGCCCAGATAATAGCAGGCTACAAACAGTGCAAAGTAGATCGCGCAGACCGTCTGGATGGCCCTGAATAACTGGCGCCGCCGGAGTTTCACCTTCAGGAAACTGGTGGCGAAGGCCAGGCCGGAAAAGGCGAAGCAGAGCATTAACAACGGCGGTGCCCACTGTTGCCAGACCACGGCTGACGGCCAGATCAGCAGCATACCGATGCCCCCGTAGGAGGCTGTCATGAAGATGAACATGACCATATAAATGCTGTAGAGCAGGTATCGTCTGCGTCGGAGACCGGTGAACAGCATCAGGTTGTAGGCAGCAAGTGAAAACATGACGCCGTAGACGAAGCTGTAGAAAGCGGTTTCGAACTGTTCCTGATTGTGACCCGCCCCAACGCTGGAGAAATAGAAGGGGACGACCACCGGGTCGGCGGTTTCAACTCGTAAAAACAGGCGCGTTGTCCCGGGCGGGAATGCGTAGTTGATTGTGGGAACGCGAGTGGGAGAGGAGCGCTTGTGAACGGGAATGCTGTCGCCACTGATAAAGCGCCGGGGCGAGCGCCCCTCGGCCATGACGTAGAAGTCGACCCGATCAAGCCAGCCGATACGCACGGACATGCGTCGGGTAATGGCCTCGCCGTTCCGGTTTACTACGTCGGCCACCAACCAGACTGCACCGGAATCGATGCCGTTGGCCATGACGCGTTCGTCAGTACGTTGCACACGCCCCGGCATCTCGCGAATCAGGAACTGGATATCACCAACTGAGAGCTCCTCACCTTGCTCCTCGATAAACGCCATTCGATGCGCGATGGCGCCGTGATAGCCCATTCGGGCATCCAGCACGGGCACTGGCTGGTCATTGTCGGTTGAGGCACCGAACGCACCAGTGGCAAGGATGAGCAGGAGCAGCAGGTTGAGTAGCGTCCAATACCGTCGCACGTGGTTTTACATCCGTTTAAAACTGTCTTCATAGATTATATGCAAACGTGGTGTATGTCATGGTTCAGGACAGGTTTAGGACAGGTCCAGTGGGTCCACGCGGTAATAATCGCAAAGTACCGAATACACGGCCGGTTGTGTGTTCTTCAGGTGGAGGGGTTGCTGGTAGAAGGCTTCGGTCAGTACCGCGAAGAATTCCGCTGGCTGGGTGGCTCCGTAGGGATCCAGCCACCCCTGATGGTGATGCCTTAGGGAATACCGGAGGTTTTCGTAGGCTTTGGTCATGGTGTGCTGCCATTCTTCAGCCTGTTTCCCGCTGAGCGGTGGAGCACCATCGGCGGTGCCGTCGAGGTAGTCCAGCTGGTGGGCAAACTCATGGAGTATGACGTTGTGGGGCCCTTCCGGATTCATGGCTCCCTCCTCACATTCGGACCACGCCAATACGACCTGACCTCTAGAAGACGCTTCGCCGGCGCGAATCTGCTCGCTGACGCTCACCACCATACCGTCCCGCTCCGGAGCCTGAACCCGGTACACATCCGGATACACCAGTATGCTGCGGATCTCATCGTACTCCCTGAACGGGCGGGCGAGGATGAGCAGGCAGGCATGTCCGGCAACGGTGATTCTTACCCGATCGTTCACCTCGAAGCCGTCGCAGCCGTAGAATGTTTTCTCCGCAAGGAACAGTTGAACGTGCTGTTCAAGGCGACTTTTCAGATCTGCGGGCAGTTTGCGGTAGAGGGGCACCGAGGCAGTCATTTCCCGTCGCCAGGCCTCCGGAAACGGCTGCTTCAGTTGTCGCTTCCGGCGCCAGTCCTGGTAAAAAAACAGATAGAATACCGCCAGTGCTATGAAGGTCACTGCAAACAGCGCAAATACAAACAGGGCTGACATTCCGTATGATTCCACTCTGGATGGGGCTCTCGCCATCTTACCTTAAACCATCTCCAGGAGGCTGCCATGTCAGAGAAACAAACCGTAGTGATCACAGGGGCCAATCGTGGTATCGGTCTTGAACTCGCCCGGCAATATGCCGCCAGGGGCTGTCACGTAATCGGTGTCTGTCGGGAGGCATCCGGCGAGCTGTCCGACATCGCGGCCCGGGTCATTGACGGCGTGGACGTGACCACTGAGGCCGGCATCCAGCGCCTGACCAGTGCCGTCGACGCTCAGCGGATTGATCTGCTGATCAACAACGCTGGCCTGTTGCAGGACGAAAAGCTCGGCAGCATCGATTTCGATTCCATCCGCACTCAGATGGAGGTTAATGCCTACGCGCCGCTCCGGGTTACCGAGGCGCTGGTATCGCACATCCCCTTTGGCGGCAAGATTGCCAACATCACCAGCCGTATGGGGTCCATTGCCGATAACGATTCAGGCGGTCGCTATGGTTACCGGGCCTCGAAAGCGGCGCTCAATGCCTTTGGCAAGTCGCTGGCTATGGATCTGAAATCAAAAGGCATTGCGGTGGCCCAATTACACCCGGGGTATGTGCAGACGCGCATGGTGAATTTTGGTGGGTTGATCACGCCCGAGGAGTCCGCCGAGGGACTGGCAGCCAGGATTGACGGGCTCAATCTTGAGAACACGGGCTCATTCTGGCATAGCAACGGTGATGAGCTGCCGTGGTAAGGTAGCCCGGGATTTCAAGTCGCCGGTTGTATTGTGCATCGGGCGAAAGCGGGGTGTCCTCGGGGCAATCCGGAACAGGTCGTATCAACAGGAGTTTGCTGATGAGTCTGGCGATTGCCTTGCATGTGTTGTCTGCGGTGGTCTGGGTAGGGGGGATGTTCTTCGCCTACATGGCCATGCGCCCGGCTGTGGTCGAAGTGATTGAAGTGAGCCAGCGCGGCGCACTCTGGTGCCGTACCCTGTCCCGTTTTTTTCGCTGGGTATGGCTGGCGGCTGTGCTCTTGCTGGTGACCGGGTATTGGATGGTTTTCAGTGTCTTCGGCGGTATGGCCGGTGCGGGCTGGCACATTCACGTGATGCAGACTCTGGGGCTGATCATGATGCTGTTGTTCTTCCACGTGTACTTTGCCCCCTTCCGTCGGCTGAAGCAGGCGGTGGCCGAGAAGGATCCCCAGGAGGGTGGTCGCCGGGTCGGCCAGATCCGAAAGCTGGTCGGCGTTAATCTGATTCTTGGGTTGATTGTGGTTGCGGTCGGCGCGGGTGGCCGGTATCTGTAATTCCCTTCTGAGGGCGGGCAACCGGGGAAACACAACATGTCTGACATTCGGCAAAAGACCCTGGAAGGGCTGGAGGTTGGCGACCAATTCACGCTGACCCGAACCTTCACTGAAACTGAAACGATGACCTTCGGCGAGATCAGCCGCGACCATAACCCGATTCACTATGATGAGCGTTTTGTCAGGGCCAAGGGCCTTCAGGGTCGCATCTGCCACGGCCTGCTGGTCGGCGGCATGATCACCGAGGTGGGTGGGCAGATCGGCTGGCTCGCGTCCGGAATGAACTTCCGGTTCCGACGGCCAGTGTATTTTGGTGACACCGTCACCTGTGTGTTCACGATCACCGAGGTGGACGACAAGAACAGGGCCAGAGCGGAAGCGGTGCTCTCCAATCAGCATGGAGACGTGGTGATTGAGGCGTGGCTGACCGGCGTTTTGCCGGGCCCCGTGGAACGGAATATTCTGGCCAGCCTGCTGGCTGGCGACTAAATCACGTCTGTTGAGGTTTGTATGGCCCGTTTCGAGCTGCTAGGCACAGCGATGATTCCCGGAAAGGGAACCCAGCTGCGTTTGCTGCAGCGGAATGATGAATTCTCCATCAAGATTGCCGACAGTACCGGTGAGCTGATGAACAGCCGTCTGCATGGGTCGGAGGATGCGCTGGCAACGCTGGCCTGCGAGCGGATTTCGGATCATCCCGCGCCGCGGGTGCTGATTGGCGGCCTTGGCATGGGGTTTACCCTGGCAGCAGCGCTGGAGGCATTGGGCGAGACCGCGGAGGTGACCGTGGCGGAGCTGGTGCCGGAAGTGAAAGACTGGAATCTGGGGCCCCTGGGCGGGGCCGCCGGTTATCCGTTGAAAGACCCCAGGGCCCGGGTTCACCTCGGGGACGTGGTGCAACTGATCAAGGAGTCTCCTGCCAGTTACGACGCCATTCTGCTGGACATCGACAATGGCCCCGAGGGGCTGACGCGAAAGGAAAACGACTGGCTTTACACCACTGCGGGCATTGCAGCGGCCCAGGCCGCACTTCGGCCCGACGGGGTATTGGCCTACTGGTCGGCGGGGCAGGATCCGGCCTTTACCGAACGCCTCAAGCGAGCAGGGTTGTCGGTGGAGCCGGTTACCGTGCGCGCCCACCGTCCGGGAAAGGGCGCAAGGCATGTCATCTGGTTGGCCTGGTAACGTTGTAAGCCTTCAGTCGTCGTCCTCCATCTGCAGGCGTTCTTGCCGCTCCATTTCTTCCAGTCTGGCGGCATCGATTACCGCCATCAGGTCGTCCACATTGGCGCTGTGGGTATCGTGCTCGAAGCAGCCGGTCAGTCTGCTCTCAGGATGCAGGTCGCCGCTCTCATATAGGGCCCAGATTTCCTTGCCGTAATCGGTGACGAGCAGGTCCGGTGCGTACTGGCCAAAGTGGCGACGCATGTTATCGACATCCCGCTCCAGCATTCGCTCGGCATTGTTGTTGCCTGCTGCGTTGACAGCCTGGGGAAGGTCGATGATAACCGGGCCCCGGGCGTCCACCAGCACGTTGAACTCCGAGAGGTCGCCGTGGATCAGGCCGGCGTCGAGCATACGAACGATGTCCGCGATAACCTGGGCGTGGTACTCCCGCGCCACTTCCGCCGTCAGCGTGACATCATCAAGCCGTGGCGCCGCTTTGCCGTCCTCATCGGCAATCAGTTCCATCAACAGCACGCCGTCCACAAATCCCAGTGGCTGGGGTACCCGGACGCCAGCCGATTGCAGCCGGTACAGGGCATCAACCTCGGCGTTGAGCCAGGCGTCTTCCTGTTCTTTCTGGCCGTAACGGGTTTTCTTGCTCATGGCCCTGGCTCGTCGACTGTTCCGGACTTTTCGTCCTTCCTGGTATTCCACGGCCTGTTTGAAGCTGCGCTTCTGTGCTTCCTTGAACACCTTGGCGCACCGCAGCTCCTCGCCACAGCGCACCACATACACCTGTGCCTCCTTGCCGCTCATGAGCTGGTACAGCACTTCGTCTACCATGCCGTCGTCGACAAGGGGTTGTAATCGCTTCGGAACTTTCATAAAACCTTTCTGGTTCACCGTATGGTTGCCGGCCGTATTCGTTGATCTGGAAAAAGGCCGTGCGTGGGCTGGGCAAGGAGAATGACGGGTACGGAGCATAGCTTACATGAAAACCCTTGTTGTCATCCTGTTGATTGTGCTCGCTGGCGGTGTGCTGGCCCTCTGGCTATGGCGTCAGTGGGACCATCGCCTGGATCAGGCCGCGGTGGATCGTTTAACGGCTCTGCAGCCTTCGAACCCCGGGCGTTTTGAGCCGGCGATGGTGGCCGGCTTGCCCGAACCCGCGCGCCGTTATTTCCTGTACACCATCGCCCCGGACACGCCGCTTTATACCGTTGCCTGTATCAGTATGGCGGGACGGTTCGGCATGGGTAACAGAGATAAGCCGGATTACCTTGAGATGAGGGCTTCGCAAGTTCTGGCAATGCCCGCCGGGTTTGTCTGGAAGATGAACGCCAGTCGGGGCCTGATGCGTTTGTCTGGTTCCGATACGGAAGGCTGGACCCGATTCTGGCTGATGGAGCTTCTTCCGGTGGCGCGGGCTGGTGGCGATCCGGATCATACCCGGTCTGCATTCGGCCGGTACGTGGCTGAAGCGGTTTTCTGGAGCCCGGCGTCGGTGTTGCCCGGGCCGGGAATTCGTTGGGAGCTGGTGGACGAAAACACCGCGAGAGTGACGGTTCGCAGTAACGGCTTGGAACAGGCGGTTGATGTGACGGTCGCCAAGAACGGGCAGCCGGAGGAGGTCAGTTTTTTTCGCTGGAGTAACGCCAACCCGGAAAAGGTTCACCGACTCCAGCCGTTCGGTGGCTACTTGTCGGAATTTCGGGACTTCGGAGGGTTTCGGCTGCCCACTCGGGTGGCGGCCGGCAATTTTTTTGGCACCGAGGATTATTTCCCGTTCTTTGTCGTTTCCGTAACGGATATAACCTTTCCGGGAGCCTGATCAGGCTATGCCAGGATCAGCATCACTGATCCTGGACCTACCTGAAGGCTTTCTTCAGCGCACGACAAATACGGAAATATCGCTTTCCTTGACGATATTGGCGGCATTGGAATGCAGGATATGCAGTTTATCGCCAATGCCGGGCGTGTGAGATGCCATGACAACCAGATCCGCCCCGGTGTCCCTGATAGCTTCCAGAAGCTTGTCATCCAGCTCTACCGCGGTGTCTGCGGTGGACAGCACTTTGCTTGTGGCCCGGATTCCATGCGCCTTGCCCTGTTCCTCGGCGAAGGCCTCAAGCTTTTCGGCCAGCTCCTCGGGGTTGTGCGCTGCTGCGCCCGGAGCGGTGTTGGTCACGGTGACGTAGCAAACCGAGGCATCGTAATGCTTGGCAATATCAATCGCTGTGTTCAATGCCTTGGGCATTTTTTCGGTGTGTGCCAGGTCTACCGGCACGAGTAATTTGTGATACATAGCGCTTCTCCTTATCTCGCTTGGGATGTTGCATCCTGTCCTTGATTTAAGCGTGGCAGTGATCCGGGGTTTTTGCCAAAAAGAGAGCGCTATGTTTGATTTCAGGCAATAACCGGATCAGACCAGGTTATACAGAAACACAATGCCTATGCCCGCCGGTGTAACGAACCGGAGCACAAACATGAAGGCCCTGAAGCTTCCGCCTTTCAGGCCGATATCGGAGGCCAGACCCTCCCGTTTCATGGCCCAGCCGGCAAACAGTGCAATGGCCAGACCGCCCAGCGGCATCATCAGGTTCGACACCAGGAAGTCGAGCAGGTCGAAGACGGTCTTGCCTTCGAGGAAGCTGATAAAGCCGAGCGGATGCACATCGCCCCAGATGTTGAAAGACAATACCGTGCCAATGCCGATAAACCAGATAGCAAAGCCGCCGCCAATGGCACTCTTCACCCGGCTGATGCCTTTGTGTTCTTCCAGCCATTCCACCACCGGTTCCAGCATGGAGATGGCGGACGTGATGGCCGCGACCAGAAGCAAGGCAAAGAAGACGGTGCCAAAGAGTGCTCCGCCGCTCATTTGGCCGAACGCCAGGGGCAGGGTAACGAAGATCAGGCCGGGGCCGGCGCCGGGCTCGAGGTTGTTGGCAAACACCAGCGGGAAGATTGCCAGGCCGGCCAGAAGGGCGACACCGGTGTCCAGTACGGCGATGGTCATGGCGGTTTTGGCGATGTTCACGCTTTTAGGCAGGTAAGAGCCGTAGGCCATCAGAACGCCGATGCCGATACTGAGTGTGAAGGCAGCATGGCCGAGGGCAGTGAGCACGCCGGCGGTCGTGAGCTTGCTGAAGTCCGGTGAGAACATGAAGCTGACGGCTTGGCCGAAGCTGCCGCTGGTCATGGCGTAGAAAACCATGGCGATGAGCAGCAGGAACAGCAAAGGCATCAGCAGGTTGACCGCTTTTTCCAGGCCGGAACGGATGCCACGGCTCACAATGAATACCACGATGGCCATGAACACGGAGTGCCAGAGCAGCAGTTCCCACGGGTTGGCCAGGAGGTTGCCAAATTGCCCGCCAATCACCTCTGCATCGGCACCGGTAAACAGGCCGAGTGCGGCCTTGCCGATGTACACCAGGGCCCAGCCACCGATCACGGCGTAAAAGGAAAGCACCAGGAAAGACGCGATAACGCCGTTCCAGCCGATGGCCTGCCAGCCCCGGGAGGTGCCCTCGGACCGGGTCAGGGTACGCATGGTTGCGACAGGGCTTTGCCCGCCCTTGCGGCCGATCATGGTCTCAGCCACGAGAACGGGCACACCAATGAGAAAGATGCATGCGAGGTAAATCAGGACAAAGGCACCGCCGCCATTTTCGCCGGTGATGTAGGGAAATTTCCAGATATTGCCGAGCCCTACGGCGGAGCCGGCGGCCGCCAGAGTGAAGGCGAGCTTTGAAGACCAGAGGTTGTTGGCCTGCTGGTGGGGTTGAGTATTCTGACTCATTGGCTTCTCCGAATAGTTGTTTTTGTCGGATCGTTTTCAGGTTTAGTCGGTTGTTCCTGTGCGCCGGACCGTCACAGGATGTTGCGTATGGCTTTGGCGACGCCTGGAAGGACCCGGTCGTTCAGTCCTGCTACGTTGACCCGGCTGCTTTCCAGCAAGTAGATGCCGTTCTCTTCCCGCAACCGGCGAACCTGTTCCGGGGTAATGCCCAGAAACGAGAACATGCCTCTTTGCCGGGCAATAAAGCCGAAGTCACCGGCCGGGGCCAGGGCGTCCGCGAAAGCGTGGCGAAGGTGCAAAATGCGTTTGCACATGCCATCCAGCTCGTCCGTCCACAGCGTGCGTAATCCCTCGTCTCCCATAATGGTTTCCACAATCGCGGCACCGTGGGCGGGGGGCATGGAATAGTGGGAGCGAATGACGCTCAGTAGCTGGCTGGTCGCCGCCGCGTTGATCGTCGCCGTAGCGGAGATCAGCATCAGGGCGCCGGTGCGCTCCCGGTACAGGCCAAAGTTCTTCGAGCAGGAGGCTGCAACCAGCATTTCCGGTACCTGGCTGGCCAGATGCCGAAGGCCGGCAGCGTCCTGATCGAGCCCGTCACCCAGTCCCTGATACGCCATATCCACAAAGGGCAGGAGGCCCTTGCGCTGGATCAGAGCGGTGACAGCCTGCCACTGGTCGAAGGTCAGGTCTGCGCCGGAGGGGTTATGGCAGCAGCCGTGGAGAAGTACCACGTCGCCTGCACGCGCACCCTCCAGGGCTTCCAGCATGGCGTCGAAGTCTACCTGCAATGTGTTCTGATTCAGGTAGGGATATTCGCGAATGGTCAGGCCGGCGCCACCGAGCAGCGGAAGGTGGTTGGCCCAGGTTGGGGTGCTGACCCAGACCGTGGTGTCTGGCTGGCATAGTCGCAGGAACTCTGCCGCCATGCGCAGGGCGCCACAGCCGCCCGGGGTCTGGACCACGGAGGTGCGGCCGTCCCGGATCAGTGAGCTTTCGTTACCGAGGATCAGGCGGGCCATCGCGTCGTTAAAACCCTGTGACCCGGCCGGTCCCACGTAGCTCTTGGTGGTCTCCCCCTCAAGCAGGCGCCGTTCGGCTTCGTGTACGGCTGCCATGATCGGGGTGGCCCCGGCGTCGTTCTTATAGACGCCGATACCAAGGTCCACCTTGTCCGGGCGAGGGTCGTCCCGGAAAGTTTGCATCAGTTGCAGAATCGGATCCTGCGGCAGGGGCTTGAGAGCCTCAAACATGATTTGCCTCCTTATCACCGGCCTGTTGGGTACGAATCAGTGTCGGTCGCCCCGTATCCAGTGCCTTGATCAGTTGCGACTGTTTCTCCTGAATGGCCTCGGCAGCCTGCTCCCGAACCGGGCCGTAACCGCGGACATCCGAGGGCAATTCTGCCAGTTGCAGGAAGGTGTCGTAGTTGCTGGCGTCCAGTTCACGGGTCAGGCGCGTAATCAGTTGCTGGTAGTTGTCCAGCAGGGTTCGGTCCAGCTTCCGGTCGGCGGAGTATCGGAACGGGTCGAGTGCCGTGCCACGAAGTCCCCGCAATTTGGCAAGAAGCTTGAAGGCCCGGAACATCCAGGGGCCAAACTGGCGCTTCTTCGGCCGTCCCTGGGCGTCGGTCCCCCGGTTCATGACCGGTGGCGCGAGGTGGAAGTGGACCTTGAAGTCCCCTTCAAACGTGTCGTTCACTTCCTTCATAAAGTCGGTTTCCGCGAACAGGCGGGCCACTTCGTATTCGTCCTTGTAGGCCATGAAGCGATACAGCTGTTGGGCGATGGTTTGGGTCAGCAGGAGGTTGGTCTGGCCAAGGCTTTCCTCCGCCTTACGCACCTGACCCACCAGATCGGAATAGCGGTCCGCCCAGCGTTTGCTTTGATACTTGACCAAGTGCTGGTGGCGGGTTTCGATCAGCTGGTCCAGGGTCGGCTCCGGTTGAACGTCGATGACCTGCGTTTTATCGGCGTCCAGCAGATCGGCAATGGCGCCCGGGGTGACCGCCGCAACCCGGCCCCAACCGAAAGCTTCCTTGTTGCGCTCAATGGCCACGCCGTTCAGTTCAATCGCCTTCATCAGTGCCGCCTGGGACAGGGGGAGCAAGCCTTTCTGCCATGCAAAGCCCAGCATCATGACGTTGGAGAACACAGTGTCGCCCATCAGTTTCTCGGCAATGCCGTTGGCATCGAGGCGGGAGAAATGATCGTCGCCGACGGCGTCACGAATCAGGTCCAGGCGTTTGTCGGCCTGCATGTCGGCATCGCGGTAAAGCACATAATCCGCCGTGGGCAGTTCGGCCTCATTGGCCACCACTTGGGTGTGGTTCGGGCGCAGTACACTCAGGGCTTTCTGGGAAGACGCCACCACCAGATCGCAGGCGATGACAGCATCAGCCTGGCCATTGCTGATACGAACCTGATGAAGCTTGTCCGGGGAGGGTGCCATCCGCACATAGCTGAGTACGGTGCCGCCTTTTTGGGCAAAGCCCATGAAGTCCAGCACTGAAGCGCCACGGGACTCCAGGTGCGCAGCCATGGTGATGAGCTGGCCCACGGTGACCACGCCGGTGCCGCCAACGCCGCCAACCAGAAGGTCGTAGGAGCCGGTCATTGCGGGCAGGTCAGGCTCTGGAATGTCGGCCAGTTTGCGGGTCAGCACGGAACCGGTGTCCATGCCCCGGGATTTGCGAAGCTGGCCGCCCTCAATCGTGACAAAGCTGGGGCAGAAACCGTTAACGCAGGAAAAGTCCTTGTTGCACGAAGACTGGTCGATCTTGCGCTTCCGGCCCAGCTCGGTCTTGCGGGGCACGACTGACAGACAGTTGGACTGTACGGAGCAGTCGCCACAGCCTTCGCAGACATGGTGGTTGATAAAGGCGCGCTTGGCCGGGTCCGGGAACTGCTTGCGTTTGCGGCGACGGCGCTTCTCAGCCGCGCAGGTCTGATCGTAAATCAGGACGGTGCAGCCGGGGATCTCCCGCAACTCCCTCTGGACAGAATCCAGCTCAGTGCGGTCGTGGAAGGTGACACCGGTCGGGAATTGGTCCTCGTGTCCCTCGTACTTCTCTGGCTCGTCGCTTAGCACCACGACCCGGCGGACGCCTTCGGAGGCAACTTGCTGGGCGATCATGGGCACAGTGATCTGGCCGTCCACAGGCTGGCCACCGGTCATGGCGACCGCGTCGTTGAACAGAATCTTGTAGGTGATGTTGATACCGGCGGCCACGGCCTGGCGGATGGCCATGGAGCCTGAGTGGAAATAGGTCCCTTCGCCCAGGTTCTGGAATACGTGAGGGTTGCCGGTGTAGCGACTCTTGCCAATCCAGTTGACCCCTTCACCACCCATCTGGATCAAGGATTCGGTGTTGCGCCCCATCCAGGATGCCATGAAGTGGCAGCCGATGCCGGCCAGTGCCTTGCTGCCTTCCGGCACTTTGGTGGAGGTGTTGTGGGGGCAGCCGGAACAGAAATAGGGCAGGCGTCTGACGCCGCCCGGATCCTGCGCGTTGGTCATGGTATTGATGGTTTCCAGCTGCGCACTGAAGTCAGTACCGAAGAACCTGCCCAGACGCGCGGCCAGGAAGCCTGCAACCAGCTTGGGGCTGAGCTCGCCCACATACGGAATCAGCGGCCGGCCCAATTCGTCCTGCTTGCCGGTAATCAGAACCTCACCGGGCCGGTCCGGTTCAGACATGTATTCCTTGATCTGGCTTTCGATGATGCCGCGTTTCTCTTCGATCACCAGCACCTCTTCCTTGCCGTGAACGAAGTTCAGAATGCCGCGCCGCTCCAATGGCCACACCATGCCGATCTTGTAGATATCCAGGCCCATTTCCCGGGCACCGTCTTCGCTGATACCCAGAAGGTCCAGGGCTTCCAGTAAGTCCAGATGACCCTTGCCCGTGGTGACAATTCCGAAACGCGCCTGTGAGTTGTTGTACAGGCAGCGGTCGATGGGGTTGGCTCGGGCAAACGCCTGGACGGCCGCCAGCTTGTGCTCTATACGGGTTTCCAACTGGGGGCCGGGCAGATCCGGCCAGCGGTAATGAAGGCCGCCCTCCGGCGCCGTGAAATCGTCCGGGGTTGAGTACTCCGGCAGCGGCGGGAGATCAACCGACGCGGCGCTTTCCACCGTCTCGGATATGGCTTTGAAGCCAACCCAGCAACCGCTGTAGCGGGACAGGGCATAGCCCCAGAGGCCAAACTCGAGGTACTCCGCGATGTTGGCCGGATTAATCGTGGGCATGAAAAAGCTCATGAACGCCACATCGGACTGGTGCGGCATGGAGGAGGACACGCACCCGTGGTCATCGCCGGCGACGACGAGGACCCCGCCATGAGGGGAGCTGCCATAAGTGGTGCCGTGCTTCAGGGCATCACCGGCACGGTCTACGCCGGGGCCTTTGCCATACCAGAGGCCGAACACGCCATCCACTTGCTTGTCGTCATCGGTTTCCACTTGCTGGGTGCCCAGCATGATGGTTGCCGCCAGGTCTTCGTTTATCGCCGGTACGAAGTCGATGCTGTTGTCGTCCAGCAGCGTCTTGGCCTGCCATAGAGCCTGGTCGTAGGCGCCGAGCGGTGAGCCCCTGTAGCCGCTGACCATGCCGGCGGTGTTCAGACCCTGTTTGCGATCCAGGGCGGCCTGCATCAGGGGAATGCGGACCAGTGCCTGCGT
Source organism: Marinobacter sp. F4206 (assembly GCF_019392195.1). Taxonomy (NCBI): domain Bacteria; kingdom Pseudomonadati; phylum Pseudomonadota; class Gammaproteobacteria; order Pseudomonadales; family Marinobacteraceae; genus Marinobacter; species Marinobacter liaoningensis. The sequence goes on from NZ_JAHXKI010000003.1 coordinate 280,831, forward strand.
TCCGGTCAGAAATACCCGGCCAGATTCCCGCAGGTAGCGGTCTTCAAGTTTGTAATTGTCGAGTTCGGGGGTATCGGCGGACATGGCGCCCTCCTTTTTGTCGATTTTATAGACAAAAGTTTAGAAGGAAGTTGGCAAAAGGTGCTTGCTTATTGGATGTGCCGCACGGGGAGTTGCGAAAGAATCTTTGATAAATGACAATAATAACGAAGAATATTTTGTAAAAAACGGGTGTTACTGAATGAAACAGGTTGAGCTGGATAAATTGGACCGACGCATACTCTCGGTTCTGCAACACGATGGGCGAATCAGTAACCAGTTGCTGGCTGAGCAGGTCGGATTATCTCCGGCGGCCTGTTGGCGGCGGGTACGGACCCTTGAGGAATCCGGCGTGATTCAGGGGTACAGTGCGCGGGTGGACCCGGAGCGGATAGGGCAGGGGTTGTGTGTTCTGGTCAATCTTTCTCTACAGAGGCACAACATTGATAGCACAGGGGAAATCGAGCAACAGGTGAGCAGCTATCCCGAGGTGTTGCAGTGTTTCGCGGTGACCGGGAATGCAGATTTCGTATTGCGAGTCATTGTGCCGGATATGGCCAGCTACGACCGCTTCCTGAACGAAAAGATCTTCACCTTGAAAGGCATTGCCCAGGTTAACTCGAACTTTGCGTTGCGGGAAATAAAGAACACGGAAACGATTCCGGTGGACGTGCAGCCGTAGGCCAGAGGGGGCAGAAACAAAAAAAAGGCAGCCGAAGCTGCCTTTTTGCGGTCATTGCTTAATCCATCAAGGATTACAGAGCAACAACGTTCTCCGCCTGAGGACCTTTCTGGCCCTGAGTCACGGTGAACTCGACTTCTTGGCCTTCGGCCAGAGTCTTGAAACCACCGCCCTGAATGGCGCTGTAGTGAACGAATACGTCCGGGCCGCCTTCACGAGTGATAAAACCAAAACCTTTTGCTTCGTTGAAGAACTTAACGTTGCCGGTAACAGTAGACATAGATAACTTTCCTGAATTCAATCTTTAATGTGCCGCCAGACTATCATCGTGATATCTGATCGACGTTGTGCGGGAAACAAAAAACTGGCGGGATCAAAAACAGGACGTACAACCGTTACAGCTTAAATGCGTCTTATTGATGAAATGCTTTGCTAAATCTTTCCAACGGCAACCACTGTACCCCACAAGTTTGCAGATGCAAAGGGATTTTTCATAGGCATAAACCCGTGCAAACATCAGAGACTGTCGGTTGTCATGGCAACGGAGGAAGAACCAATGAAGTTTATCTTCGAAGTTCGAGTGAAAGAGGGGCACACCGCCGAAGAGTATGCCGACGCCTGGGTGCGGGCAAGCGAACTGATTCAACAGGCACCCGGCGCCCGTGGCACGGAGCTGCATCGCAAGATTGGCGACCCCGATACCCTGATCGCCATCGCCAGCTGGGACAGCAAGGAGGCCAGGGACGCCATGGAATCGAAGCACAATCCAAGGGTGGCTGAGATCATCCGCAGCGCCGCGCCGTTCGTGGAGATTACACCGCTGGGAGAGTTCGAGGACCCGGAGTGGGTGGTAACGCCGCGTGGAGCCACTGATCAATAAGCATATTTTGGGCAGGCGTTTGGTTTAACGACCTGTTTATAGCTGGCGGTGTGTCACGAAAATAACGGTTACATCCCGTTACACTGGGCCCTCAAAATAACAAGTGGGGGCTGTGGTGTGGCTTTAAAGGGAGTTATGAGCGGTTTGCTGTTCACTTTGGTACTTGCCGGCTGTGGGGGTGATGGAAGTAGTTGGGGCAATCCCACGGAGAGCAGCACCTCGGATGCGGATGCAGCAAAAAGTGAGAGTGTTCAGGCAAGCACCGGTTATTTCGTCGATGCGCCGGTCAAAGGCCTCGCTTACCGCACCGAGACCCTGGAGGGGACGACAGACGCGTTGGGCCGGTTTAGCTACCAACCTGGCGAAACAATCACATTCAGTATTGGTGCTACGGATCTGGGAGCCAACAGCGCCGCTGGCTTCATGACGCCGGGTAGTCTCGATGAAACCGGGCGTTGGGACGGCCCCCGGGCCATTAACATAGCGCGGTTGTTGATTACTCTGGACGCAGACCAGAATCCACTCAATGGCATTGTCATTGATGACAGGGCCCACGGGGCCTTTGCAGACCTCGGGTTTGACCTATCACAATCACCCTCCCAACTCACCGATTCCAGCGTGATGCAGGAAGCATTGGCAAATGCGGGCCGGGTCGGCCTGGTTAGTGCTGCCTACGCTCGAGACCATCTGAATTCCGTTGCCGAGCAATTGCCTGATGAACCCTCGGAAGCGGATATCATTGCCTTGCTCGATACAGGCCCCAACTATTCTGGTCGCCAGACTCCAATGACGGCCACGCCGGACAATCTTCGCAAGGCCGCCCAGGTCTTCTGGGCCGACCCCGCGAGGCCCGGCCCGGACCTCTACTGGCTCGTTCGTTTGTTTGATCCCCAGATGTTGCTGGATGTATTCATACGCTCTGAGGGAGGGCAGGCCCAGCCGCCTGGCATCCGAGTGGTCGGTGGCATTGAATACGAAGATGACGAAGAGACAATCTTTAAATCAGCGAGTCTGGTGGTGTCATTTGATGACTATAACCACGAGGGTCGGGTGTATAACGGCTCTGTCGTAACCGAAATCCTCCCGGGTGAAGGTCACGAGCTTCAGTACCTTCCGGAAAACTCAACGGACATGGCGTCGGTGAATATAGAAACCTTCGAATTTGGGCTGTATTTTTATAATTTCCGGGCGTCGGGCAATGACGGATCGATTGGCCTTCATGGCTGGCAGAGCATTGTCCAGACCGTCGAGAATCCTTACACGGTTTACCGTCGATGGACCATGGATGCCACCATTCGGGAAATGTTCGCCGACCGGGCTGTAAGACTGATAGCCGAGGAACCCCTGAAATACGACGAAAATCTGGAAGGAAGGGGAGCTGACTATGGCCGCACCACAATTTTGGAGGGGCGTGCCAAGGTCACCCACTCGTCACTCGGTTCGTTCGATGTGCAGGGGTCGATCCGGAAAGGTGCGCCCACGGGGGATGTCGAGGGCGCGGGGTTCGAGTTTTATCGAGACGATACGGGGATGTTCGGAAAGCTGACGGCGATTCTGCCTTCCGAGTCCGAAGACCCCGATGGGCATGTCCTGTCTGAAGTGTTGTCTCCGGATAGCGGCGACTTGGCAGCGTTTGAAGTCTTCGAACTGAAAACACCATTGACCAGAACGGTCGAGGAGTAAAAGCCGGCTCCTTCGTTTGAAGCGTTCGTGTTATTTCATAAGGTTAGCGCCTTTAACCTCATTTGCCTGCTATCTTTAGACACAGTGATTTAGCGCAGTCGGAGCAGGGAATGTTGGAATCTCTTGAGGCGGGCACGAGCTCGTGGTTGTATCCGGGCCTGACGGCCCTCGTGTCCGTTATTCTGACCTATGCCGTGTTCCGGCTGGTTCTCGGCATCATCCGTCGTCTTACGCGCCGCAAGGCGGTGCTGCGGCTCTTCCTTGATGCATCGGCCAGGGCCTTGGGTGTCTTTGTCTGCCTGCTGGCGCTCAATGGCGTCCTTGAGGCGGCTCCTTCCGAGTTGTGGTTTCTGGCCGAATTTCAGCACATCGGGACGCTGCTGCTGATCCTCGCCGGAACCTGGACGCTGGTGCGATGCACCTCCGCCATCGGTGACGTCATCGTTACGCTGAACCCGGTCCTCGAAGGTGAGTGGAAACGGGCGCGGAAAGTGGAGACCCAGACCCGCTTCCTGGTTCGCGGTCTCAATATCCTGATTGTCATTCTGGGTCTTGGCGCTGCCCTGATGACCTTCGATTCCGTTCGTCATGTTGGGGGGAGCCTGCTGGCGTCGGCCGGTGTCGGTGGCATTATTCTGGGCTTTGCCGCCAGGCCGGTATTGGGCAATCTGTTGGCCGGAGTGCAGATCGCGCTGACTCAGCCCTTCCGGATTGATGACGTGTTGTACGTTCAGGGCGAGTGGTGCTGGGTGGAAGAGGTGACGGCCACCTACGTTGTGCTAAGGGTCTGGGACCTGAGGCGCCTGATCGTGCCCCTGCAATGGTTCATCGAGCATCCGTTCCAGAACTGGTCCAGAAATAACGCCGATCTCTTGGGTACCGTGTTCATACGGCTCGATTACGGTATGCCGATTTCTCCCCTGCGGGAAGAGTTTGCCCGACTGTTGCGACAGGCACCGCAATGGGACGGCAAGGTGGAGACGGTTCAGGTAACCGATTCCGATGATCGCACCATTCAGGTCCGGTTTCTGATGAGTGCCCCGGATTCCAGTCAGGCCTGGGATTTACGGTGTGCCCTGCGGGAAGGCCTGATTACCTTCCTCCAAGAGAATTACCCGGAGTATTTGCCGCGTATCCGTGCCCGCCTGGTGGATGGTGAAGAGCTAGAGGAACTCTCACCGTCGCCACGGTGAGGGCGGCCCTTCCAGCCGTTCACCCGGCCATTCGGGAATATTGCCGAAACGCAGGCTTTGGGCGTCCCAATCCTGCTCGGCCTCGACAATCTCCTCCTTGTGATAGCCCACGTAGTTCCACCATATGACAACCTCCTTATCCAGCGGTTTTCCGCCAATGAGGAGCAGTCGGGTTGCGGGATCACAGGTTAGAGTCAGAGTCGTCTGGCCTGCTTCCAGGTAGGCAAGCTCATCGGCCTCAAAACGCTCGCCGTTAATGTCAAAGGCCCCGGTCAGGGGCAGGATGCCGTATTCAAACGCCGAATTCAGATTCAGTTCCAGGGTCTGGGACAACTCGCAGTCGATATCGAGGCCAACCAGCGGTGAGTACTGAAGGGTATCCGCCTTTCGGTTCTCGTACTGTCCAGTCAGCAGTGTCCAGGTTGCCCCCTGATTCTGCCAGCAGGGCAGAGAGGAATAGTGATCAAAGCGTGGTGGTAGGTTGCGATCGGCCTCGGGAAGGGCAATCCAGAGCTGCGTGGCGTGCAGCGTCCGGTCGCCGAACAGCGATTCCTCGGTGTGGCTGATCCCGTGGCCGGCGGTCATCAGGTTGACCTCGCCCGGCCGTATCGGCTGCGCGGTTCCCAGGCTATCCCGGTGCAGAAGTTCGCCCTGGATCATCCAGGTAAACGTTTGCAGCCCGATATGAGGGTGTGGACCGACACGCAGGCCGTGATTCGTGTCATCAAACGTGACCGGCCCGATGTGATCGAGGAAACACCAGGCGCCGATTTGGCGACGGCCGCGGGTGGGAAGATTACGGGCGACGGGGATGCCACCCACTTCTCCGGTTCGTGGCTGAAAGCGCTGTGTCATGTTTACCGCCTCTGACAGTGAGTCTTCAGCATGGTCTTGACCGAATAAAACGGCAAGTTCTGTATCAGAGGCAATCGGGCTGAACGTATCAGAAATTTTATGGCCCGGGTTGTCGGCATATGGTTAGCTGGGTAATTATGCGGTGTTGCCAACCAGGCTGGAATGCCCTGGTCTTACAAACAATGTGTATAAAGGAGTCCTGTCTTGTCTGATCTTGCCAACTACGAAAGCTTCAATGTCGAAGTGAAGGATTACATTGCCCACGTTCAGTTCAGCCGCCCGGACGTGCTGAACACGATGAACAAGGCTTTCTGGCTGGAGCTGCCGAAATGCATGCAGGACATTGAAGCCAATACCGACGCCCGGGTGATCGTGATCTCCAGCACCGGCAAGCATTTCTCGGCCGGAATGGACCTGGGTGTTTTCAGTGATCCCAAAGCCGTGCCCATGAGCGGTGATCCGGGCCGTATGGCAGAAAACCTGCGGCGCGTGGTTCTGCAGCTGCAGGACACGTTGACGTCGCTTGAGAAAATTCGCTTGCCGGTACTGGCCGCGATTCACGGTGGCTGCATCGGTGGTGCCCTGGACCTGGTGTGTGCTGCCGACAGCCGGTACTGCACCGAGGACGCCTATTTCACCATCAAGGAGACCGAGCTGGGCATGACCGCGGACGTCGGCACCCTGCAGCGTCTGCCGAAACTGATGCCTGAGGGCGTGGTCCGTGAACTCGCCTACACCGGCCGCAAATTCTCTGCCCGGGAAGCGCAGAATCTTGGGTTTGTGAATGCGACTTACCCGGATCAGACCGCTCTGCTTGAAGGCGTGATGGAAATCGCCGGCCAGATTGCGGCCAATTCCCCGCTGGCAGTGACCGGCTGTAAGGAAATGCTCAACTACAGCCGTGACCACTCCGTGGAAGACAGCCTCCGCTACATGGCGACCTGGCAGGCGGGCATGTTCCGGCCGGGCGACATGATGAAAACCTTCCAGGCCAAGGCCCAGAAACAGGTGCCGGAGTACGGCGACCTTCTCCCGGTAAAAGGCCTGTTCGAGTCCTGATGGCTGTCGGGCGTTCCCGTTCCGGAATCGCTCCCCTTTCCGCCCTGTTGTTCCAGGGCGGCATTGGTGTGGCGGGGCTGGTGGCAATACTGGTCTTCGGTATTCCGGTTCAAAATGAAGGGTTGTCCTGGCTGCAGAGTGTTGCCTGGGGCTGCCTGGGTGCTTTGGGTACCTATGGGGTGCTGATTGCGCTCACGCGCATTCCCGGTCTGTTCCCGGACAATCTCGAGCGCCAGATGAGAAACCTTCACGACTTTGCCGCCAGTTTTGGGGGGGCGGTTCTGGTGGCGTTATCCGTTATCGCCGGGGTTGGCGAGGAACTGCTGTTCCGGGGGGCGGTACAGGGCTGGCTCACGGGCCGTCTGGGCGAGGTAACCGCCATTGCGGTCGCTTCGCTGCTGTTCGGTCTGGTGCACTACATTTCCTTCACCTACTTTCTCGTCGCCACGGGGCTCGGATTGCTGCTGGGCACCGCTTATGTCCTGTCCGACAGCCTTTCCATGGTCATGATCTGGCATGCGGTGTATGACATGGTCGCGTTGTTCTGCCTGTTGCGTTTCCCACACTGGTTTGGCGTCTCGCCCCGGCATATCCCTTAATTGGTATCCTCACGCGGGGCGCTCTTGCGCGCCTCAAAACTGGCCAGCTCGACGTTGATGGCGTTGGTGGATATCTGTATCTCGTACAGGGAGTAAAGCAGAGAGAGCGACAGGAGAACCAGACTGATGCCGAACGCCACAATGCCTGGCATCTCCGCGCCCAGGAACAGCAGGAACATCGACACGGTGCACAGGAAAAAGCTCAGTACGCCGTAAGCCTGCATGCGCTTGGTCAACACAATTCGTTTCCGGAGCATGTTGATTTGGCGGGCAATCAGCCCGTGATCTTCCTCTGTGTCCATCTGTTTTAGCTGGCGGATCAGCTGGGCAAGGACCAGGAAGCGATTGGTGTAGGCCAGCAGCAACAGTGAAATTGCCGGGAACAGCAGGGCAGGCGTTGTCAGGTCCAAGATCGGGTCCTTGTCAGTGCAATTGGGCGGGCGCTGATCACCAGACGCCCGAGGTTATGCGCCGGTGCATTCCAACCGGCCTGTTGTAAATATAGACCCAGGCAGAGCCGTGCCGGGTTGCCGTGCGTTTTCGCAGGTAAAGGCTGTCTTTTGGTGCCGCCGGGAAATAGTCCTCAAGAATGTCCAGCTCTGCAAGGATTCGCTCGTTAACGGCATACACCTCGACCACCACTCCGTCCGAAGGCCTGGCCACCGCACCGGGGTAGGGGCCGAGGTCATATAACGTCAGCTCCGTGAGTGAGTCTTCACCGAGAAAGGTCCCGCTGCGAAGCAAACCGCTGTTGGAGCCGCCACGTTTCAGGGTGCCGTAAACCGCGACCAGGTGTTTCATGGTGTCAACACTGCCGGTTTCAGATGGGTGACACGCCGATCAGCCACTGGTGGGCCCAGACGACCGTGACGACATAAACGGCCAACCCGCCAATGACGGCAATCAGGTCATTCGCTTTCCCTGCCGGCAGGGCAGGGATCGCGCGTTGGGGGCGTCGCTTCAGCGAGATCCGGTCGACAACGGCCCAGGCCAGGAAGGCTCCGAAGAGAATGACATCGTGCAACATGCCGTTTGCCAGCAGGTGGGCCAGGGCCCACAGTTTGACCGCAACCAGCATCGGGTGTTTGAGCGTGGCCTTGATGCGTCCGGGCAAATAGGTGGCAAACAGCAGCGGAAACACCGGCACCAGCAATAGCATCGCCAGGTGCCGCAACCAGCCTGGCGGCGTGTACAGGACGGTGGGCTCCAGTCGGGCTGCGCCGTAGCCGATCACGATCAGAACCAGTCCGATCAGGGCGATAATTGAATAGAGGCCCTTGAACGGTATCTCGCCGAGCGAGGCCTGCAGGCGATTCCGCAATGGTTCGTTGACGATGGAGAGTGAGTGAATACCGAGAAACAGAACCAGACCCGCAATCAGTGTGGCCATTCCCAGGGCTCCTTTAGTAAGTGAATGGTTTGGCGGCTGTCAGGGTATCAGTCAATCGGTCCATGATTCCGCCGCCGTGTCGCCAAAAATGCCAGTATAGCTGTACTTGCAAGGACTTACCGGGTGCAATGCTGATCAGTGTTCCAGCGTCCAGCTCCCTTTGTGCCTGCATCTCGGGAATCATGCCGTAACCCATACCTGCCAACGCCAGCTTCACGAACCCCTCCGAGGATGGGCAAAGATGGTGTGGCACGCTGCCATGAAAGCCGCACTGGGCGAGAAAACGATGCTGGAGCTGGTCATTGGGCCCAAATACGATGGCCGGAGCGGTCTCCAGGCTCTGTTCGTTGAAGCCGTCACCGAAATGACGTCGAACGTAATCCGGGGTGGCCAAAGGCAGATAGGCCATGCTGCCCAGCGGCACGCTGCGCGCGCCAGCGACGGGTTGCGGACTGCTGCACAGGCAGGCGGCCACATCGCCCTCGCGCATGCGGCGCAGGCCAATGTCCTGATCCTCGATGACCAGATCCAGCAGCAGGGCCTCGTCACTGCAAAACGCGCCTATGGCCTCTGCCCACCAGGTGGCCAGGGTGTCGGCGTTCAGGGCAATTCGAAGCCGGGCAGACGGTTCCGAAATAGCGGGAATGGAACGGGCGAGATCGCGCTCCAGTAGCTGAACTTGTTGCACGTGGTTCAACAGCCTCTGTCCGGCCGGCGTTGCCTTCAGGGCAGGGCTGCGAACCAGGACCGGCTGGCCCAGGCGTATTTCGAGTGTCCGTATGCGTTGAGACACAGCGGATTGGGTCAATCCCAGTGCAGCGCCGGCGCGCTCAAAGCCGCCGCATTCGATGACCGTCGCCAGTGCTTCCAGCAGTTTGTAGTCAATCATTAGTAAAACTTATGCAGCATTATGAGTATGAATTTCCAGTATAGCCGGGAATCGTTATTCTTGCGCCATCGACTGAGGAGTTCATGCTGTGCTGGAAAGTTATCTGACAGGATTGGTGGTCTGCGGTGGCATCATCGTGGCAATCGGTGCCCAGAATGCCTACATTCTGAGCCAGGCGATCCGCCGTGAGCATCATTGGTGGTCCGCCGGAATCTGCATGATCGCAGATGTGTCCCTGTTTACCCTGGGTATGTTTGGTGTCAGCGCGGCCCTGATGGCCATGCCCCAGGCGCTGGAAATCCTGCGCTGGCTGGGCGTGGTGTTTCTCGGCTGGCTGGCGGTGCAGGCATTTTACCGGGCCAGTCGCGGCCGCGCGGCCTTGGAAGCCGGCGAAATCACCCGGCGCAGCCTCAAGGGTGTGCTGTTTACCACCCTGGCGGTGACACTGCTCAACCCCCAGGTCTATCTCGATACCCTGCTGCTGATTCCCGCGGTGGGCGCGCAGCAGGAGAACACCACCACATTTCTGGCCGGTGCCAGCAGTGCTTCGATCCTGTGGTTCACGCTGGTGGCCTGGGGTGGTTCGGCATTGGCGCCCATCCTGTCGCGCCCGACGGCCTGGCGCATCATTGATGGTGTCATCGGTTTGATGATGGCCGGCATCGCCCTGCAGCTCGCCTTTGGTGGATTGTAATCTCCGGGACACCGGGCAGAAAATCAAACGACTGTATGAATTTCTGTTGCATCCGCGATTGCACCTGTAGAAGATAGGCTGCTATGTAAAGCCGAATTTACTGCAGGGGCGTACCCATGAACAGAAAAATCCGCCAGTGGTTTGCCAGCGCCGGGGCCTTGCGGCGCAGGTTGACCACCTTCGGGCCCTACCTGGGCGCCGGCGTCAAAGTGACTCATATCGCCGACGATTTCAGTACCGCGACGGTCGAAATGCGCCAGCACTGGTTCAACACCAACTACGTAGGTACCCACTTCGGCGGGTCGCTCTACAGCATGGTGGACCCCCTCTACATGCTGTTGCTGATGCGCCGGCTCGGTAACGATTACATCGTGTGGGACAAATCGGCCAGTATCGAGTTTGTCCGGCCGGGCAAGGGCACGGTGACTGCGCACTTCGATCTGACGGCAGTTCGTCTGGAGGAGATCCGCCGCAAAACCGAGGGCGGTGAGAAATACCTGCCTGAGTGGGACGTTGAGATAACGGACGAAAGCGGCGAGCTGGTCGCCCGGGTTCACAAGGTTCTTTACGTGCGCGAGAAACGATAGGGCGAATTGACCGGTCTAGTCGAACCGCCGAGCCTCGGTAAACCGGTCTTTCCAATAGTAACCGTCCAGCTTCGACTGGGTGACACCGACGGACGTGGAGGCATGGATAAAGCGGTCATTGCCCATGTAGATGCCGGCATGCTGCTCCTTGCCCCGGATTCGGAAGAACACCAGGTCGCCCGGTTGGATGGCCCCGGGTGCAATGGCTTTGCCATACCGGAGCATCTGTGAGGTTGTGCGGGGTAACTGCTGGCCGAGCCCTTCCCGGTAGGCGGTGAGGATAAACCCGGAGCAATCGAACCCCTGGGCCGAGGTGCCACCATACTCGTAGGGCACGCCTGCATAACGCTCATAGACCTGCCAGAGCCTCTGGGCTTTTTCCGATGAGTGAACCGGTTCAATCGGTGCAAGCCCGCTACCGCTTCCGGTTCGCAGGTTCTGGTTGCTGGCACAGCCGCCCAGCGCAAAGGCCAGAATCACGAGTATCAGTGATTGTCTGAGCGTGACTGCCATTCCGTAACTCCGATAACAAGATTTATAACAAACCTTATTATCGAACCGTCCGGATGTCAGGTTACGGTTTATTCTTAATGAGTGAACCTGGATCTTCGGCATCAGGCCCTGTTGATCAGATCTGGCGTGTTGTGGCGCGGGTTGTTGACCTCGGTCGAGACCGGGAACGCCTCCAGCTGAGTCACCGGGAGGCGATGGGTGGCCGCACGAATGCCATCGCGGTCAGTGAGGGAAGGATCCAGCCAGCCACTGAGGCAATCAGGATCCAGTACCACTGGCTGGCGGTCGTGGATGTGCTTGAGGGTCTCGCTGGCCGGTTCGGTGATGATCGCGCAGGCGGTGGTGTTGTCGCCCTCTCTCGGTGTCCAGATGCCGGCAAAGAAAATGGCTGGGGTTTGCTCTGGATTGGCGGGCGTCAGGTAGTAAGGCTCCTTGCCACGCTCAGTCTGTTTCCATTCATACCAGCCGTTGGCCGGGATCAGACAGCGGTGGTGGGCGAAAGCCTCCCTGAAATACCTGGAGGTGGCCACGGTTTCAGCCCGGGCGTTGATCGGGGCAGGGGCCGTGTCGCCTGCCCACACCGGCCTGAAGCCCCAGTGCGAGTGCGTCAGGATGAACGTACCGTTCATGCTGGTGCGAATCAGTGGAATGCCCACCCCCGGAGGAATGTTGTACTCAGGGTCGAAGTGACCGATCACCTCCAGCCCGTCCGGGAAAAAATGGTTGATCAGCGTTTCCGGGGGTGTATAAAAGGTGAATCTTCCGCACATATCTCGGGTTACCGGGTTTTCGAGGCCTGACGCCTCGGGATTTGTTACCCTTGTCAAATGCTGAAACTATCCAATGCTGTTGAACTTGCCGACTGGGAGATCGACATCACCCAGATCCGGGCCCAGGGAGCCGGCGGCCAGAACGTGAACAAGGTCGCCTCGGCCGTTCATCTGAGATTCGATATCCTGCACTCGAGCCTGCCTCCGTTCTACAAGGAGCGCCTGATGGCGCTGAATGACCAGCGTATCAGCAAGGACGGCATCCTTATTATCAAAGCACAATCCTTCCGGACATTGGAGCTGAACAAGGAAGACGCCCTGAAACGTCTGAAGGACCTGATACTGGAAGCGGTCAAGCCACGCAAGGCCCGCCGGCCTACCAAGCCGTCCCGCTCTGCTCAGCGCAAGCGGGTGGACCGCAAGACCCAGAAGGGCAAGACCAAGGCGCTTCGGGGCAAGGTTCAGGTTTGAACGGCCTTTGCCTCGTCACCGCCGGCTTCGACCCTCTGCAAGAACTCGCCAATATCTTCGAACGCTTCGTCCGCCTCGGGCAGCAGTGACACGAAAATGTGCCACACATGGACCATGCCGGCCCAGGTGTGCAGCTCCACCGGTGAGCCTTCGGCCCGGGCCTTGGCGGTATACCGGCGGGCGTTGTCCAGTAGCATTTCGGTATCGCTGGCGTGAATCAGGGTCGGCGGAAGATTGCGCAGATCACCCCGTACCGGGGACGCGACGGCACTGGCCGGGGACACCCGAAACGCGGCGAGGGTTGCCCACCAGATGACCGGTAAGGGGATTTTTGAGAGCCCCCCGAAGGCCGGCCCGAGCAGCGGATCGGTTCGGATGTTATCCCGGTTGCTGGGGGCTGTCAGGGTCAGGTCGGTGGATGGCGACAGGGCCACCGCGGCATCGGCCTGGCGAAGTCCATTGTCACGGACCCAGGCCAGCAGTCCGAGCGCGTGGCTGCCGCCTGCGGAATCACCGGCAATGACCACGAAGGAAGCCTCCCCGGGGCCGTCCGGCCCGTGTTTTAGCAGCCAGGCATAGGCTTTCCGGCAATCCCGGACACCGTCCATGTAACGATTCTCTGGCATCAGCCGGTAATCCACGGCAAATACCGCCGCGTTGGCCAGGTGGGAGAATTGATCGGTGATCGCTCGATGGCTCCTGGGGCTGCCGGCAGCCCAAGCGCCGCCGTGGATGTACAGGACGCGTCGACGGGTGTCGACGCCCGGTGCAATCACCCATTCCCCCCTGGGGCTGTCGCAGGCACGAAACTCGGATTTCAGGTCCAGGCCCTCGCTCAGGCCGTCCATGTGTTCCCGCAACGCGGTCAGGCGTGCCTTGCCCCGGAGCCCACGGGAGCTTTGCCCGAGTTCACGGATGCGGCCAAGCACTTCCTGGTGAGCGTCGCTCGGAACTCCGTCCCGGACCGGGTGGTCGTGATTGTCGAGGTGGGATAAATCTTCGACCCGGAACAGCACGAGAGTAACGACGATAATCAGTGCAACGATAGCCAGAAGAATCCAGAGCATGGGGCGTCCGTATCAGAGTGGCCCCGGACAAAGGGGCGAACTATGCTTTAAATGATACCCGTTGATTACGGCGGGTGCTGCCCTCAAAGATCACAGAAGGAGCGGGGCGATGCAAATAGCCTATCGGGCCCGAGACATCACCGAGGCACACATCGTTGCGGGATTGCTCAACGCCAACGGCATTGAAGCCCATGTGGGTGGGCACTACCTGCAGGGCGCCATGGGAGAAATCGGTGCAGCCGGCTTCAGCAATGTCCATGTTGAGGACGAAGATCTGTACCGGGCCAGAGAGCTGGTCCGCGAATACGAGGCGGGTGGTCATGCGACCGTCGCGGCTGATGGCGGCGACGACAAGCCGGATTTTTACGCCCGCTGGTTCCTGCTGGCACTCGCCATCGTCGCAGTGTTTCTGATCAATCTCTACTAAGTGTCAAGGCGGCCTGAGTCTGTGGGCAAGGGTCCGTTGATCGGCTGCATCGTCCGAATCGTAGTTACCTTTACCTTTTACACCTTTGGAGAGCCTAATTATGGCAAATCAGCCGGTTATGCTAATTACAGGCGCGTCTTCCGGTATTGGCGCGGCCACTGCGAGAGCGGCCGCCGAACAGGGTTATCGACTGGTCCTGGCGGCGCGTTCCGAGGAAAAACTTACCGGGCTGGCCCGGGAGCTGGGGGGCGACTCAAACGTTCTGACGGTCCAGTGTGATGTTCAGGATGGCGATCACCAGAAGGCGATGGTCGAAAAGGCACGGTCGACCTTCGGACAGATTGATGCGGTTTTTGCCAATGCGGGTCGCGGTGGTGAACCTGGCGGGTTCAGCAAAGCCGATCCGGAAGTCTGGAAAGACATGATCCTGACCAACATCTATGGTGTGGGTCTGACGGTGCAGCACTGCCTGCCGGCACTCCGGGAGAGTAAGGGGCATCTGCTGCTGACCGGCTCCGCCGCCGGTCGGGTAACGATTCCGGGCTCCATGTACAGTGCGACCAAGTGGGCGGTATCCGCTATCGGTTATGGCGTTCGCGAAGAGCTTCGGGGTTCCGGAATCCGCGTCACCTTGATTGAGCCGGGTATGGTGGACACGCCGTTCTTTGATGAGCGCCCGGAACATGCGCTGAAGCCGGAGGACATTGCCAATGCGGTGATGTACGCGGTGTCCCAGCCTGCCCATGTTGATGTGAACGAGATTCTGGTGCGTCCTACGCCTGCCGAAAAATAGCCTTTCCGTTTCAGTCCCCGCCTTGGCGGGGAAAACGCTCCACCCCGGGGACGCCCTGAGGTACTGATTCAACAACCTCAGGGTCCACTATCGAAGAAGAGAAGGAGAATGTAATGTCAATTGAACAGGTAGCTTACCGTGCCTCTGCAGAAGCCACCGGCGGTCGTGATGGCCGTGCCATTTCCTCCGACGGTGTACTGGATGTCGAGCTGACCACGCCGAAGGAGCTCGGCGGTGCCGGTGGCAAAGGCACTAACCCTGAGCAGTTGTTTGCCGCGGGTTATTCCGCCTGTTTTATCGGCGCCATGAAGTTTGTGGCCGGCCGTGACAAGCTCGACATGCCGGAAGATGCCTCGATTGAAGGCACGGTCGGTATCGGGCAGATCCCGGGCGGGTTTGGAATCGAGGTAGAGCTGGGCATCAGTCTGCCCGGTATGGACGATGTCCAGGCCAAGCAGCTGATTGATGAAGCGCACAAGGTCTGCCCATACTCCAATGCCACCCGTGGCAACATCGATGTAACCCTCAAACGCGTCGACTAGGCCGCGACGATAGAATGATGATTCCGTGACTGGAGGCCGCCGTGAATCCTGATGAACGAGTTGCGTTGGTAACCGGCGGTGCGAAGGGCATTGGCCGGGGTATTGTCCAGCATCTGGCCAGCAAAGGCTGGAACGTGGTTTTCAGCGATCTCGACGACGCTGTCGGTAAACAATTGGAACAAGATGGCCAGGGGCAGCTGAAGTTTGTTGCCGGCGATGTGGCCAGCGAATCCGATGTCGAGCGGCTGCTTGAGGAAACCCTGTCCTGGGGCGGTCACCTGAATGCCGTCATCAACAACGCCGGTATCGCCGATCCTGAAACCGGTCCTGTCGAAGCACTGAGCCTTGAACACTGGCAGCGTCGGCTGGATGTGAATCTCACCGGCCCGTTTTTGGTGACCAAGCACGCGGTTCCGCACCTGAGAAAATCTCGCGGTGCCATCGTGAACATGGCCTCCACCCGAGCCCTGCAGTCCGAACCGGAGACCGAAGCCTATGCGGCCACCAAGGGCGGTATTGTCGCTCTGACTCACGCCCTCGCCATGAGCCTTGGCCCGGAGATCAGGGTGAATTGCATCAGTCCCGGCTGGATAGATACCCGGGCCCACCAGGGCAGCGCCGAAGGCGTTCCGCCGCTGGCCAAATCGGATCACGCTCAACATCCGGCCGGCCGGGTCGGTGTGCCTGATGACATCGCATCATTGGTGGGTTATCTGATATCGCCGAAAGCCGGCTTCATTACCGGCCAGAACTTCGTCGTCGACGGAGGCATGGTCCGCAAGATGATTTACGAGGATTAGGGCAATGCCGCGGCTGTTCTTCGCCCTGGAAATTCCGGCGCCGGTCAAAAACAGACTACTGCAGGTGAGGGCTCCGGTTGCCGGTGCCAAATGGCAGAGTGCCGGGCAGCTGCACCTGACGCTGCTGTTTCTCGGCAATGTCGACGTGGAGACGCTTCCGGAACTTAGCCTGGCTCTGCGGGAGCTGCCGCTGGCCCGGTTCGAGCTGGAGGTGAGGGGTGTGGGGTGTTTCGGCCAACCGCAAACACCGCGCAACCTGTGGGCCGGGGTCAGTCCCGAGGGGCCGGTGACGGCGGTTAATGCCACCCTGAAAGAGCGGTTGGGGCGTCTCGGTTTCCATTTTGAGAAGCGACCGTTCCGGCCCCACATTACCCTGGCACGGTTCAGGAAACAGCGGGGTTCGGTGACCGGATTACTGGCGGAACACAGTGAGGACTGTTTTGGCAGGCTCCCGGTTGATGAGATTGTCCTGCTGGAAAGTACCCAGGGTGGCGCGGGTTCAGTCTACACCGTGGTCGAACGTTTCCCACTCTCAAAGCTCGCCCAGTAGAGCGAGAGCCCTTGCACGACTGAACGAGCCCTAGCGCTTGGGGCTGCGCTGTCGCTGTTTTTTGGGTTTGCGGCTGATCGGAGGCGTGCCTTTCGAGCGCCCTGGCGGTTTGCCCGGGGATTTCCCGACCGGCTTGTTGCCAGTGCCGGGCTTTCGCGCCTTGTTGCCGGAGCCCTTGCCACCGGGACGGCTGCCTGGTTTGGCAGGACGGGGCTGTTTCCGTGTTCCCGCCGGGGCTTCCGATGAGGAATCCTTGATGGCATCGAACAGCACTGCCAGCTCCTTGCTCGTGAGATCCCGCCACTGGCCGACCGGCAAGCCGCCCAGGCTGATGTTCATGATGCGGATGCGTTCAAGCTTGGTGACGTCGTAGCCGAAGTGTTCGCACATCCGGCGGATCTGGCGATTCAGGCCCTGAACCAGGATGATCCGAAACACGAACCGGGATTCCTGCTGGACCTTGCACGGCTTGGTAACGGTGCCGAGGATCGGTACGCCGCTGGCCATGCCCTTGATAAAGTCTTTGGTGATGGGCTTGTCGACGGTGACCAGGTATTCCTTCTCGTGGTTGTTCCCGGCCCGGAGAATCTTGTTCACCAGGTCACCGTTGCTGGTCATGAAGATCAGCCCCTGGGAGTCCTTGTCCAGCCGGCCAATGGGGAATATCCGTTCACTGTGACCGACAAACCGCTGGATATTCTGCTTCTCGGCGGTGTCCGTGGTGCTGACGATGCCGACCGGCTTGTTGACGGCAATGAACACCAGATCTTCTTCCGCCCTGGGCTCAATCACCTGGCCGTTGACCTTAACCGTATCGGTGGGCAACACCTGATCACCCACCGTGGCGCGTTTACCGTTGATGTAGACGTTGCCCTGTTCGATGTAACGGTCGGCCTCCCGCCGCGAGCAGAGTCCGCTTTCGCTGATGTATTTGTTCAGACGGGTGGAGGAACTGGTGGTCATCTGTGGTCCGGTCGGTGGCTGAGTGGGCACATGATAGCAGGGGTGTATCGGGCTTACAGCCTCTGTGCTGGTGCTTTCCCAGCTGCTCTGCCATGATTTGGGCTTATTCACTTCATGGCTCGAATGCATACACCCACAACAATAAGGTCTTTATGGAAAAGACACGCATCACGATTGTCTCGGTCACCGGTATTATCCTGTTTTTCCTGGCGAACTACCTGTGCCGTTTTCTTCTTGGATTCACCGGCGTCTTGCCGTCTGTCCTGATTGCCGTTCTGATTGCGGCCTATATGGGGTTCTCCATTGCTCGCGCCCTGAAGCGGGAACCCCTGCCGGAAGAGCGGTCACGGGCGCTCTGGATTTATGGCGGTTTTCTGGGGGCTTTGTTCCTGGCGTTTGGCGCCTGGGTTTTCCTGGATACCGGCTTCGATGCCCTGACAGCCGCAACGCTGCTGTCGCATTACCTGCCGTATCCGGCTTTTGCCCATGTCTTTCTGTCGGATCGCCTGATTCAGATGTTTCTCAACAAGAATGAGCAACCCTGAGCCGTTCGGAGAGAAAAGTGACGACGTTGACCCTGGAAAAGCTCTCCGTGGGATCGCTAGAGGGAGTGGATCTCTCGCTTCACGGCGGTGACATCGTCTGTGTGTCCGGGCCCTCTGGCAGCGGCAAGAGTCGCCTGCTTCGGGCTGTAGCAGACCTGGACCCCCACGAGGGTAAGGTGCGGCTGGATGATACCTCCCAGGAGGCGGTGCCCGGGCATGTCTGGCGCCAGCAGGTGATGCTGGTGCCGGCGGACAGTCAGTGGTGGTTCGAGGACGTGGGTTCACATTTTGGCCCGGATGCCCGGGACGTTCCCGGCGCGCTCGGATTCCCGCCTGAGGTGATGGATTGGGCCGTGAACCGGTTGTCGTCGGGGGAGCGACAGCGTCTGGCTGTCTTGCGGGCTCTGGCCCGGAATCCCAGAGTCTTGCTGCTGGACGAACCCACCGCGAACCTGGATGACGCCATGACCCGTCAGGTCGAAGACTGGCTGGTTGAGGAAATCCGGAAACGGGACCTGCCGGTGATCTGGGTTGCCCACGATATCGCCCAGATTGAACGGGTGTCCGGCAGGCATTACTGCATTCGGGGCCATACGCTGGAGCTGATGCATGGAAGTCATTGATCTCGCCTGGTGGAAGCTGGCGCTGGCCGCCGCGCTCATTCTGGTGTTGGCAGGTGTCAGCCTGGCAAGCCGGCTTGGCGTTGCCCGCAGTCTGCTCATTGCCGCTACGCGCACGGTCATCCAGCTTGCGCTGATCGGGTTGGTGCTGGAAGCACTGTTCGCGTCGTCTGAGTTTTACTGGGTAGCCCTGATGGCCACCGTTATGCTGCTGGTGGCCGGCCGGGAAGTCATGGCGCGCCAGCAGCGCCGGTTGCGGGGGTTCTGGTCCTTCGGCATCGGCACCGGTGCCATGTTTGTCTCCTCATTTACGGTGACAGTGCTGACACTGGTGGTCGTCATTGGTCCCGAGCCCTGGTACGCGCCACAATATGCCATTCCATTGCTGGGCATGATGCTGGGTAACACCATGACCGGTGTGGCCCTGAGCCTGGACCGTCTGAACGAATCGGTCTGGAGCCAGCGCACGATCATCGAGAACCGCCTGATGCTTGGCGAGCCCTGGCGTGAGGCCCTTGAAGACATCCGCAGGCACGCCATGCGAAGCGGTATGATGCCGTCCATCAACGCGATGGCCGCCGCCGGGATCGTCAGCCTGCCGGGCATGATGACCGGCCAGATATTGGCGGGCAGCCCGCCGGCGGTGGCGGTGAAATACCAGATCCTGGTGATGCTCACGATAACCGTCGGTACCGGTTTCGGAACGCTTATGGCCGTGTCCTGGGGCAGTCGACGGCTGTTCGATGATCGTGAGCGGCTCCGGCTGGACCGTTTGTTAACACAGAAGAATCGATAAGGCCGCGATACCTTTCATGAAAAAATCCATTCCTACCAATCTGATCCTCGGTTTCCTGGGGGTCGGCAAAACCACGGCAATTCTGGACCTGCTGAAAGCCAAGCCCGAAAGCGAGGTGTGGGCCGTGCTGGTCAACGAATTTGGTGAAGTCGGCATTGACGGCGCGATGCTGCAGTCGGAGGGTGCCGTCATCAAGGAAATACCCGGCGGTTGCATGTGCTGCGTGGCCGGCTTGCCCATGCAGGTTGGTCTCAATCAGCTGATCAGGCAGGCCAGGCCTGATCGTCTGATTATCGAGCCGACGGGGTTGGGGCATCCGTCACAGATCCTCCAGATCCTGACCGACGAGCATTACGCCACGGTGCTTGAGCTCGGGCCGGTCATCACGCTGGTTGATCCACGCAAGCTTGAGGACCCTCGGGTTCTTGAGAATGTGCAATTCCGTGATCAGGTGGCGGCCGCCGACATTCTCGTCGCCAATAAAACTGATCTGGCCTCGCCGGAGCAGATTGGCGCCTTCGAGCGTTGGGCTGCCGCCCTGGCGTCCCCAAAGCAGGCCGTTTTCCGGACCAGTCAGGGCCGGCTGAGCCCCGAGTGGCTGGATGGCCAGACCGATTTGCCCACAGTAACGACGCCCCACGCCCATCATCATCACCAACAGAAAAGCGTTGCGCCCGTGCCCGACATTCAGGAAGAGCCCTGGCAACGGGTCCGAAACGAGGGGCAGGGGTACGTCAGCCTGGGCTGGCGGATCCATCCGGAACTCCGGTTCGATGAGCAGCGACTCATGGCTTTGGCCATGGACAGCCGGTTTGAGAGGTTCAAGGCGGTTATTCACTGCCTGGACGGTTGGCGCACGCTCAACATGGTGGATGGTTCATTGTCGATGATGGATAGTGAACCCCGCGATCTGTCCCGGATTGAGGTCATCAGTGCCGCGGAGTTGCCGGAAACCGAGTTGGACCATGCGGTCCAGGCGGCTGCGGGGCTTCAGGAGTCAGCTAGCCCCAGTGTCCGAACGCTATGAAATGCCCGGTGTGCGAGCAGGGGCAGCTGGTGGATTTTCAGACGGTCAGGGCGCAGCACTACTTGCGTTGCCCCGCCTGCGAAGCGACGGTGATGTCGGAATCCAGTCGGCTGACGGAAGCCGAGGAAAAGGCGATCTACGAACACCACGAAAACGAGTCCGGGGATCCCGGTTATCGCCGGTTTCTGACCAAGCTGGCGGAGCCGCTTCTGGAGCGGCTCGAGCCCGGGCTTTCCGGGCTGGATTTCGGATGCGGACCTGGCCCCGAGCTTGCCGCGATGCTGACTGAAGCGGGTATGGATATGGGCATTTATGATCCGTTTTTTTACCCCAACGCGGATGCGCTCGATCAACGCTATGATTTTCTGACCTGCACCGAGGTGGTCGAGCACCTGCACCATCCGTGGAAGGTGTTCCGGCAACTGGATCGGCTGCTGAAGCCCGGCGGATGGCTCGGCATCATGACCTGTTTCCAGACCGACGACGCCCGGTTTGCAAGCTGGCATTACCGTCGGGACCCAACCCATGTGGTGTTTTACCGGGAGCAGACGCTATCGGTTATTGCCGAACGGCTGGGCTGGGAACTGACAGTGCCCCGAAAAGACGTGGCACTGTTCCGGAAACCGGTTACTGCCGAGGCTCAGTGAGGGCAGGGCACACCAGGGTGGGGCAGCTTGCCGGGCTCTGATCAGCCTTGCCTGGTTCGATTTGAGCTCCGAACCGCTCGGGTGCCAGGGCTGAGGCACAGCGTTGGGCCTGTTTGGCCTCTTCGACGCATCCCGTTTCACCCAGCGTGTGGGCCAGGTTGTTCCAGCCGACGGCCTCGCTGGGGAACCGGGCGACCAGGCGGGAAAAGTGGTTGGTCGCTTCCTGAAGGTTCTGGCGGGTGTAGGCAATGTTGCCCTGGCCCAGAATGGCGGCCGGCTGATCCGGCCACTGCCGTTCTGCAGTCTGGTAGGCCGTCATGGCCGCGTTGGTTCGCCCTGTGGTTTCAAGATCGTTGGCTGAGGCAAGGTAGGTTAATGCCTCGGCGCTCGCGGGGATCCGGTCGGGTGGCAGCATTACGGCGGCCCAGTTGTCGGATCGGGACCAGGTGTTTACGAAAACTTCCACAGTGGTTTCATGACGTTCCCGGGTATCGGTGTGCAGGATGATGGTCTGCTTCTGCGGATCGAAGCCGATCACCACAGCGAAATGCCACTGCGGCCACCAGTTGAACAGCAGGTTCTGCATCACCAGCACCGGATTGCCCGCTGAAACTTCCTCGAGCAGGCTTTCCAGGCTGCCATCCAGGGGGTAAACCAGCATGTTGTGAGCACGCCCGGCAGCCACCATTTCCACCTGCAAGGAACCTTCCCGGCCGGGGATGTAAACCAGATCGCGCAAGAGTTCCGGATCGGTGTCCAGACCCTGACTGTTCAGCATCATCGCCAGCGAGGCCGGGCCACACTGATAGCGTTCCTGGGGGTAGAAAGGCACATCCTTCAGAACCGTGCGTGTCAGCAGGGACTTGTTGTCAGGGGGGGCAGAGGGCCACTTTGGAGCGGAAGCGCAGCCGGCCAGCAGCAGGACCAGTAGAAGACTGATCAGGCCGCCGGCCGGCTTGGGAGGGATAGTAAAGGGCACTTACCGAATGCAGTTGATGAACGGGAAGATGTTCGTTGCACACAGCATGTCGGTAACGATGAATACCAGCAGGAACAGCACAATGATGCCAACCACGTCCTGCCCGGCGGGTGCTTCTGCGAGTTGCTGCTCGAAATCCGCCAGTTCCTGTGGCGTCAGATTCTGGATCCGGTCACGGACCTGATCGTCACTGACACCCATTTCGGCCAGTTTGTCCTGCACTTCCTGGGTTTCCAGCATATCCGTCAGTTGCTGGCGATCCAACTGGATTTCCTGGCCACTGATCATCTCGCCGGTGCCGACCATGGCGGCGGAGGCGGTAGAAGACCAGACTGACCCCAAGCTGATCATCAAGGCCATGAAAAACGAAACGTATCTCAGGTGTTTTCTGATACCGGACATCTTGGGCTCCTGCTTCTGGTTATGTGTTATGACCATAGACCAGACATAGATGGCTGTTCAACATACAATATTTTCATTTGTTGCATATCAGAACGTTGAAAGCCCGGTAAATTCCATAATGCGATAACGCCAGTAGCGAATTCCGGATTCGTCCGCCCATGCCTCGTAGGGCAGGCTCATGACCGGGTCATTGCCGGGGCCGAGCCGCCACTGCTCGTTGAAAAGATGAATCACCTTGCGAGCAGGAGGTGCGTTTTGCGATTGCGCCAGCCACACACTGGTTTCCAGGTTGAGGTCATCCAGATTACGGCGGGTAAAGTTGGCGGAGCCCAGCAGAATCTCGATGTCGCCCTGTTCAGGTCGTAACATCAGTAGCTTGCTGTGGCACTGCTCGCCCCTGGTATTGCACCAGCGCACGGACACCCCCGCCCGGTGAAGTTCCATGGCCACCTGCCGGTTGGGAATGCCGCTTTTGGCGTGCCCGAAGGCTTCGTTATTGGGGTCCAGCAACACCCGCAGCCGGGCGCCTCGACTGTGGGCCGCCAGCAGGCTCTCAACGATTCCGCGATGGGAAAGATAAAACATTGCCAGATCCAGACGGTCGCCCGAGTCGGCACGGTCAATCATATCCAGCGCCGTGGCACGAATGGCCGATTCGGTGAGCACCATCACGCTGCCCGAAGCCCTGGCGCCAGGACTGCTGTCTTCTGCCGGCGCCTCAAGGCCCTCGGCGATCGCAATCCAACGATCGACTGAGGAGGTACCGGCGCCGGACATGGCCAGTACCGCCCGTTCACTTCTCAGGAGATCGGCGACGGCGTCCCCGGTGAAACTCAGGCCGATGTTGCTGTGCCGACTGCTGCCGTCGTGGGGATTGGCCGACGTAACCAGTCCCCGTAACTCGGGTCCCTGGTCCACCACCAGCAGTTTGCGGTGATTGGCCTTGAAATTCAGCAATGCCAGATAGCTGCGTAGGGTAACCTTGCGATCGCCCAGGGCGTTTGACATCCAGCCCCCGTCAGGATCGTTGCCCAGCCACTGGCAGCAAAGCCGCCAAATGGACGACCAGGCCGGGTTGCTGTCCCGCATCGGCGACAGGCTGGTCTCGACAACTTGAATGCCGGCTTGGCGCAGGGTTTCGAACAAAGGCGATCGGGAGCCACCGTACATGGTGTTGAGCGGATCGGAAATGACGACCATCTCGATCTCCGGCCGTGCCCGTTTGCGGGCAATGAGGGCGTCCGTCAGTTGCAGTGCCAGGGGACGGTGAGTTACGTCCTCCGGTTTGGTGCTGTTGTATAGAAACATGTCCAGCAGGATGAACTTTTCGGCGCCACCGATCAGGCGCAGAACCTCGTCAAAAATCTCCTGATCCCGGGTTTCCGTGCCGTCGACGTGATGGCGGGTGACATCGGTCAGCAGAATCGGGTCTTGCAGCGTCGAGACGGTGCCCCGGTAACTGATGCCGGCGGGCAGTGTTTTGTTGGTGTGATAGAGGCCAAGTCCGCCCAGTAGGAGGAAAAACAGGGCAATCAGCAACTTCAATGTCATGTCTGTGGGTCCACCGTCCTTTTTAATGCTCGGGCTACTATACGTGAGCTCCCTCGCAGGTAAACAAACACTTACAAAAAACACTTCTTTGCGGGTATCGCCCGGAGGCGGCTGTTTCTAAACTAGCCAGATCAATCATTTAGAATAACGTTGCCTGTGAACTCACTCTTCTTTCTGTTCTCGCACCTTTTCAGTCTGAGACTGGTGGTGGTCGTTGCGGCGGTGGTGTTTGCCCTCGCCGGTGATCACTTTGCGTTCCTGAGCTGGGCCGACCGAGTCCTGCTCGGTTTATTGGGGGCCCCGGAATCCGGAAACCTGTCGGTTCCGGTTCCTGCCGATGCGCTGCAATCGACCCTGGCGGTGCGGGGTCTGTCCGAGCCGGCCTGGTCCGATATGGCCATTCGTGTCGGCCTGGTTGTCTCGGCACTCTATCTGGTGCTGGCTATTCCCAGGATGGGTGCCGCCGTGGCGCTCCCGGTAACACTCCTGTTGGGAGGTTCCCTGGTTGTTCTGCAGGCGGCGCTGACCTTCTATCAGAGCGACTGGTTACCGCTGGGCGAGGTCATTACCCTGCTGGTTGCCGGGTTTGTGGCGATGCTGTTCTGGCTTCAGCCGGATCGTGAGATTCGCGCGCTGGCAGCCAACGTACGGGAAGCCCGTGTGCGTCTTTCCAGGCTGCTGCTGCAACAGGGGCACACTGACGAGGCCCTCGACGCACTGATGGCGTGCCCGGTTTGTGACGATGCGCTGGAGGTACGGTATGAAATTGCCATTCAGCAGGAGCGTAAGCGCCAATACGAGAAAGCGGTTCAGACTTACCGGCGTATTCTGGACAACCGGAAGAACTTCCGGGACGCCGCTGAGCGGTTGTCGGCACTGGAAAAAATGTCGCCGGAAACAACGTCCATGCAAACCGGCGGATTCGACAGTACCCGCACCTTGCTGATGCCGGCCCAGTCCCTGAGCCGTCCGACCCTCGGCCGGTACGAGATTGAACGGGAGATCGGGCGGGGCGCCATGGGCGTGGTCTACCTCGGCAAAGACCCCAAGATTGCCCGGACCGTTGCCATCAAGACTCTGAGTTACCAGGCATTCGATGACGGCCATCTCGCGGAGCTCAAAGACCGATTCTTCCGGGAGGCCGAAGCCGCCGGTCGGCTCAATCATCCGGCCATCGTGACCGTGTATGACGTGGGCGAAGAGGCGGATCTCGCCTACATCGCCATGGATTATGCCCAGGGCCGGTCCCTGAGTGAATTTGGCAAGCCGGGCCGGTTACTGCCACTGCCCACGGTGCTCGATATCATTGCCCAGGTGGCGGATGCGCTGGCTTATGCCCACAGCCAGAAGATTGTGCACCGGGATATCAAGCCCGGGAATATCATCTACAATCCGGACGACGGCGCCATCAAGATTACTGATTTTGGCATTGCCAAGATTTCCGATGATTCCCGAACCCGCACCGGAAGCGTGATGGGCAGCCCGCTCTACATGTCGCCGGAGCAGCTCAAGGGCCAGAAGGTCACCGGTGCCTCGGATATCTACAGTCTCGGTGTCACCCTGTACAAATTGGTAAGCGGCGAGACACCCTACCAGGGGGATACGCTCGCAAACCTGACCTACCAGATTCTCAACAAGCGTCCGCGGAGCGTACGTGAATTCAATGCCGATCTTCCCAATGGCCTGGTGAGGCTGATCAACAAGGCAATCCAGCGCGAGCCGGACAAGCGTTTTGCCTCTGCGGCCACCATGGCCGAAGCCGTCCGGCGGTTGGCGGTCAGGGAAGCGAAGGAGGTTTCCTGATGAGTCTTCACCTCGCCGGACGAAGCCATACCGGAGCGGTCCGGGAGAGCAATCAGGACGTGGTGGCCTGGCAGGTC
Organism: Marinobacter sp. F4206; assembly: GCF_019392195.1. NCBI lineage: Bacteria > Pseudomonadati > Pseudomonadota > Gammaproteobacteria > Pseudomonadales > Marinobacteraceae > Marinobacter > Marinobacter liaoningensis. Next base: position 306,724 of record NZ_JAHXKI010000003.1, read on the forward strand.
CGTGACGATGGCGATGCGGCGCTGATGCTGGTTGCCGATGGCATGGGCGGGTACCAGGGCGGCGAGATTGCCAGTCGACTGGCCGCCGATTCCGTCATGGAAGCGCTCATGCCGAGATTGTTTGCCGGTGAGATGGCATCACCTGAGAGTCTCAATGCCGCGCTTGCGCTCGCCAATGACCGGATTCAGGTCCGTCGGGGGACTGACCCCCAGTTGGACAAGATGGGAACCACCCTGGTGGTGGCGTGGGTTGAGGACAATACCGCGCATGTGGCTCACGTGGGGGATTCGCGCTGTTACCTCGTTAGGAACGGGCAGGCCCGCTGCCTGACCCGGGACGACACCGTGGTCCAAAACATGCTTGAAGATGGCAGCATCACCGAGGCGGATGCGCATAACGTCCCGTTCCGCAACGTACTGACCCGGGCCGTGGGGGCGATGGATCCGCTGGAAACCAGCTACGCCAGCCATTCGCTCCAACCAGGTGATCACCTGCTGCTGTGCTCGGATGGCCTCACCAATTCCGTCCCGCAGGCGGACTGGGAAAACCTTATCAAGGATGCACGCAGCACGGAATGCGCCGTGGAGACATTGATTGAAACCGCCCTGGACAATCAGGCATCGGACAACGTGTCTGTAGTTTTAATGACCCTGAATTAAGCAGAGGAACCTGACATGGCATCGTTTTCACAGCTGGTAGACAACGTGGTCGTCAACACGTTTGAGCTGAGCCAACCCCAGACCCGGATTGGCCGGCGCGCCGACAATGATATCCAGATCGACGAGATTTCCGTGAGTGGACACCACGCAGTCATCGAGGCTGTCCCCAATGCCTACCTCGAAGATACCGTTGACTACTACATCACTGACAGCGACAGCACCAATGGCACCTTCGTCAACGACATCCGAATCGAGAGCCGTCAGCGGCTGAACAGCAACGATATGGTGCGGGTCGGCTGGAACGAGTTTCGCTTTATTGACGAAGAAGAGAACGCGCTGGAGAAAACGGCCTACATTCTGGACTGAACGCGGGGGCGCGTTCAGTTCACATTTTCCAACACCAGATCGGAGAAACGCTGCAGCAGGGTGGAGGCCACCGGAGCCGGCTCGACGGCCGCAAGGAGCGCCTCCGGGTCAAGGTTCTCGGTGGTCAGTTCCGGCGCCTGCACGTTCAGATAGGCCTTCATGATGGCGTCCGTGAATTCCGGA